>JAYUSF010000129.1:0-19643 GCA_043755815.1 Verrucomicrobiota bacterium
CCCCTGTCGGGGCTCGCTTGCGCTCCCGCCCACCACTCCCACAGCTCACGCCATTGATATCTACACAAGTCCCCTCTCTCCCCGCGAGGAACGAGTGGGGAGAGAGCTGGAGAGAGGGGAAACCCAATGAAAGCACCTCCTCTCCCCCGGCCCTCTCCTCCTTCGTCCGGAGGAGAGGGATGAAACCTCAATAGGATCAGCTGTTTTCTGACTTGTGTAGATACCAATGGCTCACGCTGTGGGCTACGTTCTGCCGCCGCTCCGCGGCTGGCGGCGCGGGGCCACCCACCTCGCACCACCGTGATGCCACGGGGTCACAAGGCGCCGGAGAATAGCCAAATTTCGATATTTGGCCCTTGTCTTCGGTCCGCGGGGGGGGGGAGAGTTCCCGGACGGCAACGCGGTAGTTCAACAAGGAGTTTTACATGAATTCACAAAAACATCTGCATTTAGGCATGGCCATCGCGGCCATGGGGTTATTGAGCACGGCGCCCGCGCTGGCGGCGGACTGGAATGGGGCAACCATCGGGGTGACCTTTGAGTCCCCATCTATTGGTAGTGTGGCCACACCTTTCGGCAACGTCGTTGTGGGTCCGAGTGTTGAAGCAAGTCTTTTTGGGATCATTGACATCGACCTTTCGGGGACTCAGATCATCTTCAGAAACATCTTTTCCCCCGGCGTTTTTGTAAACTTTGGCTCCGCTGCGTTTAACGGGTTTCATTTTAGTGATACCCTATTGAGCGATCCTGATTTGTTTGGTGTGACCATCAATGGGGCAACGAGTTTGGCTGGTTTCGACTTGAGCGACCTCACCGTCAGCGCCAACGACCTCTACGTTAATTTCGAGAACACAGTTTTTGACGGGGGCCAACAAGTCGTGCTGGACCTCCAATTTGAGGGAGCGACGGTCCCCGAAGCCTCGACTTGGACTGCGGGTGGCGCGTTGGCGCTGGCCGTGGGTGGCCTGTGGCGGCGCCGCCGCCAAGCCTGAATCCGGTTGCATCATTCTTCGAATCGGCCCCGGGAAACCGGGGCCCTTTTTGTGCCCGGAAGCCGGCCCGGAAGCAGTCGCCGGCCGAACCGGGTCACCGTGGAGCCCGGGCTATTGCGCGGGCGGCCCACCGAAGTGGGCGGCGTGGGCGGCGTAAGCCGCGGCATCGGCCAGCATCGAGTCGGTCGCCGCGATCAGGGGCGCGGCCCGCCAGGTGCCGGAGAACACCGCCCGGTCGCCAATGCGGCTTTCGAGCACAAAGGTCGGCCTTTGCGTGACCTGGAGCGCATGGAACTCGGCCGTGGCGGCCCGGGCACGGGTTTCGACTTCCGGCGAGCGGGCCCTGGCCAGCAGCGCCGTGGCATCGAGCCCGGTCGCGCGCGCGGCCACCTCGGCGGCGACTTCCCAGCGGCCGACCTTGGCGCCTTCCCGCACGGCGGCGTGGGCGAGGGCAAGCCGCGTCCGGTCGTCGTTCACGCCAAAATCACGGGCGGCTTCCGCCACGAGGTTGGGCGCGAGGTATTCCTTCCGCTCCGGCTCAAACCAGCCGGCGTTGAGCAGGTAGGGCGAGCCCACAATGGTGCCGCTGCGCCGATAGAACCATTCGCACTGGTGGCGTGACACGGGCAGGCCGGTCGCGTCCATGAGGGCGAGCTTCCAGCCGAATTCCACCGAACCTGGGTAGCGCTGCTGAAGTTCGGCCCAGGCGGGTTCGGCCCAATGGCACCAGGAGGAGACGACTTCGACGAAGTAGGTGGCTTTGATGACCGCGGTGGGGCTCATGGCTAGGCGAGGGTTGGGTCGATTTCGGCGGGTTGCCAGAGCAAACGTCCCTCCATGCCGCCGGCGATGACGAGGGTCTGGCCGGTGATGTGGCGGGCGAGCGTATCCGAGGCGAGGAAGACGGCTGCATGGGCCATGTCGGCGGGCCGGCCGATCTGGGGCAGGGCCATCGTGGCGGTGACTTTTCGCACGATGCCGGCATCGGCGAGTTTGGCGGCATTGCGCGGCACGACGGTCCAGCCGGGGCAGATGCAGTTGATGCGGCCGCCGCAGTAGTCGGCGGTATGGGGCGCAAGGCGGGCGAACTCGTTCTTCAGCGTGCGCACCAGCCCGTAGGCCATTGCGGCCTTGGCCGCCGCGTAGTCGGCGTGTCCCGCTTCACCGAAAACCCCGGCCGTGGAGGCGACGAGAATGGCGTTGCCCCGGCGCTGCTGGCGGACGAGCCGGCTGAATTCCCGCAGGCTGAGAAAGGCGGAGGTCAGCACCGCATCCACCGTCTGGCGCCAACGCTGGAGCGAGAGGTCGGCGATGGACTCGCTAGCGCCGGCCCAGGCACCGGCATTGACCACGAGCGTGTCCACGCGGCCGAATCGTTTCACGACGGCGGCAAACATGCGCTTCGCCTCCGGCTCGCGGGTGAGGTCGGCGCGAACGGGGAATGCGTCCGGGCCGAGTTCCCGGGCCAGTTGGGCGGCGCGAACTTTTCCGGTCCGGTAATGCAGGACGACGCGGGCGCCTTCGGCGGCGAACTGGCGGGCGAGGGCGGTGCCGATGCCGCCCGAAGCGCCCGTGATGAGGACGACCTTGCCGTTCAATTGCGGATCCATGGGCGATTTATGGGGTGGGAAATGCGGGGTTGCAACTTGACCCGGTGAAGCGGTCTTCGAAGGCTGGCCGGGCCATGTTCCACCGTTCGCGTTTCTCCGTTCCGCTCCTGCTCCTGCTGGCGTGGTCCGGCTGCGCGACCCGCCCCGTCAACGCGCCGTTGGGGCAGCGTGACTCGGACGCCGGCTATTATTTTCACAAGCAGCCTCGGCCGAACAATTCCGAGGAGACCTTGTTTCTGGTGGCGTTTTCAGGCGGTGGCACGCGGGCCGCGGCGCTGGCCTACGGGGTGTTGGAGGAGCTCCGGGACACCACGTTCGCCGCGGCGGAGGGCCCCCGCCGGCTGCTGGATGAGATCGACGCGATCTCATCCGTGTCGGGCGGGTCGGTGACGGCGGCCGCCTATGGCATCTATGGCGACGGCATTTTTCCGAGACTGGAAACTGACTTCCTGAAACGCAACGTGCAGGGGAACCTGCTGCTGCGGACGGTCAATCCGCTGAACTGGCCGCGGCTGGCCTCGGGCCGATTCGGGCGCTCGGAACTCGCCGCCGAGTTCTATGACCGGATTCTGTTTCACGGAGCGACCATTGGTGATCTGGGTCGGCGCCCGGGACCGTTCGTCATCCTCAACTCGACCGACATCTCCACCGGTGCGCGGTTTGAGTTCACGCAGTATCAGTTCGACCTGCTGTGCTCGGGGGTGGACGCCTTTCCCGTTTCCCGGGCTGTGGCAGCGTCGTCGGCGGTGCCGGCCGCCCTCACGCCGATCACGTTGAACAACTACGCCGGGCAGTGCGGGTTTGTGCCGGCCGAATGGATTACGCGCCGTTATCGGCCGGACGAGGGCCGCGTGCGGTTGCGGGCGAGCGAGATGAGATCCTTCCTCAATGCCACCAACCGGCCCTTCATCCATCTGGTGGACGGCGGAGTCTCGGACAACCTGGGGCTGAGGGCGTTCCTCGACGGCATGCACGCAATGCAGGCCCAACCCGAGCTGTTGGGTGACATGGAGCCGGCCAAGGTGAAGCGCGTGGTGGTCATCAGCGCCAATGCCTATTCGTTTCCGGACCGGACCTGGGATCAGCGCGAACGGCCTCCCGGGTCCCTGACGGTCGGGGCCGCCGCCGCGAACCACACTTTGGACCGGTATTCGTTCGAAACCCTGGAACTGGTAAAGGAGCAGTTTGAATCCTGGCAGCGCGAGCTGAGCGGCAAGACGGAGATCAAGCTGTATCCCGTGATGATCAACTTCACGAATTTCCGGGACCTGAAGGAACGGCGGTTCTTTCTCAACCTGCCGACGAGTTTCGTGTTGCCACCGACCGATGTGGACAAGCTCAAGGACGCCGGGCATAGGCTTTTGCGGCAAAACCGGGCCTACCGGGAGCTTCTGGCCGACCTGAAAATCGAGCTGCCACCCCAAATGACGGAGCCGGCGTCCGGTGAGGCGGAGTGAAGCAGCGGTTGACGCGACTTTCGCGATTGTTACTGTCCGCCGCTCCGTTTCCCGCGTCGGGACGGGATTACACACAGCATGAAACGTCAGTATCAGCCTTCAAAAATCCGCCGGGTGCGCCAGCACGGGTTTCTCGCCCGCATGTCCACCAAGAGCGGCCGTGAAATCATCCGTCGCCGTCGCAACATGGGCCGCAAGCGCCTGACTCCGGTGTGATCTCACGCTGACCGTCATTCTCACGCTGACCGTCATGACTGCCGCGCCGCGCCATTTTCTTTCGGGCCGGCGGCTCCGTGCCGCGCGGGAATTTGCGCGGCTCAAGGCGGACGGCAGGCGGCTCGCAGTCGGATGCCTGCTGCTGAACTGGTGTCCGGCCACCGAAGGGCGGGGATCACGGGTGGGGGTCATCACCAGCAAGCGCATCGGCCAGGCGGTGATCCGTAACCGGGCCCGCCGGGTGTTGCGGGAGGCCTTCCGGCGACTGCAGCACGAGATGGTGCAACCGGCCGACTTGGTGCTCGTGGCGCGGAACTCGATCGTCGGCCGGGAACAGTCCGCCGTGGATCGGGATTTTCGGGAGGCGTTACGCCGGGCCGGACTGTTCGGCGGAGCCAAGCCGGTGGAGTCGCCGTCAGGGAGCGACCGGCCTTGAAGCTTGGACAGCATTTGGCGGTGGCTCTGTTGCTGGGCTACCGATGGCTGGTTTCGCCGGCCAAGAATCTTTTGATGGGGCAGCCGGCGTCCTGTCGCTTTGAGCCGACCTGTTCGGCCTACGCCCTGGAAGCGGTGAAGCGACACGGGGCTGCCCGGGGCTGTGCAATGGCGGCCCGCCGGCTGTGCCGGTGCCAACCTTGGGGCGGTTCGGGTCATGACCCGGTGCCCGACTTGATTTCGACGGAACCGATTTCTCCGACATGGACCGAAAAGGCATAATTACACTGCTGGTGGCGTTCGCGGGTTTGATGGGGCTGCAATGGGCGGCCAAAAAGATCTATCCCGACATCCCGGTGCCGGTGATGACCAACGCCGTGAGCGGCGGCGTGAGTCCGTTAGCACCCGGCTCGACCAATGTCGGGCCCGCGGCCAGCATTCCCTCGCTGACGGCGACGGCGGCACCGCCCCCCACGCTGTTGACCGCAAGCGAGCAGACCCTTTCGATCGGGAACGACCGGATCCGGGCCATCATCACCTCCCGCGGGGGCGGCATTCAGCTGATTGAACTCAAGGACTACCCCGCCCGCATTCCCCTGAACCGGCGCGAGCGTGCGAAACCGAATGAGCTGGCCAGCCTGAACAAGGATTCGTTCCTGCCCGCCTTCACTTACGCCAACGCGCCCGCCCTGACCGAGGACGGGCATTTTGAGCTTCGTGCCGTTACCAACGGCGTGATTGCGCAGAAGACGTTGACGAACGGATTGAGGCTGGTCCGGCAGTTCAACATCGCGAGCAACTACATCCTGCACGTGACCGAGCGGATCGAAAACCCGGGCGCGAAGCCGGTCACGGTCCCCGTCCAGGAACTGGTCGTCGGCACTGCCGCCCCGATGGACCCGCATGAAAAGGCCGACACGACCGGGGTGTATTGGTTCAACGGTGACAAGACCCAGCACATCGAGGCCAACTGGTTTGCCAACACGACGCTGGGCTGCAACACCTCTGCGCCCAGGCCGGAATATCTGGACGGGGAGACCAACGTCGTCTGGGCGGCGGTGCATAACCGTTTTTTCACCCTGATCACGGTGCCTGAGCACCCCGCGTCCAAGGTGATCGCCAGGAACTACCCGCTGCGGGCTCCGACCAAGTCCCAGCTGGAGGCCGACGGAAAGCTGAATCCCAAACCTGAAGCCTACCAGACTGCGCTGGCCTATCCTGAGGCGACGCTGGCCGCGGCCGGGGTGATTGAGCGGAAATTCAGCGTCTATGCCGGTCCCAAAGAATACTTCGGCCTTTCGCAGTTGTCGCCGCGGTTGGACTTGGTGATGGACTTCACGGGGATCACCGGGTTCTTCGCCCAGACGCTGCTCCTCTCGCTGAACCTCGTCCACAAGCTCATCCCGTCCTACGGCTGGGCAATCGTCGGGCTGACAGTTTTCATCAAGCTCATCTTCTGGCCGTTGACCGCCATCAGCACGCGGTCGATGAAGAAGATGCAGGCGCTCCAACCGGAACTTCAGGCCCTCAAGGAACGCTACAAGGACGACCAGAAGAAGTTCGCCCACAAGCAGCTTGAACTGTTCAAGAAAAACGGCGTGAACCCGGCGTCCGGCTGCCTGCCGATGCTCATCCAGTTTCCGGTGTTCATCGGCTTCTTCTTCATGCTCCGGACCGCGATCGAACTCCGCGGCGAGACGTTTCTCTGGGTCAATGATCTTTCCCAGCCGGACACCATCTTCATGATTCCGGGGCTTGGCTTCATACCGTTCTTTGGCATCGCCGGGGTCGGCCTGCCCGTCAACCTGCTGCCGCTGCTCATGTGCGGAACGTCCCTCTGGATGTCGAGCCTGACCCCGGTTTCGCCCCAGATGGACCCGGTGCAGCAGAAGATGATGAAGTTCATGCCGGTGTTCTTCGTGGTCTTCCTCTACGACTACAGCTCCGGACTCACCCTTTACTGGACGGTCCAAAACCTGTTGAGTGTCCTCCAGACAAAGCTCACCAAGATGAACGACGCCAAAGTTACGCCGCCCCTGGCTCCGGTCGACAAACGTCGGTGAGCCCGCCCCATTTTTCCACCTGCCTTTCCTGTGAAACCCGAATCGCCCAACATTGAGCCCAAGACCGCCCTCCAAGACATGCTTTCGCAGCTTGGCTTTGCGGTCACCATCACCGAAACGTCGTTGGATGAGCAGGTCCTGCTCGACATCCACACTGATGACCCGGGCCGCCTCATCGGGCGTGCCGGCCAGACCCTTTCGGATCTTCAGTTTGTGCTGAACCGGATCGTCTTCAAGAGCGACAGCCGCATCCCCCGCATCGTCCTCGACGTCGGCGGCTACCGCCAACAGGCCCGCGAACTTCTCGTCAGCCGGGCGAAGGAAGCGGCGGAGAAGGTTCGTCGGCGTGGCGAGATCGTCGAAATGGAACCGCTCAACGCCTACGACCGCTATGTCATCCACCAGGCGCTCAAGGAGGATCTGGATGTGGAAACCCATTCCGTCGAGGTCGATGGCAGCGAGAAGAAGGTCATCCTGATCCGGCCGAAACGGCGCTGAGTGCGTTGATGGTCCAATTTCGGCCCGCTTCCGGTCACCGGCAGCGGGCTTTTTCGCACCGGTCGGCTTCGGCTTCCAAAAACAAATCCTTGCGGCACCGCAAACACGGCAGCTACACGTCCGCACACTTCAGTCATGGGTAAGGCCCTCATCATCGCGGAAAAACCGTCGGTCGCCGCGGACATCGCCAAGGCGCTGGGCGGCTTCACCAAGGACAAGTCCGGTGATTTTTTCGAGAGCGACCGGCAGGTCATCTCGTCCGCCGTCGGCCACCTGCTCGAACTTTCCGTGCCGGAGGAGTTTGAAATCGTCCGCGGCAAATGGTCGTTCGACAAGCTGCCCCACATCCCGCCGCGGTTCGCGTTGAAGCCGATTGAGAAGTCCGAGGGACGGCTCAAGACGCTGGCCAAGCTCATCAAACGGAAGGACGTGGACACGCTGATCAACGCCTGCGACGCGGGTCGCGAGGGCGAGCTGATCTTCCGCAACATCGCCGCCTACACCGGGGCCAGGCAACCCGTGCAGCGGCTTTGGCTCCAGTCCATGACACCGGCGGCGATCCGCGACGGCTTCAACGCCCTGCGCACCGACGGCCAGATGCGGCCGCTGGCGGATGCGTCGGTTTGCCGGTCCGAATCCGACTGGCTGGTGGGCATCAACGGCACGCGGGCGATGACCGCGTTTAACTCGAAGTCGGGCGGATTTCATCTGACGACCGTGGGCCGCGTCCAGACGCCGACGCTGGCCATCGTGGTCGAGCGCGAGGCGAAGATCCGCAAGTTCGTTCCTCGCGGCTACTGGGAGGTCCTGGGCACCTTCGACGCGGCCAAGGGCAGCTATCCTGGGCGCTGGTTCGACGAGAAGTTTGCCCGCAGTGACGACAAGGATTCGGAGCTCAAGGCGGAGCGTCTCTGGGATCAGGCCCGGGCCGAGTCCATCCGGAGGAAGTGCCTGGGCAAACCGGGAATCGTCACCGAAGAAAGCAGACCCACCACGTCGCTTTCGCCGCTGCTTTACGACCTGACCACCCTGCAACGGGAGGCGAACGGCCGCTTTGGCTTCAGCGCCAAAAACACGCTCGGCCTCGCGCAGGCGCTCTACGAGAAGCACAAGGTGCTCACCTATCCGCGAACCGACGCCCGCGCGCTGCCGGAAGATTACCTCGGCACGGTAAAACAGACGGTGGACTCGCTGCGTGACGTGGCGGGTTACCGGAGCGCCGCCGGGAAGATCCTCGAACAGGGCTGGGTCCGGCCGAACAAGCGCATTTTCAACAACGCGAAGATCAGCGATCACTTTGCGATCATTCCCACGGGTGTGGTTCCCAAGAGCCTGAGCGAACCCGAGCAGAAGCTTTACGACCTGGTGACCAGGCGCTTCCTGGCCGTCTTCTTCCCGGCGGCGGAGTTTCTGGAGACCACGCGCATCACGCGGGTCGAGGGCGAGCCGTTCAAGAGCGCCGGCAAGGTGCTGGTGAAGCCGGGTTGGCTGGAAGTTTACGGCAAGGAGGCCGACTCCGACGACACGCCGAACCTCTCGCCGGTGGAGCAGGGCGAACGCGTGCAGACCAGCGCGGTCGAAGTGAAGGCCAACGTCACCAAACCACCCCCGCGCTATACGGAAGCGACGCTGCTCTCCGCGATGGAGGGCGCCGGCAAGCTGGTGGATGACGAGGAACTGCGCGAAGCGATGAGCGAGCGCGGCCTGGGCACGCCGGCGACGCGGGCTTCCATCATCGAAGGACTGATCAGCGAGCAATACATGCTGCGCGAACAGCGGGAGCTCAAGCCGACCGCGAAGGCGTTCTCGCTCATCACCCTGCTCAACGGGTTGGGCGTTGAGACGCTCACGAAGCCGGAGATGACCGGCAACTGGGAGTATCAGCTCAAGCAGATGGAGCGCGGCCAGCTCAAGCGCGAGCAGTTCATGGACGAGATCCGGCGGCTCACGCAGGACATCGTCGGCCGCGCAAAGCAGTTTGAGCACGACACGATCCCGGGCGACTTTGGCGTCCTGCAGGTGCCCTGCCCGAAGTGCGGCGGCGAGGTGCACGAGAACTACAAGAAGTTCCAGTGTCAGGGCTGCGACTTCGCGCTGTGGAAGATCACCGCCGGCCGGCAGTTCGAGCCGGCGGAGATCGAGGCGCTCATCCGCGACCGGCAGGTCGGGCCGCTTCAGGGTTTCCGCAGCAAGCAGGGCTTTCCGTTCGCGGCGATCATCAAGCTGACCCCGACGTTTGAGGCGAAGTTCGACTTCGGTGAGGACAGGGACAACGGCGAGGCCACCGTGGTGGATTTCACCGGGAAGGAGTCCGTTGGCAGGTGCCCGAAGTGTGGCGCGCAGGTCTTCGAGAACGGGATGAACTACGTCTGCGAGAAGTCCGTGAGTGCGGAACGCACCTGCGATTTCAAGACCGGCGCGATCATTCTGCAGCAGGCGATTGACCGGACTCAGGTTGGCAAGCTGCTGGCCGAGGGCAAGACCGACCTGTTGAAGGGATTTGTGTCGAAAAAGACGAACCGCAAGTTCGAGGCGTTCCTGAAGCTCGACGGCGGCAAAGTCGGCTTTGAGTTCGCACCGCGGGAGAAGGGCGCGGGGAAGTTTGGCAGGAAGGCGGCCGAGGCAGCACCCGCCGTGAAGCTAGATTTCACCGGGCAGACTGCGCTGGGGGTTTGCCCCAAATGCAGGGGCAAGGTGTTTGAAGGCCCGGCGGACTACCTATGCGAAAACAGCCAGCGCGAGGCGAAGCGCTGCCTGTTCAAGACCGGGAAGATCATCCTCCAACAGCCGGTGGACCCGGAGCAGGTCAGCAAGCTGCTGGCGACCGGTAAGACCGACGCGCTCACCAAGTTCATCAGCAAGGCTGGCAAACCCTTTACGGCCCACCTGCGGTTGGCCGACAAGGGTAAGGTCGAGTTTGAATTTCCGGAGTCCTGAACGGGGCGGGCGCGAAGGAAGCTCGGCTGGAAGACCGGGCAGCCCTCACCAGAGGCCCATTTCGCCTTACCGAAGCCGGATCACTGACCGCTGATTCTTCCCCCTTATGTCCGGCTAGGCCGGCAGGTAGAGCGTGATGCAGGTGCCACGTCCTGGAACGGTGCTGAAGTGCAACGCGGCGCGGGTTTCGAGGACCGCGCCGTAAACCACGCATAATCCCAGGCCGGTTCCCTCGCCTTCGGCCTTGGTCGTGAGGCTCTCGCGGAACAGCCGGGGCACCAGATCGGCCGGAACTCCCGGACCGTCGTCGCGAATTGCGATGGCGACGAAGGGAGGGCGGTTCTGGAAATTATCCCGAATCCACAGCGACAGTTGGCCACCCGTAGGCGGAGTAACGGGCGGGAGGGCATCGCGGACGGTCCAGCATTCGATGTCCACCCGGTGCGGCCGGCTGGTGGCCTGAAGGGCGTTGAGTCCGAGGTTGGTCACCATGCGGAAGACGTCGGCGGCACTCGCGTTCAGCAGCAGCGCGGCGGGCGGCGGTTGCACGCGCAGTTGGTGCCCCCGGGCCGAACGGTGGGAGCGCAGCAGGTGGCCAAGGTCTTCCAGCACGGCCTTGGCGTCACAGCGATCCGGGTCGTGGTTGCGCCGGACCAGGCGCATGCTGCGACGGGAGATTTCGATGGCCATCGCGCTCTGATGGCGCAGATCGTTGAGCAGTTCTTGGAACTGCATCCCGCCCGCTCGTTGGGGTGCCGAGGCGGCCTGCGACAGGTCCAGGGACAGCGTTTCGGCCAGGGAATTGATGACGGTCAGCGAACCATTCAAGTCGTGCAGGGCGCCGGCGTAGATGTCGCGTTCGAGCCGGAAGGTCTCCGCTTGGCGGGCCTGTTTCTCCTGAAGCGCCCGGTGTTCCCGGTCGGCCCGCCGCATCAATGCGCGCCCGCGGGCTTGAAACACCAACTCGCGCAGCGCCGAGACCTCGAAAGGCTTCCGAACCACGGCGAAGAGTTCGTCGTGGCCCGCGCGGATCGTCAGCTCGAGGTTCGGGTCGGTCCCCAGCAGGATGGCCTGGACGTCGGGCTGAACTTGGTGAAGCCGTTGAATCAGTTCCCAAGCCGACATGCCTGGCAGCCAACTGGCCACAATCGCGACTTGGAACGGCCCCGCATCGAGAGCTTCGAGCGCGGCCGGCCCGCAGTCGGCGGCGAGTATGTCGAAATCGAGGCCAAAAATTTGCTCAATCGCCTCGCGGATCAACGGGTCGGCATCAATCAGTAAGAGGCGGCCACGGGATTCCATCGCCCGGGTGGAATCCGCCGCAGTCTGGCTCATGGGCCGGGGCGGCGCCGAAGTGGCGGTAGGGTTCATGAATTGGCGAGAATCTTCTCCCAGAGCCGCTCGTTCGTCATCAATCGGGCGAGGAAGTCGCCGCCCTGTTCGCCGGCGCCGGGCTTTCGGTCCAGCGGCAGGCGGATCAGGTAACGCAGGCCACCCTCCGGGCGGGTCTGAACCTCGATGCGGCCGCCGTGATGGTGGACGATGAAAAATGAAGCCATCAGCCCGATGCCGAAGTCTGCCGGTTGGTCGGTCCGGGTGAAAAAAGGATCGAACACGGAGCGGAGCGACTCCTCCGGCAGGCCGGGTCCGTTGTCGCAGAGGCTGAGCTCCACCTCGGCGCCCGTCGTTTCGGTTTCCGGAACGAGGCGGCCGTCAATTTCGACGGTGTCGCCGGGTTGAAGGTTGGCGAGCTCGTCCCGCAGCAGCAGTTCGAACAGGCGGGGAAACCGTTCGCCGTCGACCTTCAGGATCGGCAGCCCGGCGGGCACGCGGTTGACCAGCGCCACCCCTTTGGCCCGGAAATCCTCGCGGAGGTGTTCGATTCCGTGCGCCACCACGGTGGCCGGATCGGTCTCGTGGTGAAAGACAGGTTCTGGCGGCTCGGTGAACTGGGAGACGCCGTCGAGGACTTCGATGACCGCCTTGAGACGGCCCTGCACCTTGCTGTGGAAGTCGTGCCAGAAGGTCGGGTGTTGCAGTCGATCCAGGTCCAGGCGCTCGCGGTGGAGCATTTCGGGCGTCAGTTCGAGGAACGTGCGCACCGCCGCCATGGAGTTGCGGAGGTTGTGGCTCAGGCCGGACGCCATCACTCCCAGCCCGAGAACCCGGTCGGTGATGACCATCTTGTGCAGCACCGACAGCTTTTCCCGGAGCAGGGCGTCGCGCTCGCGCTGCACCATGAAGAACTCGAGGCTGCGCTTGAGCGTGATCTCCAGGGGGCCCAGCTCAAACGGCTTGGAGACGTATTTGTAAATCGCGCCGGTGTTCACCGCGTCGACGGCCGCGTCCATGTCGGTGTAGGCCGTCGCCAGGATGCGGATGATGCGCGGGCGAAGCTGGCGCGCCTTCTCGAGCAATTGGACCCCCTTCACGCCGGGCATCCGCTGGTCCGACATGAGCACGCCGATCTCGTCGATGTGTTCGTTGAGCATCCGCCAGCCCTCATCGGCGTTCGTCGCCGTGAGGATCCGGAAGTTGTCCGACTGGGCACGGACCAGTCCCTTGAGGGACCGCTCCTCGTCATCCACGTAGAGGATGGCGAACCGCTTATAGTCGTAAGGCTGTTCCATATTGCCTGCTGATTGGGTCTAGGATTCGGTTTCGACCGCAAATTCCAAAGTAAATTCGCAGAACTCGCCCGGCTGGCTGTTCACCCGGATGCGCCCGCCGGCCTCGCTCATGATCCGGTAGCAGATGCTCAGGCCGAGGCCCATGCCGGCGCCGACGTCTTTCGTCGTGAAGAACGGATCGAAGATCCGGGGCAGCACTTCCGGAGGAATGCCGGGGCCGTTATCCCGGATGGAGATGTAGGGCACGTGTTCATTGACGCCAGCGGTGATTAGGATTTCCGGCGCCGGGGATCCCTCGGTCCGGACCTTCAACGCATCCAGGGAATTCTGCACCAGATTGATGAGCACCTGTTGCAGCCGGTTGGCATGCGCAAAAACCTCCAGTTCGTCGGGCACCTCGATCCGCATCCCGATGGGATGATTCAGCTCCGCGGAGAACAGCCGTTCAAGCCGTTCGAGGAGCGGTTTTACCCGGATCTGCTGTCCCGGACCCGCCTGGCTATGGGTGAAGGAGCGCAGGTCCGCGACGATGTTCGCGACCCGACGCAGGCCATCCTCGGCGTCGACCACCGATTCATCGAAGTCCTTCCGGTCCGCCTCGGGCAGCTTGGGCGCGCACTTGCGGATCACGTGCATGGCGGTCAGGGCGTAGTTCAGCGGGTTGTTGATCTCGTGGATGATGCCGGCGCTGAGGCGGCCGAGGGAGGCGAGCTTCTCCGTCTGCACGAGGTGGGTTTCGGTTTCCTTCAACTGCTCCAGCGCGGCCTCAAGTTTCTTGTTCTGCCAGGCGACCTCTTTCTGAAGCTGGTTGGCGTCCACCAAGTTTTTGAGGCGCAACCGCAATTCCTGGGACGAAAAGGGCTTGGCGAGGAAGTCGCTGGCGCCCGCGGCCAGGGCTTGGAGCTTCGTATCCTCGTCGGCGCGCGCGGTGAGCATCAGGAACGGCACGGAACGGGTGGACATTTGTCCGCGGAGTTCGCGGCACACCGACATGCCATCCTTGCCCGGCATCATCATGTCACAAACCATCACGTCCGGGAGCGTCTGGGTGGCGAGGCTGAAGGCCTGTTGTCCGTCCACGGCTTCGATCACTTCGTAGTCGTCCGCCAACTGCGACCGCAGGAAGCGCAACATGTCCGGCTCGTCGTCGGCGAGCACCAGTTTGGGCCGCCTTCGCGCGCTGCCGGTGGGGGTCCACGGCCGCAACGTATCCCGCAGCGGCGAAATGCCCGAAAACAGTTCCGCCCGCCGATAAAGCGTTTCCAGCCAAACCTCCTTCTCCGGAGGGGCTTCGGAAGCCTGTTCCAGGGCCTCGCGGGCGGCATGACCGGCCGTGTTCGCTTCGGCGGCCGCCCAGTCGGTCGCCGAGGCAAGCGGCAGGCGCACCTTCATCGTCGTGCCCTTGCCGGGCGTGCTCTCGGCCTTGACCGAGCCGCCGTGGGCCTCGGCCAGTTCCTTGACCAGCGACAGACCGATGCCGGCACCCTGATATTTCCGCTGCGTGGACGAGTCGGCCTGCCAGAACCGGTCAAAGATGTAGTCGAGCTGCTTCGGGTTGATGCCCATGCCCGTGTCGCGCACCGAGATGATGGCGAAGTCGCCGTCGCGTTCCCCGAGAATGGCAACCTCGCCGCCGGCGGGGGTGAATTTGACCGCGTTGAAGAGCAGGTTGAGAAAGATCTTCTCCAGCTTGTCGCTGTCCGCGAACAGATGCGGGACGTCTCCGTTGATCGCGCAGTGCAGGTGCAACCCCTTTTCCTCCGCCACCCCGCGGAGCGCCTTCAGCAGCCCGCGGAAGAATTCGTCCGCGGGCACCGGCGCGCATTTCAGCTTCAGGGTGCCGGAATCGAGCCGCACCAGTTCGAGCAGGTCGTTGATGAGCTTCAGCAGCCGCATGCCGTTGCTGTGCATCGTCTCGAAATGATCGCGCACGGACGGATCGGCCAGGGAGCCCGAGGCGCTGCGAAGCGATTCCAGCGGCGCGATCAGCAGCGTGAGCGGCGTGCGCAGTTCGTGGCTGATGTTGGCAAAGAAACGGCCCTTTGATTCGTCGAGTTCGCGGAGCCGGCTGTTGGTCTGTTCGAGATCCTGTTCGCGCAGCTTGAGTTCGAGGTTGGAGTTTTCCAGCTCGTGCTGGCTGGACTGCAGGCTCTGGTTGGTCTGGGCCAGGCGCTGCTCGCTCAGCTTCAGCTCTTCGCGGGCGACAAATTCCCGGCGGCGCAGGGCGTTGTAGAAGAGGTTGCCGGTCACCACGATGATCCCCGTCAGGATCAGAAAATAGAGGTTGTTGAAACCGAGGCCGCCGTCCGGTGGGGTCCCGTTGACGACGCAGGCGGCGACATAGAACCCGATGATCAGCCCCGTGACGGTCAGCGACTCGCGGAGGTTCCAGTGCACGACCACGTTCACTGCCAGCAGCACCAGATTCAGTCCGGCGTAGTAGGGCGAGTTCCAGCCGTCCTTCATCCCGATCATGGCCGCGATGAACGCCGTCGGTATCAACGCCAGCGCCGGGCCGACGAACTGGGCCTGCTTTTGACCGGCCGGAGTGCGCAACCACGCCCAAAGCATGAGGGCCAGCGCCGAACTGACGAGGCGCAGCACGAGGAACCGGAGCCGGGTCGCGGTTTCCGGGTAGACCATCAGGTCCAGCGTCACCCCGGCCGGCATCAGCCCGGCAATGAGCAGCGCCCCCACCTTGCCCAGGCGGATGCGCTGGATTTTTTCCTCCAGTTCAAACGCCCGTTTCAAGGCGGGATCGCGGGCCAGCAAGGCCTCAGGACTTTCCTGGCTTGCGGACTTCAAGGTAGATGTTGACGCCGGTGGCGTCGGCTCTGGTGGTTACCGAACCGGGAGGCGCGGCCAGGGGGTGCAGGCGTTTGAGCTGCGCCTCGTCACGGTGAACGAGATGCCATTCGAGCAGGAATTCCATGCCTTGCCGGGCAGGATTGCCGGCCTCGACGTTGGTCACCACCAACAGGCCCCCGGGAGCGAGCATCTCATAGAAGACGTTGACCAATCGCTGGCAGATCCGGTCGGAGAGGTAGTCGAACAGTCCCGCGCAGTAGACCAGATCATATTTGGTCTCGGTCCCGTCGCTACGGGCGGACTCCCTGAGGATCTGGTTGACGGACTTTTTCACAAACTCGAGGCCGGTGGCGCGGCCGTGCTCGGACCGCAGGTTGGTCAATTGTTCGCGGGCGAAGGCGAGCGTCTCGTCATTGAAGTCCGCCAGCGTGAGGTCGGTCTGGTCCGCGAGCGGCCCACCCGCAAGGAACCGCTGGACTTCGCCGGCCGGCCCACAGCCGAGGTTGAAGGCGCTCAGGCGGCGTCCGTCGGCGGAGACCCGGGTGGTTTCGGCCACGAGAATCCCGTTCAGGTAGCTGATCCGGTTGCGATGGGCCTCGGCCGGCGGCTGGGTGAGGAACCAAGCGTGGACCGCCTTGGCGAACAGCGAGCTGCCCTCCAGCGCCCCCGAGAGGATCATGTTCACCATCAGGTAGTCGCCGGCATAGCCCAGCGGCTTCTTGAAGGTGCGATAGGCGAAGGGCGCGCACAGGACCAGGGGGTGCAGGAGCCGGCGCATGTAGGTCCGGTGCATCGGCACGGCTCCGCTTTCGATTCCTGCCGCGATGGTCTCAAAGCGGCGGAAGAGCGCGTCGAACGGGGGCCCCACGGGCGGACCGATTTCGGCGATGATCTCGCGTTCGCGTTGCTGGAGCCCGGCGCTCGGCAATGAACGGATCCCGAGCTCGACCTGTTCGAGCCAGTGCCGGAGGTCGGTGAACATGCTGTGCATGTCCGCCACGACGACTTTGAAGTCGGGGCTGACGCGGTGAATCTTCACCGCCTCCTTGATAAAATCCTCCAGCGCCGTTTGGAGCTGGTTGGGCTGCACCATCGGCGTGAACAGGTCCACGTCGAGCCAGGCCTCCTCGAGCGCCGCCTCGCAGACCAGCATGATGCCGGCGTTGACGATGTTGCTCACGACGGCCCGACCGGAGTAGAGCAGCCGTTCCCCGATGCTGATCCGGAAATCGAGCAGGACCTCGGAGAGCTGGAGGATGCTATACGGGTTGTAGACCTCGAAGACGACGGCGAAGCGGTTGAGGCGGACCGGGGTCGCCTGAATCTCAGCCCCCTGGCTGTTGCGGCAACTGATGACTGTATCGCGATCGCTCATTCCACAAAACCGGCGTCCACAGCCCCGCCATGGGAGCCCTGCGCCGCTGAGGCAGAAACCAAAAGTCCGCGACAGTTCGCGGACTGAACCTGCAGCGGGTGCAGCCCGGTCTAACGGAAACTGCGGTGATTCCCAAGCAGGAAACCGAAACTCACCCGAACGTCACCGAGGTGAATCCGATCCGACCGGCTAGAAGCGCCAGCCGCCAGTGATGAAGATGGCGTGGCTTTGGAACTCGTATTTGCCGTCGGCGGACTGACCGAGCGGCGAGGTGGCGCTGCCGGTGACCGTCCGCGTAGGGCCGTAGCCAAACTGGTAGGCGAAATCGAAGTCGAAACGTTCGCCCTTGTGACCGAAACCGACGCTCACGAAGTGCCGGTTCAGGTCGGCCACGATCGGGTTGTAGTTGGCGTCTGGAACCGAGTTCTCGTTGTAGATGTAGCCGCCGCTGACCGTCCAGCCGTGGGCGAGATAGCGCGTCGCGCCGAACTCGTAGTAGAAGCTGGACTCCCAGTTCAGGACCAGTCCGGCATCGGGCAGCGGAGCCTGATGAATGACCACCGTGTTGAGCCGGTTCCAGTCGGTCCAATCGACATTGAATTCCAGGTTCCAATCCGGCGTGGGGCGGTAGGAAATTCCGGCGACCACGGTCTGGGGAAAATCCCATTCTGCCGAGGCGGGCGGGCGCACGCCCACGGGCGCCGTGAGCTCGGTATGGCCCTTGAAATTGACCGTCGTGGCGCTGCGGTAGTTGGCCCCAAACTGCACCTCGGGGCAGATTTTCCAGAGGAGGCCGGCGTTGAATCCGGCGGCCCAGCCATGGCCCTCGAAGCTGAACACGTCGCCGGCACCCGGCAGCGGTGTCGCGAAGCCCTGGCGCAAATCCGTGTCCGCGAAATTAGCACTAGGGCCGGCCGCGATGGACAACCCTGGCACGATTTCCCACGCGATGACCGGATTGAGCGCCACATAGCTCAGTCGACCGCGCAGCCCGAGGCTTCGGAAGCCGGTATTGTCCGGCCACTCATTGCTCAGGCCGTAGGGCGAATAGACCCCGAGGCCGAAGGCCAGCGGCATGGACTCGGGTTTGACGGTGTAGAACAGCTGCGGGACTGCGTGCAGATCGTGCGGGTTGTCGAACTCCTGTCCCCCCGGCGACGTGAAATTGACGTCGGTCTTGATTCCGTAAATGCCCGCCCGGAACTGCTGCCCGGTGAGCTGGGTGATGCCGGCCGGATTATAATAGATGGCCGACGGGTTGTCGGCAGTGGCGGCAAAAGCCTCGCCCCGGGCGGTCGCGAAAGCGTCCTGATCCGGCAGGCGGAAACCGGTGGCTGCGGCCGGAAAGGCGGCCCCCAAGGCGACCGCTGTGAACAGGAGGAGCCGTGGATCGTGATGACGAGTAGGGAGTGGCTTCATGGAATTGGGTGGTGCGAGAATCCTGGGTGCCGCGACAGCCGAAGGCAAACGGGGCCGGCCGGCAAGGCGTTTCGATGGGTTGCTCGTGAACGGGGCGAGGAAGGGGAAGGGGGCTTCGGCCTTCAAGGCCGACGGTTGAGGTTGGCGGCCTGGCGAAAAAATTCCGTGACGCCGATGGCCCGGTTGAACCATTCGCCGAAGGTTGGGAACAGGGCGGACAGCGCGAGAATTGGGCGAACCGGATAGCGGTTGATGATCAACTCGGGCCGGTCGTCGCGGATCGCACGGATCACGGCGCGACAGACCCGGTCCGGGGAACACGCACCGAGCAGCGCGGGTGCCGGACGCCCGGTGGTTTCCTTCAGCCGGGAATAGATCCCAGCCTCGATGAATCCGGGGGTGACCACCGAAGCGCTCACGCCCGTGCCGCGATACGACGCCCGCAACGACTGCGTGAAGGCCACGAGCCCTGCCTTGGTGGCGGCGTAGGGTTCTTGAAACCCGGGTCCCGCCTTCCCGGCGAGGGACGAGATGTTCACGACGTGTCCCTGCTTGCGGCCGAGGAAATGGGGCAGCAGTTGCCAGGTCAGCAGCATCGGCGCTTCCAGATTCACCGCGAGAACCTCGGCGATCTGGGAGGCGGTCAGTTCGTGATAGGTCCACGAGTATTCGACCCCGGCGTTGTTGATCAGCAGGTCGACGGTGCCGAAAAGTTTCAGGGCGGTGTCGATGACCTTGGTTCGTTCGGCCGCGAGCCGCAGATCGGCGACCAGGACTTCGGCCCGCACGGTCTGCTGTGCGGCGACGGCCTGAACCTTGGGCAGTTCGACCCCCGGAAAGGCGACGAGCAGCAGGTTGATCCTTTCCGCGGCGAGGGCGCGCACCAGATGCGAACCCAAGCCACCGCTGGCTCCCGTGAGGATGGCTGTCCGACCCGCTAGGTTATTCATGACGACAAGGGGGCGAAGTTAACCCCCAGCACCCGCCGGGGCCATTGATGAAGGGGGAAGCTTTCCGGGGAAAGCCAAATGAGGGAGGTCGTTCCGATCGCCGGGAATTCAGTTGGACGCTGGCTGGTTCAGACGTGGGGGCTCATTTTTTTCACAGTGGCTGGTGGCGCGAGGCTCCCGCCGAGCCCGAACCCGGACACGCCCGGCTGGAGCCTCGCGCCAACCGGTCTTGGCCGGCGTATGCCCAAGGTCA
>JAYUSF010000130.1:0-19415 GCA_043755815.1 Verrucomicrobiota bacterium
TCATTCTGTTTGCGAGCGGCCGCTCCAAAGTGCTGCCGGTTTGCATCCGGCAGGAGCGGCGACTTTCGGGGCAGCCTGAGCGTCGACCGGGGCCGTGGACCACGCGCTGTTCGCCGGGAGCGCAGAGGAAAATGCCTGGCGCTACCGCGCGAACCGACGGTGTGGTTCGCCGCTTCCGCCGGCTGGAAGCCGGCGGCACATTGTGCGGGACCTTCAGTTCGAGGTCGGCGGAACCGGTTTCTTCCAGATGGGGACAACGCGCTTCATCTCGTCGATCAGCCACTGGCAGGCGGCGAAGGCTTCGCCTCGATGGGGTGCGACGACTTCGACCCAGAGGCTGGCTTCGTTGACCTTCACCACCCCCAGACGGTGAACGAGCCGCACGGACTCGACGGTCGGCCAGCGGTCGGCAAGTTGGTCGAAAAGCCGGTGGAACTGGTGTTCCGCCATCGGCACAAACGCCTCGTAGTCGATGGCGGCAATGGGCGCGCCCTCCTCGCGGCCGCGGACCACGCCGCTGAACGCAATGGCCGCGCCCATGCCGGCGCCCATGCGGCGGGAGGCGACGAGCGCGGGCTCGTCAATTGGGTCGGTGGTCAGAGTGAGTGAACGGGTCATGGCTGAAGGAAGAAATGAAGTTGCCCGCCCTCACCCTGGCCCTCTCCCCCGGGGAGAGGGGAAGGCGCGCTGGAACCCATCAACTCCACAGGCAGGACTGACGAGGACTGCGAGGCGTTGAGGCAGAGCGGGGAAACGTTTCACGGTGGCGGGCCTGAATCTGCAATCGGCAATCTCAAATCGGAAATCCCCTCAGCCTCCCTGCACGGGCGGGAACAGGGAAACCTCCTCGCCCGCTTGCAGCACGTAGTCCGGCCGCTGGTAGTCCACACCGACGGCAATGAGAGTTGAGTTACGCAGGCCGGCCAGCTTGGGGTGGAGCGCGTAAACGGCGTCGAGCAACTCGGCGATGGTTGCGCCGGCGGACAGTTCGACTTCCAGCCGCGCGGTGCCGGCGAGGTCGCGGAAGTAGGACCACAGATGGACGGTCACGCTCACGCGGGCTCCGAATAGACGTGGGGCTTGAGCACGCCCACAAACGGCAGGTTGCGATAGCGTTCGTCGTAGTCGAGGCCGTAGCCCACGACGAACAGGTTCGGGATGACGAAGCCGACGTAGTCCGCCACGAACTCGCCCACGCGGCGCTCCGGTTTGTCGAGCAGCACGCAGGTCTTGAGGCTGGCCGGACCGAGTTCGCCCAGCTTCGCGGTGACGGAACGGAGCGTCTTGCCGGTGTCGAGAATGTCGTCCACCACGAGCACATGCCGGCCGCGGATGCTGAGCTTCAGTTCCTTGGTGTAAACCAGTTGGCCGGACTCCGTGCCGCCGCCGTAGCTGGACACGCCCATGAAATCGAGCCGCAGCGGGAACTCGAGCCGGCGGAGCAGGTCGGCGAGGAACATGACGGTGCCGCTCAGCAGCGCGACGATCACGGTGTCGCGGCCGGCGTAGTCGGCGGCAATCTGAGCGGCCAGCGACTGGATTCGCTCCTGCAACTGCCCCGCGGGGATCAGCACCGCATCCACGTCGCCGGCATACGGCGCCGGCACGGGCAGTTCCGTCAGGACGGCGGGTATGGCAGGAGAGCTGGTGTTCACGCGGCGGGCGCCTTGGGCATGGCCGCCTCAAGCTCGCGGCGCAATTCGTCGGCGACTTTCGACTGCGGGTCAATGTCCAGCCCGCGTTGCCAGGCCTCCTTCGCGCGTTCCGGCGCCGCCCATTTCACCAGGGCGCGGCCGTGATAGAGGAAGACATACTGCCGGAACTCGGGATCAAATTCGCCACGGTCCGTCCGCTCGCGCAGCCACTTGAAATCGGTTTCCACCACGGCCCGGCGCTCGAACAGGTCGGGCAGGAAAAGGTTGTTCACGGCGCGCGTGAAGCGGGCGTCGGGGTCGTCCGGCGCATTCGCCAAGGCCGCATCGAGCAGAACCAGCCCTTCGCGGACACGTTTGATCTTCGTGCCGGGCCAGAACACTTCCCGCGCCGTCAAAACCGTGGTGCTGCCCAATAGGGCAATGCCAAAGGCGTGCTTCGGCTCCTGCGCCAGCAGACGGTCCAGATACGTGCGCGCCTTGGCAGTGTGAAAGGCGGCGTCCTTGGCGCCCCGCGTGGCCTCGTTGTGATGCAGCTTGGCGAGTTGCACGAGCACGACGCCGTTCGTGGGACCAGCGGCCAATTGCCGCTCCAACTCGGCGATTCGTTCATGAGCGGCCTTGTCCGCGGGCCCGCCCAGCGCCACGGACAGCACCAGCCAAGCAGCCAGCCACCATCCCCATCCGCTGAAGCTTCCTTCCTTCACGCCTACAGTGGAGGACACCGATCGGCCGGCGTTCAAATGTGCTTCGAGTCGTTGTGGTCCTTCGCCGTGTAGCCGGTCTCCTGACGTTGGAAGTTCACCTCATTCTTCTTCACATAGGCCTGGAACACGTCGTCCGCGCTCATGCCCAGCACCTGGGCGATCGAGATCAGGAAATGAAACAGGTCCACGACTTCCACGCGGGCATTCTGCTCGTCAAACTTCTGATACTTGGCCCACCACTTCCACGGCACGCTGTCGGTGAGTTCGGCCATTTCCTGCCCCATCGCCCGGCAGTAGTTGAGCACCCACTGGGTCTTCGCGGCCTCATCCATCGTGGCGGTGTGCACGCCGATTCGTTCGTTGAGTGCCCTCTGCATGCGAAAGAGTTCGCGAAGCTGGTCCGGAGATTCCATGAGCGCGGAGGGTGGCCGGCGAAGGCAGGCCGGCAAGGCTGAATAAATGTCAATCGGGCTGAACCCCACCACCCGGGCCGCTTCGGCGGCCGGCACCGCCTGCGGCGACTGCTCCTCGACCTCGCCGACAACTCGGTCAACTACTGCGACACCGGTGGCCGGCTCACCTTCGCGCTCACACAGTCCGGGGCGCAGGCGGCGCTGCGCATTGTCAATCCGGGGCCAGGCGTCGATCCAGAACTCCTGGGGCGGGGGCGGGCGCTTTTTTCAGGGCGACCCCAGCCATAGCCATGACACCGAAGGCTCAGGACTTGGTCTCGCCATCGTCGAAGGGATCGTGGAGGCCCACACGGGAACAATCCGGCTGGAATCGAAGCCGGGGTTGAAAACCACCGTCACCGTTCGTCTTCCGCTGGCAGTGGCCGACCGACCCCGGGGCCACGCATGACTAAACTGTCCTCCCGCCGGGCTTTCTTCTGGCCCAGTCACTGCTAACTTTTAGGGACCTAAATGAAACGATTGCTGCGCGTCGCCGGCTCCCTCGGGGCGCTGACGCTCGCTTCCCTGACTCAGGGTTCAGTCTTCATCAACGAACTCTTCTACCACCCGCCGACGGAACTGGACCGCGACGAGTGGCTCGAATTGGTCAACACCGGCACGAACAGGGTCGACCTCTCGGGCTGGCGGTTCACCGAAGGCGTCCGGTTCACCTTTCCCGCCGGCGCGAAGATCGAAGCCGGCGGATTTCTCGTCGTGGCGGCCAATGCCACCGCGTTCGCCACCCTTCACCCGGCCGTCACCCACTTCGTCGCCGGGTGGGACGGCATCCTTTCCAACTCCGGCCAGCAGGTCCTGCTGGTGGATGCCGCCGGCAACACCGTGGACTCCGTGCGCTATGCCGACGACGGCGACTGGGCGGACCGCCTCCGGGACGTCGTGGACTACGGGCACCGCGGTTGGGTCTGGGAATCGAAGGCGGACGGCTTCGGAGCGTCGCTGGAACTGCGACAAGTCGCCCTGCCGAACGAATACGGCCGCAACTGGGCGGCCAGCACCGTCCCCGGCGGCACGCCCGGCGCCGCCAATTCGACGACGACCACCAATCTGGCACCACTCATCACGGAAACGCGCCATCAGCCGCTCGTGCCCCGCGCCTCCGACCCGGTCGTCATCGTGACCCGCCTGCTCGACGAGGCCGCGACCGCAACGCTGACCGCCAGCCTGCGTTGGCGTGTCGACGGCGCCGCGAACTTCAGTTCCCTGCCCCTATTTGATGACGGACTCCACGGCGACGGCGGGCCGCATGACGGCGTCTTTGCCGCCACGATCCCACCGCAGGTCAACGGGTCCATCGTCGAGTATTACGTCGCGGTGGCGGATGCCGCGGGCAACTCTCGCAACTGGCCCGCACCGGCCCTGGTGGACGGCGTGCCCCAACAGGTCGCGAACGCCCTCTTCCAAGTGGACGACGCGGCCCCGCTCACTCCGCTGAAACCCGGAGAGCTTCCTGGCTACCGGCTCATCCTCACGGCCGCCGAACGTGCCGAGCTGGAGTCCATCAACCGCAACACGCCCGCCGCCCCGTTCCCGCAGCCGGCGCCGTTCAATGACCAGACCCGCAGCCACGCCCAGTTCAATGCCACGTTCATCTCGCTCGACGGAACCGGCCCGCAACTGCGCTACCTCATCGGGGTGCGCAATCGCGGCAACGGTTCCCGCACCAAGTCGCCGCCGGGCCTGCGCCTTCACCTCCGTAACGACGACCTCTGGAACAAGGTCAGCGCGCTCAACCTGAACAGCCAATACACGCCCGCCCAGCTCTTCGGCAGCGCGCTCTACCAGCGCGCCGGCCTCGCGGCGGCCAACTCCCGGCCGATTCACCTGCGGGTGAACAACCGCGACCTGCAGTCGGCGGGCTCGCCCAACTACGGCTTCTACGTCGCCAACGAGGTGGTCAATTCCGAGTTCGCCGCGCGAGCCTTTCCCGATGATTCCTCCGGCGACCTCTACCGTGGCATCCGCCTGACCGGCAATGGCGCCGACCTGTCCTTCAACGGCACCGATGCCACGCCCTACCGCGAAAACTACTTCAAGCAGTCCAACACCTCCCAGGACGACTGGCGCGATCTGATCGAGCTCTGCCGCGTGCTCGATACCACCCCCGACGCCACCTACCAGTCGGAAGTCGAACGGGTGGTCAACGTCGAGACGTGGATGCGCTACTTCGCGCTGGAGACGCTGGTGGACAACAAGGAGACCAACCTGGGCAACGGCAACAACGGCACCGGCGACGGCGATGACTACTTCCTCTACGTGGGCCGCGACGACCTTCGATCCCGCGTCGTGCCCTACGACCTCGACACGATCCTCGGACTCGGCGACACGGGTTTCAACCTGACCGACGGGATCTTCCGCATGGCCGCGAATCCTATCGTGTCCCGCTTGGTCAAGCATCCCGCCTTCGTGCCGACCTACTACCGGCTGCTCGTCGAACTCGCCAACCGGGATTTTTCCTCCGCTCACTTCAACCCGTTGGTGGATGAGATCCTCGCCGACCACGTCACTGACTCCGTCCGTCAGACCATGAAGGACTTCGCCGCCGCCCGCCGGGACGCCGTGCTGGCTCAGATTCCGCTGACGCTGTCGGCAACCAACACCAGCCTCACCCAGGTCAACGGCGCCTATCAGACTTTGGCCACCACCGTGGCGTTGCACGGTCACGCCAACGCGGTCACGACCCGATCCGTCCACATCAACGGCCAGCCCGCCACCTGGTCCGCTTGGGACGCGGCTTGGACCAACAGCGCAATCACGCTCCACGCCGGCCTGAACCGCCTGCTCGTCCAGTCGCTCGACCACACCGGCAAGGAAACGGAGCGCCTGATCGTCACCGTCATCAGCACCGCCAACGCGGGCACGACGACCGGCGGGAACATCGCGGCCAACGCTACCTGGACGCCCGCCAGCAGCCCCTATCGCGTAACTTCGTCCCTGACCGTCGCGAGCGGTGCCACGCTGACGATTCAACCCGGCACCTCCATCTACCTTTCGTCCGGCGTGAACTTCACCGTCGCGAACGGCGGTCGCCTGCTGGCCGAAGGCACCGAGATGGAGCCCATCGTCTTCACGCGCGATCCCGCCACCTTCACCAGTTGGGGCGGCGTGGTCGTCAACGGTGCCGCCGGCTCGCCGGAGACCCGGATCGCCTACGCGCACTTCGTCGGCAATGGGACCACCTGCATCCACGTCACGGGCGCAACGGTGTTCCTCGATCACCTGACCTTCGGCACGACCGACAAGCAGTATCTCTCGCTCGACGACTCGTCGTTCGTCGTCCGCTACTGCCACTTCCCCGTTCCGACGGCCGGCTTTGAACCCACCCACGGCACCGGCGGCATCAAGTCCGGTGGTCACGGCATTTTCTACCGCAACTTCTTCGGCGCACCCACGGGCTACAACGACGTGCTCGACTTCTCCGGCGGCAACCGGCCCGGCGAACCGATCCTGCACTTCATCGAGAACGTGATCGCTGGCAGCGGCGACGATGGCCTGGATCTCGACGGCACCGACGCCTGGATCGAGGGCAACATCTTCACCCACATCCACCGCAACGGCGCGCCCGACAGTTCGGCGGCCATCTCCGGCGGCAGCGGCGGCGGCGACACGTCGGAAATCACGATCCTTAACAACCTGTTCTTCGACTGCGACAACGCGGTCACGGCCAAGCAGGGCAACTTCTACACGCTGTTCCACAACACCATCGTCCACACCACCAAGAAAGGCGGCCAGGACTTCGCTTCCGGCATCGTCAACCTCCGCGACACGACGCCCGACGTCACGACGCCCGGCCGCGGCGCCTACCTCGAAGGCAACGTCATCACCGACGCGGAACAGTTGATCCGCAATCCGACCGATGCCTCACCCACGACCTTCGTGAACAACGTGCTGCCGTTTGCTTGGACCGGCTCCGGCAACCAGGTGGCCAACGCCCGGCTGAAACACATCCCTTCCGTTGCAGAAGTCCGTTTCACCGACTGGCAGTCCGCACAGGTCCTCCGGGAGTGGTTCAGCCTGCAGCCTGATTCGCCGGCGATCGGTGCCGGTTTCGGTGGCCGCAACCTGGGCGCACTCCAACCGCCTGGGGTGATGCTCAGCGGCGTCCCGACCGGAACCAACGCCGCGACCTCCCTCACGGTCTCGGTCGGGCCGCTTCGCACCGGCAATGGCATTCCGACCGACGGTTTCCCGCTGGGCTCCGGCTACGTGGCATATCGCTGGCGCCTCGCCGGCAGCGCCTGGAGCGCCGAGACCCCCATCAATACGCCGATCCAGTTCACCGGTCTTTCCGAAGGCGTCAATCGCCTCGAAGTCAGCGGCAAACTCGACTCCGGGTTGTATCAGGACGACCCGCTCTTCGGGGACATGGCCCACGTGACCACGGCTCTTTGGGTCGTTGATCCCACCTACGTCGCACCCACGGCCGCCGCCGTTGAACTGAGCGAAGTGCTCGCCGCCCCGGCCGCCGGCGCGTCGGACCGGATCGAGCTCTACAACCTCTCGGAGCAGCCCGTGAATCTCACCGGCTGGTCGTTGACCGACGCCGCCACCTCGCCGCGCAAGTTCGTCTTCCCGGCCGGCACGGTCATTGGTCCCAGCCAGTTCCTCGCGGTCACCGCCGACGATCCCAGCGGTCCCGGCCTCTTCACCGGCTTCGGCCTCAAGGGCAACGGCGACAGCGTCACGCTGTTCGACGCGCGGACCAACCTGGTGGACTCCGTTGTGTTCGGCCTGCAAATCCCCGGCCGTTCGCTCGGCCACAATTTCCTCGGCAACTGGGTGCTCTGCGAACCCACGTTCGGCACCGCCAACCAGCCGCTCGACCTCGGCGAAGGCACCGGTTTGCACCTCAACGAATGGCTCGCCGCCGCGACCTCCGAGTTCAGCTCGGACTTCGTGGAACTGTTCAACGCCGATCCCCTGCCGGCCGCACTGGGAGGACTTTATCTCACGGACAATCTCGTCGGCGCGCCGCTGCAATACCGGATTCCCGACCTGAGTTTCATCGATGGCCGCGGCTATGTCGCCTTCCTCGCCGACGGCAGCGCCGGCGGCGGCAATCACCTGCCCTTCAAGCTCTCCAGCGAGCAGGGCACGATTGCGCTGTTTGCCGCCGACGGTTCGCTGATCGACTCCATTGCCTACGGTCCCCAATACGCCGACGTCTCGCAGGGCCGCAGCCCCAACGGCAGTTCGTTGCTCCGCTTCCTGCCCACGCCCACGCCGGGCGGCGGCAATCCTGGCGGCGGTCCCGGTGAAACGAACATCACCACCCTCACCTTCGACCTGGTCAGCTACACCAACTCCTGGCGCTACTATCAGGCCGGCGCTCCCGCTGCCGGCTGGAACACGGCCGCCTTCAACGACGCCGCCTGGCCGCAGGGGAACGCCCTGTTCCACGTCGGTGGCGAAAGCTTCACCATGCCGCAGAACACCGCCCTCACCCTCGGCAAGTCGGCCTACTATTTCCGCACCCACTTCACTCCCGCCACCAATGATCCGCTCGCGACGCTCCAGCTCCAGGCGCTGATCGACGACGGTGCGCTCGTTTGGCTCAACGGCCATCCGCTCTATCGCCAGAACCTGAATCAGGCGAACCCAGCCTATGCCGATTACGCCGCCTCGACGGTCAGCACCGCCAGCTTCAACGGACCGAACGAGGTGCCCACCACCTGGCTGGTGCCCGGCGACAACGTGCTCGCCGTCGAGGTGCACCAGGCCAACGCCGGCAGCAGCGACGTGACGTTTGCCCTGAAACTCTTCCAGAGCCTCAGCACCACCAACGTCACCGGCGGCGCCGAACCCATCGTGCTCAATGAGGTGCTCGCGCGAAACTACGGGCTCGCCGAAAGCGACGGCACGCATCCCGACTGGGTCGAACTCTACAATCCCAACGCCAACGCCGTGAACCTCGCCGGCCTTGCGCTCACCGACGACCTCGCGCAGCCCGGGCGCTTCGTCTTCCCGGCGAACTCGCTGATCGGCGGCAAGTCGTTCCTCCGCGTCCGCCTGCTGCCCGCCGATTCCGGCGAAACGCCCAACACCACCGATCCCGTGGCGGCCTTCGGGCTCGATGGCGACGGCGACCACGTTTACCTGCTCGACACGGTGCCCAATTCCCGCGCCCTGCTGGACTCGGTGGCCTTCGGCTTCCAACTCCACGACCGCTCCGTCGGCCGCGTGCCGGATGGCTCGGGCACCTGGAAGCTGACGGAGCCGACTCCGGGCTCGGCGAACTTCGCCGTCGAACTCGGCGACGCCAATGCCGTGACCGTGAACGAGTGGATGCCGAATCCGAACACCGGCGAAGACTGGTTCGAGCTGCACAATCCCGGCAGCAAACCCGTGGACCTTTCCGGCTGGCATGTCACCGACGACCTCACCACGCCGGCCAAGCACACTCTGCCCGCGTTGAGCTTCCTCGGAACCGGCGCCGAGGGCTTTGTGAAGTTGATCGCCGACGGCACCACCGGCGGGACCGCGAACCACGTCAGCTTCAAGCTCGACAACAAGGGCGAATCGGTCGGTTGGGCTACGCCCGCTGGCGTCCTACTCGACTGGATCTCCTACACCGCCGCGTCCAAGGGCGTCAGCGAAGGCCGCTTCCCGGACGACTCGGCGACCATTGTGAAATTCCCGACGCTGCCCACGCCCGGAGCCTCGAACCGCGCCGACGCCGACCTCGACGGAGTCGCTGACGATTGGGAACTCGCCCACAAGCTCTCGCCCAACAATTCCGCCGATGCGATGGCCGATACCGACGGCGACGGCGCGAGCAATCGCGACGAGTTCCTTGCAGGCACCGATCCCCGCAATGCCACGAGCGCCCTTCGCGCCACCATTCCAGCAATCGACGCCACCGGTCTGACGATCCGGTTCACCGCCGTGGCGGGCGTGGCCTACCGGCTTCAGTCGAACGACTCGCTGGACCTCCCGAACTGGACCACGCTCACCAGCGTTGCCGCCCGGCCGGGCGAACGGGTGCTGGCCATCACCGTGCCGACCGGCGAGTCGCCGCGCTTTTACCGCGTGGTGGTGGACTGACCCGCGGCTTAACTTTGCGCCGATCGTCTGCGGCGTGCTTCGCCACCCTTCGGGCATGACAGCCTGAATCGTCTGGTCGCGTGATTTCCGCTGTCAGACGACAGCCTGAACCGTAATCTGCCGGCCATGCGCTCCCCGTGGCTCCGTCTCGGTGTATTGACTGGCTTGCTCGCCGGCTCGGTTCACGCCGAGACCAACCGCGCACCCGTCCACATGCTCGTGCCCGGCTTCACCGTGCAGGAGCTGCCCGTGAAGCTCAGCAACCAGAACAACCTCCGCTTCGCGCCCGACGGCACGCTCACGTCGCTCGGCTACGACGGCAAGGTCTGGCGCCTGCGCGACACGAACGGCGACGGACTCGAAGACACCGCGGAACCTGTCTGGGACCGGCCCACGCTCAGCGTCCCGCTCGGCATGGCCTGGAGCACGCACGGGCTCTACGTCTCGTCCAAGGGCAAAGTCTCGCTGCTCCGCGACACCAATGGCGACGGCCGCGCAGACACCGAGGAAGTCATCGCGTCCGGTTGGCCCGCGACCGACGTCGGCTCCGGCGGCGTGGATGCCACGGCCGTCACGCTGGACAAGGACGGCAATGTCTTCTTCGGCCTGCTCGTGGCCGATTACTCCAACGCCTACCGCCTCCGCAAACGCAGCGAGCTGAAACCCGAGGAGAAGACCTGGCTTCAGCAACGCCAACGGGCGGCGACGAATTCTCCCTCGCCCCTCGGAGGGGAGAGGGCCGGGGTGAGGGCCGACGACGAACTTGTATCTCTCTACGACCTCAACTCCAAGCGCGGCACCATCCAAAGATTCGACCCCCGCACGAAGCGTCTCGAAACCGTCGCCACCGGCCTGCGGGTGCCCGTGGCACTGGCCTTCAACCGTGAGGGCGATCTCTTCAACACCGACCAGGAAGGCGAAACGTGGATGCCCAACGGCAATCCGCTCGACGAACTCAACCACATCATCCTGGGCCGTAACTACGGCTTCCCGCCGCGGCACGAAAAATGGCTGCCCGACCTCGTCAGCGAACCGCCCGTCGTCGCCTTCGGCCCACAGCACCAAAGCGCTTGCGGACTCGTCTTCAACGAAGCGCGCGAGGCGCTCAACGTAGGGCAGGCTGCCAGCCTGCCCGCCGCTTCTGTGCGCGGTGGCCGCGGGCGAGACACCGCGCGGCCAGAGACCGGCAGGCTGCCGGTCCCGCTTCCTTCAGCGCCCGCCCAAGGACTCTTCGGCCCCAAGTGGTGGGAAGGCGACGCCTTCGTGGCCGGTGAATCGCGCGGGAAGATCTGGCGCGTGCGCCTCGTGAAGACGCCGCATGGCTACGTCGGCAAGAGCTACACCATCGCCCGGCTCGACCTGCTCACGCTCGACCTCGCCATCTCGCCCAAGGGCGACCTCTACGTGTGCTGCCACAGCGGACCGCCCGACTGGGGCACCGGCCCGCAGGGTGAAGGGAAGATTTTCAAGATCAGCTACACCGATCCCAAGGCGCCTCAGCCCGTCGCCGTCTGGCCTGCCAGCCAAACCGAAGTCCGCATCGCCTTCGACCGCCCGCTGGACCCCAGCGTGACGAACGCGTTCAACGTAGGGCAGGCTGCCAGCCTGCCCGGGGTCGAAGCCAACGCCACGAACCGTTCAGACAAACAACCCGCGTCGCGGGCAGGCTGGCAGCCTGCCCTACCTTCCATCGAGTTCGGCGAATACGTCTCCGCCGGCGACCGCTTCGAGGTGCTCAAGCCGCCCTACGCCGTCGTGGAACAGCAGGACGCGACGCCGAGGGGGAGGCTGGCGATACGAAGCGCCTCCTTCGGCAACGACCCGCGCACACTCAGGCTAACAACCGACAGGCACCCATTTGAGGTTAACTACCAGCTAACGATCCCGGCCCTATCGGCATCGAACATTGCGGTCACACTTGCCTACGACCTCGAATACGACTTTCACGGAGCCCGGGTAAGTTTCTTTACCGACCTAGCAAAAACCAAACTGGAGGATCTGAAGGACGCGTTGGCGATGCTTGTGGGAGATATGCCGGTTATGCCCAAAAACTATGACTTCGTGATTCCGCCGTTAAATGGCAGTGCGCTTCAGAAGTTCTACGGCGGCCACTTGAACCCATTGCTCGCCTCACCTCAGGCATTGCGGCGCGCGGACGAGTTCGTCTTCGGGCTTCGTTTGGAGCCACCTGCAGGCGCAACCGACCTCCGGATTGAGACAGACCTCTTGGAGAAGGTGAAGGTTTGGTCGGGTTCGGGGCAACCGCTTGCCCGGTTGAACCTATCCTCGTCGCAGGCTGAGTTTAGCCTGATTGGAGTCACCTCAAGGGTCGCCGTCATATTGCCTTCAAAGCGTGGAGGCTCCATTCCGTCCATTCGCTACCGTCGCGCGGGCGAAAACTTTGATCGGAACCTTCCTCTCGATTCAACCATTGCGCTTTGGGCTCCCACCAACCGCGCCTCCGCCGGCACCGACAGCCGGCCGGTGCCCAAGCCGCAGGGCGACTGGGAACATGGACGCGAGCTGTTCACCGGCACTACGTTGAACTGCGCCAAGTGCCACCGCATCCGCGGGGAGGGAGGCCTCGCTGGGCCGGACCTCAGCAACCTCATCCACCGCGACGCCCGCAGCGTGGAGCGCGACATCCGCGAGCCCGGCGCCACGCTGCATCCCGACTACGTGACCTACCTCGCCGAGCTGAAGAACGGCGATTCGCTCACCGGTTTCATCCGTTCCAGTGGGACCGGCAGCCTGCCGGTCTCTGACCGCGCGGCTTCCAGCCCGCGGTCACCCGGAGCGCCCGAAACCAACGCTGCGGGCAGGCTGGCGGCCCGCCCTACTTTGGAGGACTCCGTCGTGCTCTTCGACGCCGACGGCAAGGACACGGTCATCCTGCGCGCTGACCTCGCGAACCTGCATCCCACCGGCCAGAGCCTCATGCCCACCGGCCTGCTCGATGCGCTCAAGCCGAACGACGTGCGCGACCTGCTTACCTTCCTGCTCTGGGAACCGCCCGTTCGCACCAAGGGCGAGGCGGAGCGCGTGCTGGCCGCTTCATCTCCCTCGCCCCTCGGAGGGGAGAGGGCCGGGGAGCGGGGAGATCCCACCGCGGCTTCGAAGACACCCTCACCTCTCCCTGCCCTCTCCGCTCCCGGTGGGAGTGGAGAGGGTAAATCCAAGACGCTCCGCATCGTCCTCGTCGCCTCCAAGCAGGACCACGGTCCCGGCCAGCATGACTACCCCCGCTGGCAGGAGAAGTGGCTGCGCCTGCTCTCCGGCCTGTCGCACCGCAGTCCGGGCCAATCCGACCCTGGCAGTCCCACCGCTTCAGCCAGCGCCTCCCTCTCCCCGGGGGAGAGGGCCGGGGTGAGGGCGGGCCAACCCAGCCGGTCCGATCCGGCTCCATCGACCAGCGCGCAATCCAGTCAGAGCCTCCTCACGTCGGCTCCTACGAACGTTTCCGTGGAAACCGCCTGGGAGTGGCCCAGCGCCGAACAGTTCGCCACCGCCGACGTGCTGGTCTTCTACTTTTGGAACCACAACTGGTCGCCGGCGCGTTACGCCCAGTTCGACGCCTACCAGAAGCGTGGCGGCGGCGTGGTGATCCTGCATTCCGCCTGCATCGCCGACCGCGACGCGGAGCGACTGGCCGAACGCATCGGCCTGTCTGCACAACCCGACAAGGTCAGTTACCGCCACATGCCGTTCGACCTGACCTTCGTGGCCAAGGATCACCCGCTGCTGCGCGGTCTGCCCGAGACGCTGCACTTCCTCGACGAACCCTACTGGCCGTTGATCGGCGATCCGTCCCGCGTGACCGTCCTGGCCAACGGTCAGGTGGACGGCGCGCCGAAGCCGCTCGTCTGGACCTTCGAGCGCGACGGCAGCGAAGGACGCAAGGGCCGCGTTTTCGGCAGCATCCTGGGTCACTACTTCTGGACCCTCGACGACCCGCTTTACCGGCTGCTGGTATTGCGCGCCATCGCCTGGGCCGGCCACGGCGAAGAAGCGGACCTCACCCGGATGGCCTTGCTCGAAGCGGCCCTCAAGTAACCCGTTCTTCGCATGCCAATGATGCCCGACTCGCCCAAGGCCGTCGTCCAGCGCCAACTGGACGCCTACAACGCCCGCGACCTCGAAACGCTGCTCTCGATCTATGCGGATGACGCCCAGCTGTTCGAACACCCGAACACGCTGGTCGCCAGCGGTTCCGCCGCGTTGCGCGAACGGTTCAGCGTCCGTTTCCGGGAGCCGAACCTGCACGCCGCCTTGCTTCAACGCACGGTCGCCGGCGCATTTGTGATCGACCATGAGCGGGTCACCCGGACGTTCCCGGAAGGGCCCGGTGAGTTGGAGGTCGTAATGATTTACGAGGTGCGAGCGGGCCAGATCGCGAAGTCCTGGAGCATCGTGGCGGGCAGACGACTCTTGGCAAATCCGCGGACCGAATAGGAAACCCGATCCAGCCGGCCCACGGACAATCTCGGCGGTTCACCCAATCGTCACCGAACCCACCCATTCCGGGGCTTGTTCCGGGGCGGGCGCCTGCGGTTCGCTTTCGGCGGTGGTCTGGCCAAACAGCCGGACTTCACCGCTCAACGAACTGCCGCCTCAAATGCAACTCCCATCATCGAAGGATCAACTGCTCTTCACTCCGGGTCCGCTCACCACGTCCCTCTCGGTCAAACAGGCCATGCTGCATGACGCAGGCTCGTGGCACTGGGAATTTAACACCAAGGTCGCCAGCATCCGCGAGCGGTTGCTCAAGCTCGCCGGCCTTTCCCGCGAAACCGGTTGGGAAGCCGTCCTGCTCCAAGGCAGCGGCACGTTCGGCGTGGAATCCGTCTTCCAGACTTGCACGCCGCCCAACGGCAAGGTCGCCGTGCTCTCCAACGGCGCCTACGGCGAACGCATCGTGCTCATGCTCCAGCACGCGAAGATCGACCACGTCGTCCTGCGCACGCCGGAAAATGTGCCGAACGATCCCGCCGCCCTCGATGCGCTGCTTGCCGGTGACCCGGCCATCACGCAGGTCGCGGCCGTCCACTGCGAGACGACCACGGGCATCCTCAACGACATCGCCGCGCTCGGCGCCGTCACCCGGAAGCACGGCCGCACCTACATCGTGGACGCCATGAGCAGCTTCGGCTCGATCCCGATCGACTTCGAGTCCTGCGCCATCGACTTCCTGATCTCCTCGGCCAACAAGTGCATCGAGGGCGTGCCCGGATTCAGCTTCGTCCTTTGCCGCCGGGCCAAGCTGCTGGAAAGCGCCGGCTGGGCGCGCAACCTGAGCATGAACCTCCTGGAGCAGCTCAAGGGATTCGAGAAGAACGGCCAGTTCCGCTATACGCCGCCGACGCATTCGCTGCTGGCCTTCGAACAGGCGCTCGACGAACTCGACCTCGAGGGCGGCGTGACGGCCCGCGGGGCCCGTTACCGGCGCAACCACGAGGTGCTCCTCGCCGGCATGACCAAACTCGGTTTCAAGAGCTACCTGCCCAGCGCAGTGCAGAGCCACATCATCACCAGCTTCATTTTTCCGGCCGATCCGAAGTTCACCTTCGAGGCCTTCTACCGCCTGGTGGCGAACAAGGGTTACCTCCTCTATCCCGGCAAGATCAGCCAGGCCGACACCTTCCGCATCGGCAGCATCGGCCGCCTGTTCGAGGCCGACATGCGGGCCGTGGTGTATGCCATCGCCGAGGCGGTCGAGGCGATGGGCGTGAAACTCTGAAACGTCCGGTCGGGCGCAACGTTTTTCCGGAGCCGCCTGGACGGACTGACCGAGCGCACCGCCGCCAAGCTCTTCGGGAAAGAGTCGGGCTTCGCCCACGCGCCGTGGACGAATCGGCCGCCCGTCGTCGCTGCGAACTGATTGCCAGCCGTCGCCATTCCCGGAAGGCTCCGAGAATCACCGCATGAACCGACTCGCTCTCAAAGGCTCCCTGTTCCTCGCCAGCCTCGTCATTGCCATTGCCGCCGATTCCCCGCTGCTCGCGCCCGGCGCGAAGGTCGAGAAGCTCGGCAGCGGCTACGAATTCACCGAAGGCCCGGCCGCCGATGCCCACGGCAACGTCTTCTTCACCGACCAGCCCAATGATCGCATCGTGCGCTGGGATGCCGCGACCGGCGCCTTCTCCGACTGGCTCAAGCCCAGCGGCCGGGCCAACGGCACTTACTTCGACGCCAAGGGCAACCTGCTGACCTGTTCCGACGAACTGAACCAGCTCTGGTCCATTTCGCCCGACAAGAAGGTCACCGTGCTCGTGAAGGACTTCGGCGGGAAACTGCTCAACGGCCCCAACGACCTGTGGATCCGCCCCGACGGCGCGCTCTACTTCACCGACCCGCGTTACCCGCGCCCCTACTGGAAGCGCGATCCCAAGTCCGAGCAGGCCGGCGAACACGTCTATTTCCTCGGCGCCGACCGCACCGCCGCGCCCAAGCCCGTCGCCACCGACCTCAAGCAGCCCAACGGCATCATCGGCACGCCCGACGGCAAGACGCTCTACGTCGCCGACATCGGCGCCGGCAAGACCTACGCCTACGACGTGCAATCCGGCGGCGAACTCACCGGCAAACGCCTCTTCTGCAACCTCGGCTCCGATGGCATGACCCTCGACGCCGACGGCAATGTCTATCTCACCGGCAAGGGCGTCACCGTGTTCGACAAGGCGGGCAAACAGATTGACCACCTCGACGTTCGCGAAGGCTGGACGGCCAACGTGACCTTCGGCGGCCAGGACAACGACCTGCTCTTCATCACCGCCAGCAAGTCCGTCTATGGCGCGAAGCTGAAGGTGAAGGGCGCCAAGAGCGCGGTGCGGAAATAGCGATCTCCTCAGGAGACCGCGGTGCTTGGTTCACGGCGGGAAGCCGATCGCCAGCTTCACCGCTGAATACTCTGGATGAATCCGGCCGTCGCGGGCGCGGATGATCAGGTCGGGCTCCACCCAGGTCTGGCCGCGGAACCACTCCGGCAAATCCGTCGCGCGCATCAGGCCGAACAGCCCGATCAATGCCGGGTCGCCTTCACGGAACACCACCGGCCGCCGCCGCACGATCACCAGTCCCGCCTCCTTCGCGCCGGCTTCCACGCGGGCAAGCTGCGCCGGTTCATTCGGAAACACGCAGGCAAAGAATCCACCCAACGCGAGGTGTTTCGCCGCGGTGGCGCAGTAGTCGGCGACGGTGCCGCGGAGCTCGAAGCGGCACGCCAGCTTCTGCGGATGTTCGCTCTCGACGCCGGTGCCGGGTGGGAAATACGGCGGACTGCCGGTGATCAGGTCGAAGCGTTCCTCCTGGCGGATCACCCCAGGGTCGCGGAAATCGCCGAGCCGGATTTCGTAGCGCGCTTCGAAGCCGTTGTAGCGCGCAGACTTCTTGGCGAGCGCGACGCTCAGCTCCTGCGCCTCGACCGTGACGAGCCGCGCGCCGGGCAGCCGCCACGCCACGATGGTGCCCACGGTGCCGATGCCGCTCCCGAGATCGAGCGCGGTGTTAGCCGTAGGACACCAACTGGTTCCATACCACGCGGTCAGCACGTCGTCGGTCGAGAAGCGGTGCCCGTCGCGCAGTTGGAACAGCCGAAAATGCCCGGCCACCGCGTCGAGCGTTTCGTTCGGTTCCACCACGACGCCCGACGCGAGGCCGGGCGGAACCGGGCCGGGTTTGGCCCAGCCCTTGAAATGCGTCGCAGGCGCCTCGGTTGGCAAGGAGCCGGGATCAGTCACTGCTTCGCCTCCGGCAACCGACCGCGAAAGACGCAGTCATGTTCCTCGCCGGCCTTGATGTGGCATTCGGCGCACGCGGCGGACTTCTCGGGCGGCATGAGGTAACTGCCATCGGCCCTGTATTCGGTGAACACCCACCGACCGGCGCGGTTGTATTCGTAGGCTTCGCCAAAGGTTTCGCCGCGCCGCATGACGTGCAGGCCGGTGACCTTCGCCGCAGCGGCGTAGCCATGGATGGTAACCACCTGATTTGACCCGCGCGGAAACTGGCGAAGCACTTCGAAGGCGGTCTGATAGCCTTGTGGAAAAACGACGCGATCCACCTTGGGTGCGGGTTGGAGTTTCGCGTCCTCCGCGAAGCCGGGCGAAGTCGGCAAACATGCCGGCAGGATCGGCGCTAGCGGACGGGAAACGGCGGCTCGGTGCACGGCGCGATGGTCCTGAGTAGGCCCGGCCCGTCAATGCGCCGAATTGGCAACCGAAATGCCCGCACGCGGACGGACACTCATCCCAAACATCGGCGGTCAGCCTCACCTAGACTTCACCTCCCATGAGTGACGATCCACATCAATGCCAGCGGGCGTTGGACCACGTCCGCACCGCCGAGGAACAGGAGCGTGCGCTCACCCAAGTTAGGAACTCCGTCGAATATCCGGTGCCACCGCTGGCCGCCCAAGCCGGACTCGTCCTGCTGCTGGCTTTGGCCGCGCTCCTCGTCCTACGAAACCGCCGCGGTTATCTGTCGGATTGGACCCGGAAACTGGTGGGAGTTAAACGCACGCTCCATTCGCGGTCGGAACTGCGCCCGAAACCGTCACCGCTCCAGCCGGACGCCCGGCAGCTGGGCGTCCAACGGCGGCGGCAATAGCACGAATGTCCCCGGCACGATTTCGCAGCCGGGGCATTTCTGTCCGCGACCCTCTTGACGTCGTTCGCTATGCTCTTCCCCGATGAGCACTCTGAAGGCGCCTGAGCGTCCGCTTCAATGGCTGTCGAAACTCGGCGATGCCGTGGCCGAAGTCTCCTGGTCTCCCGACGGCAGGCTGATCGCCGCCGGCGGCGTGGACGGCCAAGTCGCTCTGTTGGATTCGACCGACGGCCGCTCGGTTTACGGGTGGACCGCGCATGAGGGCGGGCTGTTCCACTGTGCCTTTTCGCCAACGGAACCACTGCTCGCCACGTCTGGTCAGGACGGCAAGGCCCGCCTCTGGAACCCGGTGACCGCTCAGTCCGTAAAGGAGCTCGCGGTCGGCACCGCCTGGGTCGAGCAGCTCGTGTGGTCGCCCCAGAGCCCATGGCTCGCGGTGGCGGGCGGGAAAAAGCTGCGGCTCTGGAATCCAACCACCGGGGTGGTCCACGAATCGGCCGATCACCGGAGCACGGTGAGCGCACTGACCTTCAGCCAGGACGGGAAACGGCTCGCCTCGGCGTGTTACGGCGGCGTGGAGCTTTGGGATGTCGAGCCCGGCCGGCACCTGGAAAACCTGCCGTGGAAGACGTCCCTGGTTTCGGTCGCGTGGTCGCCCGATGGCCGTTGGGTGGTGTCGGGCACGCAGGAGAATGCCGTGCAGATTTGGGAACTGCCCTATCGTCCCGGCGAGGAACTCGCGATGTCGGGCTACGCGGCCAAGGTTCGCGAGCTGGCCTGGCACTATTCCAGCCGCACCCTGGCCACCGGCGGCGGCACGGACATCATGGTCTGGACCTGCGCGGGCAAGGGCCCGGCCGGCAGCACCCCGCAAATCCTGCAGGGACATCCGGGCAAGGTGACGGCGCTCGACTACCCCCGTGCCGGCCACACACTCG
>JAYUSF010000131.1:0-19321 GCA_043755815.1 Verrucomicrobiota bacterium
GGTTGCCGTCGTTGGCCAGATGGCCGGTGCCGCTGCCGGTCCGGGACTCGAAGCGGGCCTCCCCGCCAGTCGCCCCAACACAGAGCGGATGCACGGTGATCTGGTTCCAGCCGTTCAGGTCGCGGTGCCGCTTCAGGAAGCTCAAGTTCAACGGCCGCGGTTCGAACGCAAACACCGTCCCGGTGTTGCCGACGAGCTTCGCCGACAGCGCCGAGTAATAGCCGACGTGCGCCCCGATATCGAGGACCGTGTTTCCCGGTTTCACATGCTCGACGAACACCGCCGTGCTGGCGGGTTCGTAGGTGCCCTTCACAAAGCGCGACCCGCTGGCCGGCGTCCAACGCGCCCCCGCCAGCGGCCCCGACTTGATGGGGGAAGTCCAGCCGGCGAAGAGCAGTTTGATCCGTTCGTGAAAGGTCATGAGGAGGGCCGCCCGCGTCCGGTTCCGGCAAACCTACGCCACCAGGTCCGGATTCTCCATGAACGCGTAGCAGAGCAGGTGGAGGATCGTCATCTGCATGTCCTCGGCCCGGCCGTAATGGCCGTCTTCGATGACCACCAACTGGTCCGCCAAGTCCGCCATCTGGCCGCGCTTGGCGCCGACGAGCCCGATGGTCTTCACCCCGGTGGCCTTCGCCCAGTCAAAGGCCCGGACGCAGTTTGGCGAATTGCCGCTGACACTGACACCGATCAGCACGTCGCCAGGCCGCGCGTAGTTCATCAACTGCCGGACAAAGATGTCCTCGTAGCTGTAATCGTTCCCGAGCGCGGTGATCCAGGCGATGTTGTCCGTGAGCGAAAGCACGCGGAACCGGCGGGGCAGCTTGTCACTCGCGCCCTTGCCCAGATCGACGGCGAAGTGGCTGGCGTTGGAGGCGCTACCGCCGTTGCCGATTACGAACACCTGGGCGTCCCGGCGATGGGCGTCCTGCAAGGTTTCGACAAGCCCGGCGATCTGCGCCGGCTGGAGGGTGGCGAGAACGCGCTGCTGCGCGGCGAGGTAATCGGCAATCCACTTATGCATGGCTGGAAGTTCCAAGTTCCGGACCCAAACCTCAAAGCACAAATTCGGCACCGGAATCGCATCGGCCGCTTGAAGCCCGCGTCCGGTTCCGGAATTCCATTGGTGAAGCCGCCCGCGCCCGCCAAGCTCCCATCCCCATGGCGCTGATCGAAGTTCAGGGACTCACCAAGGCGTTCCGCACCGCCAAGAAACGGCCGGGCCTAGCGGGGGCGTTCCGGGGCCTGTTCAGCCGCGAACAGACCGTCGTCACCGCGGTGCAGGATGTCGGTTTCAAGATCGAGGAGGGCGAGTTCGTCGGCTTCCTCGGGCCCAACGGTGCCGGCAAGACCACCACGCTCAAGATGCTCGCCGGGCTGCTCTATCCCACCAGCGGCACCGCCAGCGTGCTCGGCTACACGCCGTGGGAACGCAAGGACGGCTACCGCCGGCAGTTCGCGCTGTTGCTCGGGCAGAAGAACCAGCTCTGGTGGGACCTGCCCGCCCGCGAATCCCTCGCCCTCAACGCCAAGATCTACGGCCTCACCGACGTCGAGGCGACGAAGACGGTAGACGAGCTGAGCGAATTGCTGAACGTCCGCGACAAATTAGCCACGGCTGTCCGCGAATTGTCCCTTGGCGAGCGCATGAAATGTGAGCTGATCGCTTCCCTGCTTCACCAGCCCAAGGTGCTTTTCCTCGACGAACCGACCATCGGACTCGACGTCGTCTCGTCGAAGGTCGTGCGCGAGTTCCTTCGCCGTCATAACCGAACCCGGCGCACCACGATCATCCTTACGAGCCATTACATGGCCGACATCCAGGAGCTATGCGAGCGGGTCATCATCATCGACCACGGCAAGATCTTCTTCGACGGCCGGCTCGCCGAGGTGCTCGACCGTTTCGCCGACTACAAGCTCGTCACGATCCGCTACGATCACGCGGACAAGTGCGAACGCTGCGATCCCGCGCAATACGGTGAGGTGATCGAAAGCACCGAAGACGGCCTCAAACTGAAGGTCAAACGCGACCGCGTGATCGCTTCCGTGAAGGCGCTGCTCGATCAGCTGCCGGTGAAGGATTTCAGCGTCGAGGAGGTGCCGATCGAAGATGTGATCCGGCAGCTCTTCCAACGGTAAGGGCTGGTCACGGATTCGCCGGGAGGCGTTGTCGAACTAAGCCAAGGTTTTTTCGTGCCTCGGCATCGTTCGGGTCGAGGTCTACCGCCCGTTTCAGGAGCGGCTCCGCCTCCCCAATCCGCCCCTGCTGAAGCCGGATCGCCCCCAACATCCCGTGCGCAAGCCCGTCCGACGGATCCAACGCCACCGCCTTCGCGAAGTGTTCGGCTGCTGCATCTTTCCGGCCATACTCGAAGTGCATCAGGCCGAGATTGCCGAGCGCCCGGGTGTGATTCGGATTGAGCGCGAGCGTCCGGGTGAACTCACCCGCAGCCGCGCCGGCATTGCCGCCCATGCGATGCATCAAGCCAAGGAAGTAATGCGCCTCGTCCAGGTCGGGCGCCGCTTCCGCCGCCCGGCTGAAGAAACCACGCGCGTCGTCATTGCGCCGTTTCGCCAATGCCGCCTTGCCGAGATTCACCAAGGCCCCGCCATCCCGCGGATCAATCCGCAGGCGCTGCTCATTGTAGGCAATGACATCGCGCGTGGTGCGCTCGAAGTTGCTCCGGGCGAATGCGGCCATCCCCTCGGCGTTGCGGGGCAGAAGCTGGAACCAAAGTTCCGCCATCTCGTCCGTGGTGTTCGGGCCGAACTGAACCCGTTTCGGCGGATTCGACGGATTGCGGAGGTTGTTCGTCGAGTTGTCGAACGTCATCCGCATCACCAGCCGCGTGCCGGCGGGCAGGAAGACGGGCTCCCGAAACGTGTAGTCTCCCTGCCAGTTGAAGTCCCAATCGGGAATCAGCAGGAGGAATTTCTCCGCCCCGCCGGGCAGGAACGCGAGCCCCTCGACCCGCCGCCCGAGGTAATGGGTATGCGGCAGAATCCCAAGCAAATCGGCATCAGCCGGAAGCGTGAAATCGTCGGTGACGATCACGTTTGTGACTCCCGGGGCAAGGTCGATGCCGTAGTTGATGAGCGATAACTTCACCGGCTGGTTGGTCGGCGGTTGGTCGGTAAAGTAGAATCCGAGTTCGGCCTGCAACGGCTCCGGCTTGCCGAGCGCCTGGAGGTGCATCTGCATGACAACATCCGCACCCGGTTCCAGCACCCAGGGCAGACCCCGCGGATTCTGGCGCGGCCCGGCTCCGGGCTGCCAGCTCGCGAAATGCCCGTTCGGCGACTCGACGGAATTCGGCGTGTCCATTCCAGGAAAGCCCGGCTCCGCATCCGCCCGATCGCGCCGACGAGCCTCACCTGAGCGATCCACACGCAAGAACGCGTGATGAACCGCCCGCGAATGCGGCCGGAATTCCCAGGCCCTCACGAAGCGGCGATCACCCGACGGCACCGGCAGGATAAAATGCCGGTAAACGTCGCGCCCGTTCGCCGGCACGGTGTAGGGCGCCGGCATCTTCACGATCAGGTCGGGCGGCCCGAGCTGCCACTCGGTGGGAAACGTTGGCGCCGGCGGCCCTTTCCCCGGATCTCCTTCCACCCCACCCCCTTCGCGCCAACGGGCAAAGGTCGCAACCTCGGAATCCTTGAGGCGGCGTTCCCCGACGAATTCGCCATGCCCCGGGGCAGGCAACCAGGGGGGCATGAAGCGCCGCGCCGTCACGTCCGCAAGATCATTCAAATGCTTTTTGGCGTCCGCAAAAGTGAGCAGGGAAAAGGGTGCCGATTGTCCCGGCCGATGACATGGCGTGCAGTGCTGGAACAGGATAGGCGCGACGTGACCGTGAAAGTTCACCGTTGCGTCAGCGGCCTTCGCCATTGGTGGGACAACAACGAGCATCGCCCACCGCAAGAACAGACTGAATCGGCTCCGGTGGTTCATGGCGGCGGGCGAAACGTGCAGCCGACGGCGGGCCGAACCAACCCGGATGGCGGTGAACCAGCACGGAACTGCGCGAGCGCCTCGGCGAGATCGTGGTGCGTGGGGGCCGGCTTCCCCTGCCCCAAGGCAAGGTATTGGTCATTGATCCGGCCGCGATAAATGGACCGGCCATCGGCGGCGAGCAGCACCGCTTCCGGAGTTACCCGGGCTCCCAAACGGCGCGCCAGGGAAAGTCCGGGATCCCGAAACACTTCGCGGTCCAAGGCGTAATCCGCCTGATGTCGCCGAATGTTCGCCGGAGTCTCGTCCGCGTTGGGATAGACAAAGACGAATCGGATACCACCCGGTTCAAATTCCTTCGCCAACGCAGCGAGCTCCGGCAAACACCGGTTGGCAATCGGGCATTCCACGCCGAGGAAAATGAACACCCAAGCCTTCGTCGCCGCGTCGGTCCGCAGGATCGCGCGGGAACCATCCAGCTGCTCAACTTCAAATCCACCTCCGCCATCTCGCTCGGCGCCGGCACAGCCGGACAACCATCCCAGTGCCAGCAGGCACATGAATAGGCGGAAGTGGAGGGCGGCGGTGCTCATGCGGACAACGGTCACCAAAGTCTCGGCCGACCGGGCAGCGGTCAAGCGACGCGTGACCGGGGCAAGCCATTCCCTTGAGCAGGTCCAATATGAAACCCGCTTTTTTGTTCTCCGACCGGCGCCCGCGCTACATTCTCCGCCCGAATGTTCACGCGTTGGCTCGCCTCTGTCTGGCTGCTCGCGGAGTTGCTCCTGGCATCCTCTGCGTGCGCCCAAGGCGTCCGGCCCGCCATGGGCGCCGAGAACGTCGAAGGGCAACTGCTGGCGCGGGCCCACTGCGCCACTTGTCACCTCTTTCCGCCCGCCGACGCCGTGGACCTTGCCACCTGGCGTGACCAGATCCTGCCGCGGATGAAATACCGCCTCGGCTTTTCAACGGCGGAACTGGAGAAGAGCACCAACATCGCCCTCTTGCGGGAACACAGGCGCATACCGCTCGCGCCGGTCATCACCGAGGCCCAGTGGGTCAAGATCGTCGCCTATTATTTCGCCAATGCGCCGGCGGAACCGATCCGACTCACCAACCGTCCCCCCGTCTCGGTCGGGCTCCCGGGCTTCAAGGTCCGCCCCCTGCCCTTGCGCCTCACCAACGCGGCCCTCACCGCGGTTGCGGTCCTCGCCGAGGGCGGGGCGCTGGTTGCGGATGCCGCGCGCAACCAAATCATCCGGATCAACCCCGCCGGCCAGCCGGCCACCGCCGTCGAGCTTCCGGGCGGCGTCGCCTCCTTCCGTCGCTATGACCACCGCTTCCTGATCACCGGACTCGGCAGCTTTCTTCCCACCGATTCCAGGCTCGGGAGCGTCCAGTGGCTCGAAGCCGGAGCCGGCGGCCGGTTGATTCTGGAATCCGTGCTCCCCCTACTGCCCCGCACCACTGACGCGCTGCAAGCCGACCTGAACGGCGACGGGATTCCCGATTTCGTCGTCAGCAGCTTCGGAAACAACGTCGGACAACTCACCTGGCACGCTGGCGGGACCAATGCCGCGCTCACTGCCCACGAACTGTTCGGCCTACCTGGCACCTTGCGGGTCGAGGTGGGTGACTTCAACGGCGACGGGCGGCCGGACATCGCAACCCTGATCGCCCAAGAAACCGAATCGCTGCTGATCTTCACGAATAACGGGACGGGCGGTTTCGGCAAACAGGTGGTCTTTCAGCGCCCGCCGCACTGGGGTCACAGCCATTTCGAGGTCGCCGACTTCAACGGTGACGGACGCCACGACTTCCTGGTTTCCAACGGCGACAACGGGGAATTCAACTCTCCGCCCAAGCGCGTCCACGGCGTTCGCATTTACACCGCCCAGCCGGATCTGACGTGGAAGGAGACGTTTTTCTTCCCGCAAAACGGCGCTTACCGCGCGATGGCCGCTGACTTCGACGGCGATGGCGATCTGGATATCGCCTCGATTTCCTACTTCGTGGATTACGCGGGCGCTCCAAGGGAGAGTTTCGTGATGCTGTCGAACCAGGGCGATGGCCGCTTCACCGCGGCGACGTTCGCCGAAAGTGCGACCGGCCGCTGGGTGACGATGGATTGGGGCGACTTCGATCGCGACGGTGATGCGGACATCCTGCTGGGCTCCTACATCAACGGCCCCACACCGGTGCCGCAGAAGCTGTCCGATGTTTGGCAAAAGATCGAACAACCGCTGTTGCTGCTGGAGAACCAGCGCGTGCAACCGCGCCCATAGTCAGACTGCGACCGGCGCCTTGATGGCGGGGTGCGGGTCGTAGCCGACGAGTTCGAAGTCCTCGTAGATGAACTCCAGCAGTTCCGTTCGCGCAGGGTTCAGCTTCATCTGCGGCAGCGGCCGGGGTTCGCGGGCGAGCTGTTCCCGCACCTGGTCGGCGTGGTTCGAGTAGATGTGCGCGTCGCCAAAGGTGTGGACGAAGTCACCCGGCTTCAGGCCCGTGACCTGCGCGACCATGAGCGTCAGCAGCGCGTAACTGGCGATGTTGAAGGGCACTCCGAGAAACAGGTCCGCACTGCGCTGGTAGAGCTGGCAGCTCAGTTCGCCGTCGCTCACGTAAAACTGGAAGAGCGTGTGGCACGGAGGCAGCGCCATGAGGTGCAGTTCACCCGGATTCCACGCCGAGACGATCAGGCGACGCGAGTCAGGGTTCTTCCGGATCATCCCGACCACTTCGGCCAGCTGATTGATCGAGCGTCCGTCGAAGGATCGCCAGTCGGTCCATTGCGCCCCGTAGACGCGGCCCAGTTCGCCGGTTTCGGGGTTGGCCCATTCATCCCAAATCTTCACGCCGTGTTGCTGGAGCGAACGGGCGTTGGTGTCACCCCGGATGAACCAGAGCAACTCGTGGATGATGCTCTTGAGGTGGACCTTCTTGGTGGTGACCAGCGGGAATCCGTCCGCCAGGCGATAACGGCATTGCGCACCGAACACGGACCAAGTGCCCGTGCCCGTGCGGTCGGACTTGAACTTGCCGTGGTCCCGCACTTGGCGAAGCAGGTCGAGGTAGGCGCGCATGGCGGGGGAGGGTAGGAAGCGCGTCTAGCGCGTCCACTGCGGATTCACCGGGGCGACCAAATCGCTAACCAACTTGCTGGCCCGGATCATCCGCGCTGCATTCAGGCTACCAACGCCAAGGCAACTACTTCGTCGCCCACTTCAACGCATCCAAGACGATGCCCTTCGTAAGCACCTCCGGTAGCACCCGCGGCGGCTTGCCGGGGTCACGCGGAAAGACCAGCACAAGCGGAACCCCGGCACGCTGGTGACGCTTAAGTTCTTCCCCGATTCGGGCATCCGACTTCGTGTAGTCACCCATCAGGGCGGCGATGTTGTTGGTTCGCAGCGCATCGCGGACTTCCGGAACCTCGATTGCGGTTTTGGCGTTTACCTTGCAGGTCATGCACCAGTCGGCGGTGAAATCCACCAACACCGCCTGCCCGGCGGTTCGCGCGGCAGCCACAGCCTCGGGCGACCACGGCAACCAAGCGATGCTCCCCTTTGCCTTGCGTCCGGGCATCGGGGTCGCTGCCGAGGCGGGTTCCGGACTGCGCCAATCGAGTTCATGCTCCAAGATGAATCCATACGCAGCGACGAGCAGTGCCGCGACCGCCGCCCACGCGAGGTTTTTGCGCATGTAACCGCGTTGGATGAATTCGCCAAAAACCCACGCCGCCAAAGCCAAGACGACCAGGAATAGCCCCAACCAAAGCATCGCCTCCTCACCGAAGTGTTTCACGGTGATCGTGTAGAGCCACACCACCGTCGCGAGCATGGGAAAGCCCATGATCATCTTGAACTTCACCATCCAATCCCCGGGTTTCGGGAGGAATTTCAGCCAGGCCGGCTGAAGGCAGAGCAACAGATAAGGCAGCGCCAAACCCGCACCGATGGTCAGGAAAAACAGCAGGATGACGAACGGGCTTTGGACAAAGGCAAATCCGAGCGCGACACCGAGGAACGGCGCGGTGCAAGGAGTGGCCAACGCGGTGGCCAGAACGCCGTTGAAAAATGCTCCGGTCTTGCCCGACTTCGAGGCCAAACCGCTTGCGGCCGACATCGCCCCGCCGCCCAGATAGACCTCAAAGACACCGAACAGGTTCAACGCCACCAGGAGCACCACCACCATCATTACAACCAGAAACTGGGGGCTTTGGAACTGCATGCCCCAACTGGCATTCTTGCCGGCGAGCTTCAGTCCGATCGGAAGCGCCGCCAAAGCCATGAAAGAAGCCATAACTCCGGCCGTATAGGCGACCCCAAGGACGCGAATACGGCCCGGCTCCTCCTTGGTCTGCTTCACGAAACCCAGAATCTTGAGCGCGATCACCGGAAGAACGCAGGGCATGATGTTCAGGATCAGCCCGCCGACAAAGGCCAACCCCAGCATGACCATCAACGATCTAGGGGCTCCGGCAGGCGCATCGGATTTCGCCGGGGGTTCCGTCAACCTGACGGGGATCACCACCTCGACCGGAGCGACTCCAGGAATCTGCGACACGACCAATCCGGCGACAGACGAAGGCCACGGAAAACCCGTTTTGGAGACTTTTTTTCTAACCAGAGAACGCCCCGCAGCGGAGTCCGGGAGACGGTCTGAAGCCGCACTGATTTCGTAGTCGGAACTTTCAAAAGGGAAAAAATCTGACTTCCCGGGCAATTCCAAAACCAGCGCCCGTTCCTCCGGGCCTTCAGGACCATCCCAGAACGCTTCCGCTTCGAATTTGGGTTCGGACTTTGCCAAGCTCTCCCGCGCAGATGTAACCAGACCGGCATCGACGGAATCGCGGTCGGTTGCCCCAACCAGGAATTGGGCACTTACGTTGGCCGACCCCGGGACACACAGCTTACTGCACTCTATCCAGGAAACTTTCGCCTCAATCACCTGAGTCCCAGCCTTCAGATCAGCAGAAAGGTTAAGAGGAACCGCCAAGTTGAGTTCGCCGTGAAATACAAACGAAGAAATCCCCTCTTCAGTCAACCGTTCCGGCGCCGGCCACTGAATTGCCCCTGCCTCAATCCCGGGTGGCAATTTCCATTTTATTCTCGTCCGTTCGCCCGAATCACCGGGATAACGCCAGTAAGTGTGCCAACCCGGCTCCATTTTCAACCGCACCACCGCCATGACTGTGCTGCCGGCTTTTGCCTCGGCTCGATCAAGGAACAGCTTGGCCGAAGTGTGTTGCCCGAAGGCGGATAAAACTCCGCCCCAGAAGGCCAAAACGCATACCGCGCAAGGTGGAACCTTCCACTGCCATAACTTTCTCCACAGGATCATAGAATGACGGGTTGGGGCTTCCCCTCGGTCGTGCGTTAACAAAGAAAAAGGCGCGGTCCAATGGACCGCGCCTCGAAAGCAAATCAAGTCTTACTTGCGGTTGCGGCGACCAAACAAGACACCAGCAACGCCTAACGAGGCAACACTGAAGAGAGCCACCGTCGAGGGTTCAGGAACAACCTGCCGGGTTGTCCAAACTCCGCCGGACTTTTCCCAAAAGTCATTCGGGCTGGAACCTACGGTAGCCAGAGCGTTTGGAAGGGTAAGCCCGGCAACATTTGCACCGGCGTTACCGCTGAACTTGACCGCCCAAGTGAAGGTCGTGTCGAGGATGTTGGCTGCGTCGTAAGTGAAGTTGACAGTCGCAGTCGCGCCACCGTTCAGAACGTCCAAAGTCTTGGTATAATCCAAAGAGCCAGGCGAACCACCCGCACCATTCTGGCGGTAGATATTCAGGGTCAAACCACCGACTTGGGAATAGTTGGAATAGTAATCGAACGAAATGGAAGAAATTACCTGACCGGAACCGCCTGCGATGGTCACCTGATCGCCGAACTCATTTGCCGAGGAATAGCCCAGACTTCCACCGGCAACATTGTAAACGGTGGTCGAAGTGGGCCCCGTCCCGTTGTAGGTGGAAACGGATGAAGTGAAATTGCTAATCGGATCCGCACCGTAGACGGCGCTGGTCGCCGCGACGAGGCCGCTTAACAGCGGGACGAGAACGAATTTGTTTTTCATTTTTTCGCTGAGTTCGAGAGCTGGTTATGGGGGACGGCCTTTAGGCCGACCTTCAACGCAGAAACCTGTAGCATTCTTCAGGGGCGGTTGGTCAAGCTTGTATTTAAGAATATCAAGTGCGCGAGCGGAAGGAATCGTCTGATTAGGAAGCGCTAGACCATCAACACAGTTGTTCAATCAACCGTTTTCCACGTAAAAGCCGGGGGCCAATGCAGAGACCATCGCCTGGGCTTCCCCCTGATTCTCGCAATGAACTCGAGCCAACAAATCACCCTCCGCCAAGTGAATTCCCACGTTCGCGAGGCGATCCAGGCCAATTAAGGGCCGGATGGGAGCGCCCTTTGAAAGGCGCCCGACTCCGTGAGCGCGGAGAACCTCTCCGATCAGCTGGGAATCGACCGCAATCAACCGGCCAGATGCCGGCGCTCGAACCTCACCTACGCATCCTGCCAGCGTTTCCCTCGCAAGCATCTCACGGTATGAATCCAAGTCCGAGCCTTGCGCCCGAAGCATCTGCTCCCATCGCTGCAACGGCCTTCCGGAATCCAGGGTGGCTGAGGCAGTCTCCCGGCCCACCCCAAGGTCGACCGCCTTTCCGGTCAGCAAAAGGAGGATTGCGGCGCACTCGATCACCAATCCGCGCAAGTCCGCTGGACCACGCCCGGAGAGGCAGGCAACCGACTCCTTCACTTCCAGCCAGTTGCCGACTGAACTGCCCAGTGGCGCGGTCATGTCGCTGAGAATCGCTTTGGCCGGCACGCCGCAATCGACTGACAGCCGGACCAACGTTGCCGCGAGCTGCTCAGCCTCCGGCCGCGTTTTCATGAATGCCGCCCCACCGAACTTGACGTCCAGCACGAGGGCATCGAGCGATTCGGCCAATTTTTTGGAGAGGATGCTTGCCGTGATCAAAGGGATGCTGGGAACTGTCCCGGTGGTATCGCGCAACGCGTAGAGCAACCGGTCCGCCGGCACCATGCGTTCAGTTTGAGCCACGATCGCAACGCCAATTTCCTGCACTTGGGCGACCACCTTTTCGCGGCCAAGCTGGGTCGTGAATCCTGGAATGGATTCCAGCTTGTCGAGGGTCCCGCCGGTGATTCCAAGCGCGCGACCGGAGATCATCGGCACCCGGAATCCGAGGCAGGCCAACAACGGTGCCAACGGCAGGGAGACCTTGTCCCCAACCCCTCCGGTCGAATGTTTGTCGACGATCGGTCGCGGATCGTCGGGGAATTCCAGCCGCTCCCCTGAATCCCGCATGGCGAGGGTCAAGGCCGACAGCTCATCCCGCTCGAGCCCGCGGAAATATACCGCCATCAGCCACGCCGCGACCTGGTAGTCCGGGAGTTTTCCCGCAACCAGTTCGCGCACCAGTTCGCCGATCTGCTCCGGACTGTGCCGGCCCCCGTCGCGTTTGCCTTCGATGAGCGAAAGAAGGTTCATGGCGGAAGTCTGGTTGCGCGAACCGTTCCGGGCAATCCGTTGGCTTCCACAAATCTCCGAATTGTCACCGCCGCCATTGTCGCTAGCCTCCCGTTATGAAACTCCCTTTAGGCGAAGAGCTCCGGCTCGCCCACGCGCGGGCCATGTCGCGCCGCGAATTCTTTGCCCGCAGCGGTGCCTTCAGCCTTGGAGCGGTCGCCTTGGGGCACCTCGGTGGCCGGCTCAACGCCGCCGGCACCAACCCGTTGGTAACCCGTGCCCCGCGGCTGCCGGGCCGGGCCAAATCAGTGATTTACCTCCACATGTCGGGCGCCCCGCCGTCGCTCGACCTGTTTGACCACAAACCCGAGCTGCAGCGCCTGCACATGCAGCCCTGCCCGGATTCACTGCTCAAGGGCCAGCGGTTCGCCTTCATCAAGGGCACTCCGAAAATGCTGGGATCGCCCTACAAATTCCAACAGGCCGGCCGGGCCGGCGGCTGGTTCTGCGAAAAGATCCCGCATCTGGCGGGCATCGCGGACGACATCACGGTGATCCGCTCGATGTGGACCGACCAGTTCAACCACGCACCCGCGGAACTTTTCCTGCACACCGGGAACATGCGCGCCGGCAACGCCAGCATGGGTGCATGGACCACTTACGGCCTCGGCTCTGCGAACCAGAACCTTCCGGGCTTCGTCGTGCTGCTCAGCGGCGGAACCGATCCCACCGGCGGCAAGTCACTTTGGGGCTCCGGCTTTCTGCCTGGTGTCTATCAGGGCACGCAATGCCGCACGACCGGCGAGCCGATTCTCTTCGCCAGCAATCCACCGGGCATGAGCCGCGAGAGCCGCCGGCGCACGCTGGATACGTTGCGCGACCTGAACGAGGCCGAGGCGAAACTCTTCGGCGACCCGGAGACGGTCACGCGAATCGAACAATACGAACTCGCCTACCGCATGCAGATCAGTGTGCCCGACGTGTTCGACATCGGGCGCGAGCCGGAGACGATCCACGCCCTTTACGGCTCCAAGCCCGGCGAGGGCAGCTTCGCCAACAACTGCCTGCTGGCCCGCCGGCTTGTGGAGCGCGGCGTGCGTTATGTGCAGCTGTTTGACTGGGGCTGGGACATTCACGGCACCGGTCCGGGCGATGACCTGATGGAACAGTTCCCAAAAAAATGCCGGGACGTCGACCGATCGGCCGCCGCACTCATCAAGGACCTGAAACAGCGCGGACTGCTCGACGAAACCCTCGTCGTCTGGGGTGGTGAATTTGGCCGCACTCCGATGAACGAGGCCCGCGGCGGTTCGACGTTCCTGGGGCGTGATCATCACCCCCACTGCTTTACCGTCTGGATGGCGGGCGGCGGGATTCGCGGCGGCCTGGTCCATGGCGCGACCGACGAGTTTGGTTATCAGATCGTCGAAGACAAAGTGACCGTGCGCGATCTGCAAACCACCATCCTCCATCAACTCGGCTTCGATGCCCATGCGTTTAGCTTCCAATATCAGGGACTCGACCAGAAGCTGATCGGGCCCACCGGCGAAGGGCAGGTCGTTAAGGCGATTCTCTCCTAGGCGGGCGCCTCGGCCGTTGAAACCGAGGCCTTCCGAAAACCCGGCAGGAGATCAACAGCAGTCCACTCGATGCGGGCGGCCCCAATCCCAAGCCGGACCTGGCCACTCGGTTAAGACTTTCGATCCAACCCCACCGGTGCACTACGGTTTTCTGATCCATGAAATACACCTACGAAGAACTCGCCAAGATGATCGACCACTCGCTCCTGCATCCGACGATGACGGATCAGGAGCTCGAGGAAGGTTGCAAGGTCGCCGCGAACTACGGCGTCGCCTCGGTCTGCATCAAACCTTACGCCGTGAAGCGCGCCACCGAACTGCTGAAGGGCACGGGCGTGTTCGTCGGCGCGGTCATCGGATTTCCCCACGGCAATTCGGCCACTGAATCGAAGCGCTATGAAACCGAACTCGCCTGCAAGGAGGGCGCGGTCGAGATCGACATGGTCATCAATCTCGGCAAGGCGCTCGGCGGCGATTGGGAATACGTGGAGCGCGATGTGAAAGCCGTCTGCGACGAGGCGCACAAACATGGGGCAAAGGTGAAAGTCATCTTCGAGAACGATTACCTGACCAAGGGCGGGGCCGGCCTGAGCAGCGATGCTTTCAAGAAAAAGCTCTGCCAGCTCTGCGAGCGCGCCGGTGCGGATTGGGTGAAGACGTCGAGCGGCTACGGCTTCGTGAAACAGGCCGACGGCAGCTACAATTACAAAGGCGCGACGGAGCACGACCTCACGCTCATGCGCGCCAGCGTGTCGGCCAAGGTTCAGGTGAAGGCCGCCGGCGGGGTGCGTGACTTGGACGGATTGATCAAAGTCCGCGACCTCGGAGGCTCCCGTTGCGGCGCCACCGCGACGGCGGCGATGCTCGACGAGTATCGTCGGCGCGAAGCGGCGGAGAAGGCCGGACAAACGATCGCGGGTGGCGCAGCCGCCATCGGAGCAGGCGCATACTGAGCCCGCCCCATGCAACGGCTGGCCCAGCGTAATCGGAGCGGCAATCGACATTCGCGCGCCTTCACGCTGATCGAGTTGCTCGTGGTCATCGCCATCATCGCGATTATCGCTTCCCTGCTCCTGCCCGCACTCGCCAAGGCGAAGCAGAAGGCGCGTCAATCCGCGTGCCTTTCCAACCTCCGGCAGGTCGGCCTCGGGTTCGCGTCGTATCAAGGCGATTGTGCCGACCGGTTTCCGGACCGGCCGGATCTCAAGACGGCGCTCGGCTACCGGCCTTGGACCGATTGGCCGCCGTCCGATCCCCGGGCCGGTTGGGCGCCGCTGGCGCTGAGCAACCACTGCGGGCCATCCTCCGTGTGGCTCTGCCCGGCCGTCGCCAACTCCCGCCTGCGCGAGGTCGCCCAGATTGTCCAACCGGCCGTCACCAACGGCGCCACAGGCCTCACCGGCTACTGGCTTTGGCGGTTCGACCGGGATGCCGCACCGGTGCCGTTGGACAACTTCTGGAACAAGACTCCGGAAGCCGCCCTGATCGACCTCCGCGCCGCCAACAACCCGGCGGCAGGCCAGCCGGAAGGAACCTCCAACGTCGAACTGGCCGTGGACGCCTATTTTCCAAAAAACATCCCAAGCGTCGCCCCGGAACTCGCGGGCCGGGCCGCCCACCCGCACGGACGCAACCGCCTGATGCTCGACCTGAGTGCCGCGTGGTTCCGGGATGGACGACTGACCGCCCAGCATTGAACTCATGAAAGCCGCCCTCTCCGTCCTGCTGTTCCTCCCACTCCTCGCCCGCGCGGCTGATGCCAACTGGGACACCTATCTCGCCGACAAAACCAGCAGCCATTTCTCAACGCTGAAGCAACTCACTCCACGCAACGTGGCGAAGCTGGAGGTCGCCTGGACCTTTCGCGCGGGCGGCATGGACACCAACAACCGCTCGCAGATTCAGTGCAACCCGCTGATCGTGGACGGCGTGCTCTACGGCACCACGCCCGACTTGCAGGCGTTCGCGCTGGATGCCGCCACGGGCCGTGAATTGTGGCGTTTCAATCCGGCGTCCGTTAAAGGCGTCACCAAGGGCGGCGTGAATCGCGGCCTCGTCTTCTGGTCGGAGGGCACCGACCGCCGGGTGCTCTACGCGAACGATCACTTCCTCCATACACTCAACGCGGTCACGGGCGAGCGCATCACGTCGTTCGGCGCCGGCGGCACGGTTGACCTCAAGCTCGACCTGGGGCGGGATGTCACCGGGCTTGCCCTACAGTCCACCACGCCCGGCGTCGTCTTCGGCGACCTGCTCATCATGGGGATGCGCCTCGGCGAAGGCCCCGCACCGGCCGCGCCCGGGCACATCCGCGCCTACAGCATCCGCTCCGGCAAGCTGGTCTGGCGCTTCAACTCGATTCCCCAGCCCGGCGAGTTCGGGCACGAAACCTGGCCGCCCAACGCCTACCAATACGTCGGCGGCGTGAATGTGTGGACCGGCTTCGCGCTCGACGAGCGCCGTGGGATCGTCTTCTGCCCGACCGGCTCGGCGGCCTTCGATTTCTGGGGCGGCAACCGCATCGGCCAAAACCTCTTCGCCAACTGCCTCATCGCGCTCGACGCACGCTCAGGCAAACGGCGCTGGCATCAGCAGTTGGTGCATCACGATCTTTGGGATCGCGATCTGCCGGCGCCGCCGAACCTGCTCACCGTCACCCACGGCGGAAAGAACGTTGATGCCGTCGCGCAGGTCACGAAGTCGGGTCATGTCTTCGTCTTCAATCGTGAAACGGGTGAGCCGTTGTTTCCCATCCGCGAAGTCCCGGTGCCCGCTTCCGACCTCCAGGGTGAATCCGCCTGGCCCACGCAGCCGATGCCGGGCAAGCCCGCGCCGTTTACCCGACAGCTCTTCACCTATGACGAGATCACGGACATCTCGCCCGAGTCGCACCGGCAAGTGCTGGAACGCTTCGCGAAGATCCGCCCGCACGCTCCGTTCCTGCCGCCCAGCAGGGAGGGCACGATCATCTTCCCTGGTTTCGATGGCGGGGCGGAATGGGGCGGCGCAGCAACCGATCCCGACGGCGTCCTCTACGTGAACGGCAACGAGATGCCGTGGATTCTCAACATGGTGGAGACGAAGCGGCAGGGCTCCGAACCGCTGGCGACCGGCGAGGCCATCTTCAATCAGATCTGCGCGGCCTGCCACGGCCCCGACCGTCAGGGCAACAAGGCGCAGAACGTGCCGTCGCTGGTCGGCGTCGAGCAACGGTTGAAACCGGCCGACGTGCTCGCGCTGCTGAAGTCGGGCAAGGGCGTGATGCCGTCCTTCGACTTCCTCACCGAAAACCAGCGCCAGTTGGTCGTGAGCCATCTGCTCGGCACGCCCGCACCCAGCGCCCCGGTCCGCGATCCGAACAGCAGGCAGGAGCTCGGCGGAGCGGACGTCCTGGGCACGATTCCCTATTCGATGACCGGCTATAACCGTTGGCTCGACACCAACGGTTATCCCGCGATCAAGCCGCCGTGGGGCACGCTCAACGCCATCGACCTGAACACAGGCGAATACCGCTGGCGCATCCCGCTCGGCGAATTCCCAGAGCTGACGGCGAAGGGCATTCCACCAACCGGCACGGAAAACTATGGCGGCCCGGTCGTCACCGCGGGCGGACTTGTCTTCATTGCCGCGAGCCGCGACGAGCACCTTCGTGCCTTCGACCGGAAGACAGGCAGGGAACTGTGGAAGGCGAAGCTGCCCGCCGCCGGTTACGCCACGCCGGCGACCTACTCGGTGAACGGCCGGCAATACGTCGTCATCGCCTGCGGCGGCGGCAAGATTGGGACGAAGAGCGGCGATGCGTATGTGGCGTTTGCGCTCCCAAAGAAATGAAGAATCCCGCTCTCAGCCAGGTCCGGCTTGCTGTCGGCGGTTCAACTGGGACTTTCAGTGCGTTCAAGAACGGCTGCGTCTCCGCTGGGGCTGTCGAAGTTCACCCCAACGAGTGCCCGTCACTCCCTGCTGCATGAAGCGACAGTTATCTTTGGCTCTGGGCGCATTGGTGTGCTGCTGCTTGTCAAGCCGCGCGGCTGAAAACAATCAAAAGGCGGTCGTCCGCGATGTGTCGTTCGCGAACGCGGGTGATCTCACGCTGAAGCTCGACCTGCATCTGCCGACGACGAGTCCGCGTTCGCCGATCATCGTCTGGGTCCACGGCGGCGCATGGCGGTCGGGATCAAAGGCGTCCATGCCGCTCGGCAAGCTGGTCGCGGCGGGTTACGCGGTGGCCAGTGTGGACTACCGGCTTTCCACGCAGGCGAAGTTCCCGGCGCAGATCCACGACATCAAGGCGGCGATCCGTTTCCTGCGCGGGCATGGCCCCGACTGGAAACTCCCGACCAACCACATCGTGATCGCCGGCGACTCGGCGGGCGGCCATCTGGCGGCGTTGGTTGGCGTGTCGAACGGCCATGCCGAGCTGGAGGGAACTCTCGGCAACGATCGCAACCAAAGCGCCGCGGTGCAGGGAATCGTCAGCTTCTACGGCGGTGCGAACCTCACGACCATCCTCAAGCAGTCCACGCCGCACGGATTGAACGTGCGGGTGCCGGCGCTGGATCTGTTGCTCGGCGGCCAGCCGGAGGCGGTGCCGGAGTTGGCGCGGTTGGCCAGTCCGGTCTTTCATGTCGACCGGTCCGATCCGCCGCTGCTTCTGCTCCACGGGGATAAGGATCCGCAGATGCCGATCAACCAGGCCCACGAATTGATGGGCGCCTACAAGAAGCTGAATCTCCCGGCGCACATGGAGGTCGTCCACGGTGCGGCCCATGGCGGTGCGGCCTTCTATGACGCGGAGCGGATGGAGATCGTGAAGGCGTTTCTCGAACGCCATTTCGACAAGTGAGGCGTCGGGCACCGGTGACCGCGGCTCATTTTGTTTTCCCGTTGCGATACCAGACCGCGTTGCGGGTTTCCCGGCCGGCCAGGATCAGGTCGAGGCGACCGTCGCCATCCAGGTCCGTGGCCTTCAGGTCGTAGGCTTCCTGGTTGTTCCCGGTGTCGATGTCGTGCGGGGTGAACGATCCTTTGCCGTCGTTCTGATACCAGCGGACCCGCTTCGCGCCGAAGGAGGCGACGGCGGCATCCCGATCACCGTCGCCATCGAAGTCGCCGACGGCCAACGCGTGCGGGTCACGCAGCGTGGCGTCGATGACGTGCTTCTTCCAACCGGGCCCCTCGAACCAGAACACGCCGGTGCCGTGGCCGCAGCTGGCGACGACATCGGGCACGCCGTCGCCGTTGACGTCGGCGGCCTTGAGGTTAGTCGCGCCGTTTTCCTTCGCGATGAGATGTTTGGTCCAGGGTTGGTCGGCAGTGGCGCCCTGTTCCCACCAGGTGAACGTGCCTCCGCCGGAATCGCCGACGAGCAGATCGCGTCGGCCGTCGGCGTTCAGGTCCGCCACGTCGAGGTAATGCGGACGCCCGTCCGCGCCTTCCCTGGTGACGACGTGACGCTTGAATTCCGACGCGCCGCGCTTGGGCGACTGGAACCACGCGAGGCTCTTCGGAAAGAGCGGGCCCATGATGCTGTCGGCCACCAGGTCCTTGCGGCCGTCGCCGTCGATGTCGCCGGTCCAGAGGCCGTGGATGCCGTTGAACTCGCGGTCGACGACGTGCAACGGCCAAGGCTCGCCGACGCTCCGGGTGTTCCCGATCCAGGCGATGCTGAACTCGGGGCCCTTCGGTTCGTCCGAGGCTTTGCCCGCGGCCTTGGCCTGCCGATGTTCGATCCACGGCACGCGGTAGCGGCCGACGAAGATGTCCTGGTCGCCGTCGCCGTCGGCATCCAGCGCGACGCAGTAGAGCATCTTGGGCTCCTTCGAATCGAACAGCACCTGGGCCTTCCAGTCCGGCGCGACGAGCGAGAACACCTTCGTTTCTCCCATCGCGATCAGGTCCAACTTCCCGTCGGCGTTGGCATCGACGGCTTCCACGCTCCAGATCGATTCGGGCAAGGGAACCGAAGTGCGCGTCCAGGTGATCGGGCCCGGCTCAGCGGCGAACGTGGAGCCAAGGCTGGTTGCCAGGGCGGTGGCGCCGAGGAGGAACGAAGCCCGGAACGACGACCGTGATTTTATGGGGAAGCAGGACATGAAAGAGCGAGGGTTGAGGGGTCTTGTTTGCGGTCAGTTGGAGGCGGGGTTCGCCGGAGGGAAGGCCGTTTCCGCGAAGTCCATCCGGTAAACCATGCCCTCGTAGCCGACGACGTAGAGGTTGCCCTGTTCATCTTCGGTGAACGATGCGATGCCCTGCGGCGACGTGCCGATCTGGATCA
>JAYUSF010000132.1:0-5718 GCA_043755815.1 Verrucomicrobiota bacterium
GACCCATTGCTACACCAAAAAGCTGGCCAACCTCGCCGCCAGCATCCTCCTCTACCTGCTCAAAAAAACGTAATCAATACCTATTGAGCAATCCCCGGATTCGTAACCCGTGCCGTGCCGTTGGCCACGTTCCACGAGATGAGGTGGGTCGTCGGATGAGTCGAACTCAGGTTGGCCGCCCGCTCGCCTGGTCCGGGTTTGAGCGCGCCGGCCAAGACGTCGGCAACGTGGTCATGCCACTTCATGTCCACGCCGCCGATGTAGGGCTCGTTGCAGATCTCGAACGTGACGTTGTCGAACTCCCGCAGTTCCGCGGCGAGCTTGCGGACATAGGCGGCCATGACCGCGGTCCGCTTCGCATCACGCAGGCTCAGCGCTTCGTCCCAGGCGCACTGCCCCAGGCCGTTCACGTTGTTGCGATGATGGAACGGGTGAGTTTCCCACGACTTGTCGCTGTAGAAGCATGAAAACAGGTTGGCCTCGACGACGATGCCACGCTGGCCCGCTTCGCGGACAAAGTCGCGGAGGCGCCTGAAATAGGCTTCGTCCCAGCGGGAAAGGTCGAACTTGTTGCCGCCGTCGAAATAGCCCGCTTCATTGCTCCGGGCCCAGGGCAGCACCAGATCCTCCTGTCGTGGGGCCAGCGAGTTCCCGGCGATGTTGAACGCCCCGGGTTGCTCGCGGTAGGCGGTGAAGATGCGGGTGCCGTTCAGCCCGTCTTCGGCCAGTGCGTCGAGGTAGCGGGTGTAGTTGAAGGCGCGGTTGACGACGGCGCCGTAGTGTTCGCCGCTGGTGACAATCACCTTCGGCTGCCCCCGAAAGAGGAAATAACGCGGGTTGGCCGGGAGCAGGCCTATCGGCGCGGCCAACGCAGCCCGCAGCAGCGACAAAGAGCTGAAGATCAGGACGAAACGAAACACAGGTGACAGCGTGCCGGAGCCGGTTGAATTAACCAGTCGTGAGTTGGCCCGGCTACAGCCCGAGATCGTCGAGTCGGCGGCGCTCCCGCTTTGTGGGCCGGCCAGCACCTCTGGGTCGGAAGGACGGCGTGACGAAAACCGGATCGCGGGTGCGGTTGTATTCCTCGGGCGGGGTCAAGTCCTCCGCAAACTGGGCGACCAAGGCGGCGCCAACGCGGGAACCCGGTGCGCCAAGAACCTTGAGAGTCCGGGTGATTGGGCCGCAGCGCGCGACGACCAGTTCACCCGGCTTCACTTCCCGGGCCGGTTTGGTCGCTTCGCCGTTCAGTTTCACATGGCCGCCCTTGATGGCTTCCACCGCCAGGGTGCGGGTCTTGTAGAGGCGCACCGCCCAAAGCCATTGGTCGAGCCGCATATCACGCATTCCGGCCGGCACAGCGGGCACAGAGTCCGAAGAACTCCAGCCGATGGCCGACCTCCGAGAACCCGTGCCGGCGGGCGATCGCCGCTTCGACGTCAGCAGGGAAACACTCCTCGATCTCCACGACAAAGGCGCAGTTCCGGCAGACGAGGTGGTGATGGTGAGCGGTATCTCCCTCCGCAATCAGCTCGAAGCGCGCCACGCCGTCACCCAGGTCAAAGCGCCGGACAAGGGCCATTTCCTCAAGCGTATGCAGATTGCGATAGACCGTCGCAAGATCGCAGTTGTCCGGGCCTAAGGCGGCGTGGATTTCCCGGTTGCTCAGCGGATGCTGGTGCTTGCGCAGCACGTCAAGGATGGCCTGACGGGGCACCGTGATCTTCCGCGCCCCCTGCCGTAGCCGGGCGGTCAGCTCGGTCAACGGCTGTTGGATGAGCCGGTGCGGATGCGGGTGCTGGCCACAGGGTTGGTTCATGGCGTCCGGGTTCGTCCCTGGCGCAGTTGGGCGACGGGCAGCGAAATGATGAACAGCGATGAGCACGCCAGCACAATGGTCGGGCCACACGGCAAATCGAACTGGTAGCTGGCCGCGACGCCGCCAATCCCGCCAAGCACGCCCACCAGGGTGCTGAGCACCAGGTGTTGCCGGAAATTGCTGGCGAGGTTTCTTGCCGTGGCCGGCGGAATGACGAGCAAGGAGGTGACGAGAACGATTCCCAGCAGGCGAATGCTGAGGGCGACCACTGCCGTCAGCAGGATGACGAAAACGTGGTTGAGCCGGCGGACCGGGATTCCGGCCACATGCGCCAGATCTTCCTGAACGGTGAGCAGCGTCAGCGGGTTCAACAGCCAGAAGACGACGCCGGCCACCACTACGGCCACGACACCCGCAATCCCGACGTCGGCCGAACCCACGCTCAGGATGTCGCCGAAAAGGTAGCGGTGAAGCTCGCCGCGGAAACCCTTGAGCAGGCTGAAACCGATGACTCCGAGCGCCATGAACGTGGACATCAGCAACGCCATGATCGTGTCGGAGAGCAACTGGGTCCGCTCCTTGAGCCAAAGGATGAGCCCCGCGACGAGCAGGCTGACCGCAAGCATGGCCCACGTTGGGTCGGGCATTCCCAGCCAAAACCCGACCGCCACTCCGGCCAGGGCGGAGTGGGCGACGGTATCGCTGAAGAACGACATGCGGCGCGCGGTCACGAACACGCCCAGAAGTCCACACAGCGGCGCGAGCAAAACTGCCGTGAGCAACGCCCGCTGCATGTAGGGTTCACTGAACATGGAGATGCTGGTGCCCCTGGCCATGGTCATGGTGATACGGCGTCACGTGAATTCCGTAGGCCTGCTTCAAGGAATCTGCGCTCATGACTTCCTCCGGAGTGCCTTCGCAGCAAATCACGCCATTCAGAGCATACACGCGGGAGGCATGGCGAAAGACCATCGACAGGTCGTGGGAGACGAGCACGACGGTTAGCCGATGCCGCCGGTGCACCTCGGCGATGAGTTCGTAGAAACTGTGTTCGCCCGGCCGATCGACCCCAGCCGTCGGTTCATCGAGCAGAAGCAACTCGGGATTGCCCAGCAGGCTAAATGCGATGAGGACGCGTTGAAGTTGCCCGCCACTGAGTCCGGCAAGGGGACGGTCCAGCAGGCGGGCAACGTCAAACTCCTCCAAGGTGGACTTTAGCACGGCATCCGTGACCCGGTGCCGCTGCCAGAACCAGCCATTCGTCTCTCTCAGCTTGAGGGCGAGAAACTCGCGAACGCTCAGCACAAAACTGCGCTCCAGCGAGAGCCTCTGCGGAACGTAACCCACGCGGCGCAGGACTGCGGGGGAAAGCCTTTGGCCAAACAGACGGATTTCTCCAGCCCCGGGTTGTTGCAAACCCAACAGGCATCGCAGAAGCGTCGTTTTCCCGGAGCCATTGGGTCCAATCAGCGCAACAATGCGCCCTTTCGGCACATGGAAATCCACCCCGCGAAGCACCTCGGCGTCACCCAAGTTAACCTTCAATCCTCGCACTTCGATCGCAAGTCCGCCGGCGTGGAACTGGATGTCTGGCATATCAGCGCAGGGCTTCCACGAGTGAACGAAGGTTTTTCCGCATGCCATCTTCATAGGCCGTCGGCGAAAGCACCCCGGTTTCCAGCACGTCCAGTTGAGCCACCGACAGCTTCAGGTCACGGGCCAACTGCTGGGCGAGCCGTGGGTTAAATTGGGGTTCCGTGAAGACGACCTTCACCCCTTGGTCGCGAATCGCCTGCGAAAGCGAGGCAAGATATCGCGGCGAAGGGGACGCCCCGGGCACTTCCTCAATCACCCCTGCCAATCTGAAGTTGTAACGACGGCAAAAATAAGGGAACGCGTCGTGAAAAGTGACGACATCCCGACGCAGCAGGCCTGAGGTCTCCTTGCGAATCTCGGCATCAAGGCGATCAAGGCGCGCACTGTAGACCCGCCCATTCGTTTCGTATGCCTTGGCTTGACCGGGATCGATTTGCACCAGCGCCGCCACCAAGTTGCTCACCGCGTTCCTCGCCAGGATCGGATCAAGCCAAAGGTGGGGATTCGCCGCTCCGTGGTGATCGTGGGAATGGAGCTTCGATCCCGTGCCGACCTTGAGTTCCGGGAGCGCGAAAATGAGGTCAGCGGGGGCGATCCCATCCGCCACGGAAACGACGCGTTGGTGATTTTTCCCAGAGGCGGCGAGAATCCGTTCCAGCCAACTCTCAAGTCCTAGACCGTTGATCAGGACCACGTCGGCCCGCTGAATCCGATCCAAGTCTCGCGGCCGCAATTGAAAATCATGCGGTCCGACGTCGGCCGGCAGGAGATTCTCCACCGTCGCAAGCTCACCGGCGACATTGCTCGCCCAACTGAACAGGGGCGGAATCGAGGTAAGAATCACCGGCTTCGGCCGATCTCCCGCGGAAACTGACAGGGCCACGGCGAACCAAACAACCAGCCAGATCAAACTAACGCCAACCATGGCGAAAGGCTAGGAAAGCGGCTCCATGTTGCAAATCAATTGCACATTCGGGCAAAACAAAACCCGCCGGTGGGCCGGCGGGTGGAGTGTGGCGTTACGAAATGCGCGTCACTTCATCAACAACATGTGCTGGGCCTGCTTGATTGCCCGGGACAGCTTACGCTGATAATGGGACGGCAGTCCGGTATATTTCCGGGGCAGAATGCGGCCGTTCTCGGTCACATACTGCTTCAGCAGGGTCACGTTCTTGAAGTCGACCGCGTCAATCGTGAAGTCGATCTTGGGCTTCGGCCGCGGCGTGCGAGTTGTGGACGCGCGTTTCTTCTTTTCCTCGAGCTTGGTCTTACGGGGCATAGTTTACTTGATTTCGCGGTGCAGGGTGCGGCGGCGAAGGAAGGGGTTGAATTTCATCTTCTCCACCTTGTCGGTCTGCAACTTCTTGTTGCGGGTCGTTTGATAGCGGCTCGGAGGTTTACCCTCCTTGCGGGCTTCAGTGCACTCAATCGTGACAATTTCGCGGGGCATAAAAATTATTCTTTGTCTTTGGCCGCCGGTTTTTCATCCGGTTCGTCGTCGGAATCCTCAGAATCGGAACCGGCACCGCTATCAACGCTGCCAAGGGCGCCGAGCCGGCGCTGACGCAAGGCTCCATCTTTTTCGAGTTGGGCCTGCGCCTCGACCGTGAAGCGGGTCCACGGAATGGCATCCAAGCGCGCCTTGGGAATCGGTTTTGAAGTCAGCTCACACGTCCCATAGGTGCCCCGCTCAATCCGCTTCAACGCCTCCTCGATCTCGTAGATCGCATCCTGATCGGATGAAAGGAGGCTGAGGGCAAAATCACGGTCGAAATTGTCCGTTCCCGAGTCACCCATGTGCAGGCTGTAGCTCTCCATCTCGGTCTGGGACTCCTTGGCCAGCCCATTCATCTGCTCACGCAGCCGGGAATGGAGATCCAGAAGGTTCTGGTAGAACTTCTTCCACTCGGTCTTCACTTTATCAACCGGCGTCCAGATCGGTCCCGTGCCGGTGGCGAACTTGGCCAACGGTCGGCCAAGGATGGATGATGCGTTGGCGGCACCAACATGACGTCCTCGTCCAGCCGGTGCGGCTGGCGCGGCTGGCGCGGGTGCTTTGTTCACAGATTTTTTGACCGAAACCGCTTTTTTTGGTAGCGGAACTTTTTTGGCGCTCACGATGTGCTGCGAGTTTGAACGCTTCGAGTTTTCGCACTGGCCAACCACCCACTCGGGAAGCCGGCCGGAACGAAGGCCGCGGAAGCTAGCAAGCGAGCTTCCGATTGCCACAAAAATCTGAGCAAATGTCGCGTAGTTTTCAAAACAGGAATGTTTTGGGGATAGCAAAACAGGACGGGGTCATTTCG
>JAYUSF010000133.1:0-19269 GCA_043755815.1 Verrucomicrobiota bacterium
CGGCCAGAAGACCGTCAAACGCGGCGACGTCATCATCGGCATCGAATCGAGCGGCCTCCACACCAACGGCTATTCGCTCGGCCGGAAGATTTTCTTCGACCAGCTGAAGCTCAAACCCACCAGCAAGGTGGCGGAACTCGGCACCACCATCGGCGAGGCGCTGCTCGCGACGCACATCACCTACGGGCCGCTCGTGCAGAAGCTGGTGAAGAAGTTCAACGTGGCCGGCAAGCCCGACGCCGTGAAGTCCTTCGCCCACATCACCGGCGGCGGCTTCGTGGACAACATCCCGCGCGTGCTTCCGTCGAAGCTCGACGCCGTCGTCTACAAGGGCACGTGGGACATGCTGCCCATCTTCCAGATAATCCAGGCCAAAGGCGGCGTGGATGAAGCCGAGCTCTACCAGGTCTTCAACATGGGCATCGGCATGGTAGCCATCGTCTCGGAGGAACAAACCGAAGCCGTGCTCAAGCTCATCCGGGCCGAGAAGCACAAGGCCTGGGTCATCGGCGAAATCACCAAGGGCACCGGCGTGTGCCGCGTGGAATAGCGCAGCCTCCGGATCGGCGCGAAGCGCCAATCTCTCCACGGCCAAGACCCGTGGCCCCGGACTGCCCGAACCGGGTGGCTTGCCTGCGGCCGGCACGGCCGCGACTGTCGGCCGGTGAACAAATCCGGTCCCGTTTCCATTGACCATGACCGCGCGTTCCGAGTCCTGATGATGGGCTCTTCCGCGCTGGGCGCCGGTTGCGTGATCGCCTCCCTGACCATCGTCAGAAGGGGACCGGCCGGGCTGGATTTCAGCTGGAGCAATTGGGCGATTCCCGCCTTCGGGCTGGGCGCGCTGATTGCCATCGGATTCTGGCGCCTGGTTTTCCGCCTCGGCAGTCGCGGGGGCGATGAGGTGGCGTCGCGGCGGAAGCTCCTGGTCGCCTCCGTCGGCCTGATGCTGGTCGCCTTCGGAGCCTTCGTTTATCCACTTCGCTTCGTGGCTCCCGAGCGTCGGCAGGATGTCCTGATCGGCCTCGGGGTCGCCATCGTGGTCCTCAGCGCCGTGGGCCTGCTGATCCGGACCGTGGTGAAGTGGCTCGAAAGCGATTCCGACGAAGACCCGTCCAGCAAGCCTTGACGCCGCCAGCGCCTTGCAAGGCTCAGCCGGCGCGCCAGAAATACACGAGCCAGTCACTGCCGGAGCCGCGCTCGAAACGCGATTCGAAGCCTTGACTGCAGAGCAGCTCAATCAGCGGCGAGGGCAGGAAGGGGGCCTGCACCACCAACCCTTCGTCCACCCCGAGGGTTTCCAGGCGTTGCTGGATCGCCCCGAGCGGTGATTCACCGCGGGACAGGGCGGGGCGGACATCAATCCGTTTGAAGCGAAGGCTGGAAGCCATGGGAAATGGGGTTGGGGTTGGCTGGGTGAGGGCGTTCCGGCTGGGGCGACGTCAATCCGCGGCGGCGGGCCATTTCCGATCCGACCGCGCGAAGCTCCGCCGGTTTCAAGATGCGCGCGGCCAGCGGAAAGACCTCCTGGTCCTCGAGGGCGATGTGATGCGCATACATCTCGACCAGCGCGTCCGCCATCCGGCAGAACAAGGCTTGAGCCCTCGCCTCAAGCCGCCCGTCGCGGAGCCACTGCTGTCCCAGGGTCTCGATGATTTCGTGCCGGGGCGCGGCGGCGGCGTGGTCGGATTCCAGCGCGGCCAACCGATACATCGCCGCCACGGCGAGCGGATGGGTGGCGCGCCGCAGGCGGGGAAAGAGCGATTCCTCCTCGTCGGCCGTGTGGCGCGGGGCCGCTTCCCGGAAATAGCGGAGCGCCGTGGTCAATGCCTCCCGTTCCCGGTCATTCAAGGCCCGTCCCGTCACCTGGCGGCCGACCACCTGAAAGACATTCAGGAAGCGTTCCACCCGCCGGTGGCAATCGGAGAGGAGCGCCAGCGGTTGGGCGAACGTGGGGGAAGCGGGCTCTCCGATCTGAATGGTCATGGCGTCATGTCTCCGTGAACCCAAGCAGAACCTGGGCGCAACCGGCGGGCATTGACCGGGGTCAATCCTGCCGGCGGCATTGAGAAGTTCATGCCGGACACGGCCCCGGCTCGCAACCGGCAACGGTTTACCGATCTTGCGGTTCTCGCACCCCGACGGAGCGGCCACCCAGTCGCCTCCCTAAGTTTGCCGCTGCCAGAAGGCATCCTGCCAGCGCTTCTGCTTTTCTCCGGCCTCGCGGAGAAACGGCGCCAGTGCACCCAGGTTGATGAAGCGCTCGTTGAGCCAGTGGAACGGCTGCCAAAGTGGACGGGCGAAATCCACGAACAGCACCACGCGGTAGCCCCCGGTGTCGTTCCACACCTCGTGGTTGAACGTGTCGTCGAAGATCAGGGATTCCCCCTCACGCCACGAGTAGTAGTCGTTGCCGATGCGGATCTTCACCCGCTCGTAGGGCTGCGGCACCATCAGACCGAGGTGAAACCGGAGGATCCCGTTCCACGCGCCGCGATGAGCCGGGATGTGTTTGCCGGGCGACAGGATGCTGAAAAAGGCCGTGGTCATGCCCGGAATCTTCTGCAGCAGGCGCACCGTCTCCGGACACCGTCTCCGGTTCGCCGTGCAGTCCATGCCGATGCCGGCCAGGAAGAATGTCTTCCAGTTGTTGTCCGATTGGATGGCCCCGACTTCCTTGAGAATGTCCTGAAAACTCGGCATCTGTTCCCGGAACGTCATCACCGCATCCAGCTCGCGCCGGATGAGCGGCCATTCCTTTTCGATCTCTGCCGTCCAGGGAAACAGGCGGGTGTCGTAGATGTGCGGATCTCCATGGGGGGAGACACCGGCGACGCTCCATTCAAGCATGGTCTGCACACCCACACCGAACGATTCGAGGGCCGAACGGCTCGCGTTCAGCGTGTGGCGGCGATGATGGAAATTCTCGGCGGGCCGTTGGGCCCCGGTGATCACGGGCATACATGGAAGCGGCACCCAACCATGGCGCCGCAAAACGTAACCGGAGGGTAACAAAAGACCGGACCGGGGAACAAGCGGCTGGGAACGCCACCGCACCACCCCATGCACTCAAACACCTTGGCCGGAGAAAACGCGGGCCGACCTAGGGGAGCACTTCCTTGCGCTCGGCCAACCGGACATCCAGGGCGAACTGCTTCTGCTCCAGCAATCCTTCCTGCGCGGCACGGACCGCTTCGCAGAGGTCGGCGGCCTCATTCAGGCGGGGCAGACTGACGAAATCCGCTCCGGCAGCCCGGAGCCGCGCGACGTCGGCGATCGCTTCCGCCGGCGCGATGATCTTGGCCCGGGGATTCAGGTCGCGCAGTTGGCGCACGAGCCGCTCGTTGGTCGACCCCTTGAGCAACGAGTCGGGGATGGTGCAGACCAGCACCTCCGCCGCCCCCACGCCGGCATGGACGAGCGTGTCCCGCTGGCTGATGTCGCCGTAAACAACCCTGACGCCGCGGACCTTGAGCCGGGCATGGACCAACGGGTTGAAATCAACCACCGCGACGTCGGGCAGGAGGTCCGGCGACTTCAGGGAGATTTCCTCGAGCAGCGAGCTCGCGGTCCGGAAGAAACCCAGGATCAGAATCCGGGCGCCGTGACCGTGGCCCGGCTCACCGGTGCCGCCGGGTTCGGGTTCGCCCGAGTCCAGGTCACGGAAGCCTTGCCGCTTCAGCCAGGGAATGAGGCCACGGACCATTCCGTCGGACCGTTCCATGCCGAAGGTGGAACCCACCGCCAACGCCACAAAGGCGAGCGACAGGCCGGCCACGCTGCGCGGGCTCACGTGCCCGCTGCTTTCGCCGAGCTTCATCACGACGAGGGAGAATTCACTGATCTGGCAGAGGTTGATTGCCGGCAGCAGGCTCACGCGGAGGCCGGACTTCAGCAGATAAAGAGGCGTGAAGGTGGTCGCCAACCGGCTGGCCGCGGTGAAGATGATGATGGCCACCGCCAACGTCAGTTCCGCCCCGCCGGGAATTGGAATGCCCAGACCGAGCCCCACGAAGAACAGCGTCACGAAGAAATCGCGCAGGCTGGTCACCTTGGCGGTGACATCCAGCGCATAGGGAAAGGTGGAAAGGGACACCCCGGCGACCAGCGCACCCATTTCGCGCGACAACTGCAGCCATTCCCCGAGTTGCCCGACGAGAAAACACCAGCCCAACGCCCCGACGAGCACCAATTCCGGGAGACGAGCCACGCTGCGGAACAGCGGCGGCAACACGTAACGGCTGAAGATCATCGCCGCCGACACCAGCGTGACCACCCGCAGCGCCGACATCCCGAGCACGGACAGCTTCAGGTCGTTCAGGCTCGGCTGGATGGCGAGGAAGACGATGGCGAAGAGATCCTGCAAGACGAGCACGCCGAGCGTGATCCGGCCGGCGAGGGTATCCAGCTCCCGCTTTTCGTAGAGCACCTTCACGATGATGACCGTGCTGGAAAGCGCCGCGGCCACACCGAGGTAAAGCGCATCCCAGGAAGGGCCGCCGAGCTTGAAGCCACCGAGTCGGAACGCCAGGACTCCGAGCAGGCAGCCTCCCAAGATCTGGACGAGCGCGGTCACGCTGATGCGGCTGCCCGCGGCGACGATCTTCTTCAGGTCGATTTCAAGCCCGATCATGAAAAGCAGGAAGATCAGGCCCAGTTCCGAGATGGTCTCGATGGATTCACGGTCAACCACCCACTTGAGGCACGCCGGCCCCAGCAGGAATCCACCGACGAGATACGCCAGCAGCACCGGCTGCCGGAGCCATTGCGCCACCATCCCGAGCAGCCAGGCCGCGGCGATGCAGAGCGCAATGTCCTGGATCAGGTGGTGCATGGTGAGGTGACCGGCAGCGGAAGTGTGAACCGGGCCCGTCGCGGGAGGCAACAACGAGCCCGCCGAAATCCAGGCCTCAAGCTCACGGACCGATCCGCCGACAGAACTTTGGGCGGATCCGGCGCGACGAATTGCGCGTCAAAACGAAGTCCCGGCTTGAACCCGCGGGCTGCTTCCGGCGAAATCCTCCCACATTCGCGCCGCATGAATCTCGGAGACATCCTATCGACACCGCAGATTGTGCCTGAGTTGAAGGCCACCACCCGTTGGGAGGCAATTGACGAGCTCATCGGAGTGCTCGTGGCCAGCGGCAAGATCGCCCCCGAGAACCGCGAGACCGTGACCTCGGTCGTCAAGAAGCGCGAAACTTCCATGAGCACTGGCATCGGCTTCGGCATCGGCATTCCGCACGCCTCCACCGAGCTGATCACCGAAGTCGTCGCCGCCTTTGGCCGTTCCAAGGCCGGGGTGAACTTCGATGCGCTCGACAATCAGCCGGTCCATCTCGTCACCCTCTTCCTCGTGCCGCAGGGCCAGTTCCAGAAACATCTGCACACCCTCGCCGGCATCGCCAAGGTTCTCCGCAAGGATGAGTTCCTGAAGGAACTCGAAACCGCCCCGGACGGCGAAGCCATGATGGCGACGATCCGCAAGTTCTCCGCGCTGCGCTGAATCCCCGGCTCAACGGCCGGTCAGCAGCAACCACCAGCGGCGCGGTTCATCGAGGAGCAGTTCCCGCATCAACGCCGGGAGTTCCGCCGCCCGGTGTTCCTCCAGCCGTCGGCACTGCCAGAACGATGCCGCAAACGCGAAGGTGACGAGCGCGAAATAGACCGAGAAGCGGTTCCAGTCCGCCCCCCAGGCGGATGTGCTCCACGCACCGACGCCATCCAGCAGCAGGCCCCACAGCACCGGTGAAAGCCCGAGGGTCAACTGCCACACGACCATGAAAAGCGCGAAGAAGTGGTCGCGGCCGAGCGGAGGCGCCAACTGCATGGCCAGCCGGGTGTTCGCCGCCGAGAACACCGCGTTCACCAGTCCGACGCAGACCACCAGCGGCAGCACCATGGCGTTGGCTGCCGGCGCGATTCCCGCCGCGATCAACCACCAGCCGGCGCCGATGACCACCCCGGTCGCCATCGTGAAGGCCAGCAGCGGCCGGCTGCCCAAACGGTCAAGCCGCGGTCCCATGAGCCACGGCGACAGGAGTCCGCCGGCGAACATCACCGACATCAGCAGCAGGATCCGGTCGTCGGGCCATTTCGGACCGTCTTTGAGAAACTTCACGACAAACGTCGTCACGCCCCCGAAGGCGATTGACCACGCGATGTTCAACTCGAGCAGCTTCCGGACGGGCGGATGGGAGGCGAGCGCCAGCCAGGGCACCGGCCCCTTGCCGCCCGCCGCATCGGGCGGTGGCGCGCAATCCGGCACCCGTTTCAGATACGGCAGGCTGATCGCCCCAGTCACCGCCGCAAACAGGAACACCGCCGCGAAGCGCCCAGGAGTGGGCTCATCCCCGAACACCATCGCCGCGAAGATGAAAGCGACGAAATTGGCCGCATTCATCCACGCCTGGTCCCGCGCGAAATGACGGCCGCGGAGGGACGCGGGCACCAGTTCCATGATCCAGGGAAGCCAGGCCGCGCTGGAGATTCCGCGGGAAACGTTGAACGCCAGCAGTAAACCGAGCAGCAAGACGAGTTGCGTGACGCGGTCAAGGAACCCACCGGCCAGGGGCAGCAGGGCGATGAGGAAGATGGTCGCCACCCGGGCCGTCCAGCCCCCGAGGACAAATCGCCGATAGCCCACCCGGCTCACGAACTGGGCGGCCGGAATCTGGGCGATCACCAGCAACGGCATCATCCCCGCGAGGATTCCCAGCACCGTGGCGCTGGCGCCGAGCGACTTCGCGTAGAGCACCATCGGACTACCCAGGATCGCCTGATACGAAAGCGCGTTGAACGCGGCAAAGTAATAGAGGTTCACGAACCCCGTGGGCAGGTCGCGCAGCGTGGCGGCCGTTGCCGCGGGGGAAGGACGTAGGTCGCTCAACGGGGAGCAGTGTGCCGTGCGGCCCGAACGCGGCGAGTTCTTTGGTGTCGCGGTGGGTGTGCAGGACTAGGGTCCTGGCGTGTCGCCGCTGGAACTCCGATTCGTCAACGGTGGGGTGCATCTTCCCCGGCTCCAGCTCTGGCTGGACGCCCACGAACGCATCGGCCCCGGCGAGTCGGTGTTCGTCTCCCACGCTCATAGCGATCACACGGGACGTCACGCCCGGGTGCTGTTTTCGGCGCCGACCCAGCACCTCATGCGGGCCCGGGTTTCCGGCAAGCGCGAGGAGTTCGCGCTTCCGTTCGGTCAGCGGTTTTCGCTCGGCGCCCTGACCGGCACCGCCAGCGCTGGCGACGCCTACCTGACCCTGCTGCCCGCCGGCCACATTTTCGGCTCCGCCATGTCGCTGCTCGAAGCCGGCGGCGAGTCGCTGCTCTACACCGGCGACTTCAAACTGCGGGCCAGTCTCAGCGCCGAACTCTGCCAACCGCACCGTGCCGACTTGCTGATCATGGAAACCACCTTCGGCCGGCCGGCGTATGTTTTCCCACCGACGGAAGAGGTGATCGCCCGGATGCTGACCTTCTGTCGCGATACGCTGGCGCAGCGCAAGATCCCGGTGTTGCTCGGCTATTCGCTAGGCAAGTCCCAGGAAATTCTCCTCGGTCTAAAGGACGCCGGCCTGCCGGTGATGTTGCATGCGCAAGCCGCCAAGCTGACCCGGATCTACGAATCGTTCGGCCTGGTCTTCCCCGCTTGGCGCGAACTCGATGAAACCGCCGTGACCGGTCACGTCGTCATTGCTCCATCGGGCACCCCTGCGACGGCACTGCGTCACCGGCTGGCCGATTGCCGCCTCGCTGTCCTGACCGGTTGGGCCCTGGAATCCGGCGCCCGCTTCCGGTATCGGGCCGACGCCGCCTTTCCCCTGAGCGATCACGCCGATTTCCCTGACCTCGTCGAATTCGTGCGCCGGGTCAATCCGCGAAAGGTCCTCACCGTCCACGGCTTCGCCGAAGACTTCGCCACGCACCTCCGCGGCCTGGGCATTGACGCCCAACCATTGGACACGCGCCCGCAGATGGAGCTGGGGCTGGCCTTCGAACTCGGCCGCCGGAGACCCGGCGTTTAAGCCGGACCGGGCAGCAGCGAAAACATCACCGCGTCACGCGGCGTGCCGTGGATGTGCAGGCGGTGGCGCAAGAGGCCTTCCCGCGCCGCCCCCAGCTTTTCCGCGACCCGCAGGCTGGCGAGGTTGGCGGGTTCGACGAGGATTTCGAGCCGTTGCAGCCGCAGGTCTTCAAAGGCGAACTGGATCAGCAACCGAGATATGGCGACCGCCAAGCCCCGGCCGCGTTCGCGGGTGCGGACGAAATAGCCCAGGTTGCCCAAGCGATGCTGGCGGTTGAAGTGCCCGAGAGCGCCGCCGCCCAGCAGCCGGCCCCCGGCCGCATCCACCGCAACGAAGCCAAAGCCGTCTCCGGTGTCCCACTGGCCCAGCCGCTCGGCGATGAACTGTTCCGCTCCGGGGAGATCGGTGACCGAGTCGGTCCACATCATCCGCGGACCGATGTCGGCGGCGGATTCCTGCGCCAATTCCAGCAGTGCCGCGGCATCGTCACGGCGCCAACGCCGGAGGCTCAATGGGCCATCGGTGAGCGAGGTGCGCATGGTTCCACACCCGGCCGGGCCGGCTCAGTTCTCCGCGAGCAGCTTCTCCACCTTCTCGGTGAGATTCGCGCGGCCTTCGAGATCGCGCAAGTTGCCCTGCTTGTCCACCAGCCACATGGACGGCACCCCAGTGATACCGAACTCCTTGCCAAACTTGTTGTCCCAGCGCAGGCCGTCGAAATATTGGACCCAAGGCATCTTCTTTTTCTTGGTGAAGCTCGTCAGGGCGTCCTTGTCGGCGTCAAAGCTGATGCCCACGATCTCAAAGCCCTTGGGATTCAGCCGCTCGTAGGCCGCCACGACATTGGGCACTTCCGCCACACAGGGGCCGCACCAGGTGGCCCAGAAGTCGATCAGGACAACCTTCCCCTTCAACTCGCCGAGATCGACCTTGCGGCCATCCACGGCGGTAAACTTCAGGTCAACCGGCCGGCCAATCCGGTCGAACTTCTTCTTCAGCGTGAGCGCGTATTTCTTCACGTCCGCCGGCGCCTTCTCGGCGGCGACAATCTCGTCGATGAGTTCCTTGGCCTTGCTGCCGCCGCGCAGTTCGGCAATCTCCATCATTGAACCGAACACCTCGCCTCGGTCAGGAAACTCGGTCCGCAGCGCGCGCAGGCTCTTTTCAAAGTCGTCCAACACCGCCTCCATGCCGCTCCCTTGGAGTTTCTTCGCCTGGATCACCGCGGCCTGCATCTTTTGCTCAAAGGGTCCCGCGACCGGAGCCGCGGCGGCGGCGCTGGCGGCTTCCGCCGGACCCCCGCCCAGTTCCTGCAGCTCGGCCTGCCGGCTTTCAACTCCCAGTTGGACCGCGGCTTGCAGCATCTCGCGCTGAATCGCCTTGGCCTGCTCGGCCTGCTTGTGGTCTTTGAAACGCGCCTGAAATTCCTTGGCTTTGTCCGCCGCGGTGGCCGCGGATTCACCCATCTTCTTCCGGAAGGCGGCCATTTCATCGTCGGTCGGCTTCTTCTGGTTCCACTCGGCGGGCGCCATCGGCGGGCGCGTGGAATCGACCAGATCTTTCCAGGCCTTTTCCGCGTCATCGGGAAGCAGGTTCTTGTTGGCGCCGGCCGCCCCGCCGGCGGGTTGGGCTTTGTCCGCCGCCTGGAGGCAGCCGACGGATAGCGCGGCGGCCAAGGCCCACAGAGAAAGGTGATTCCGACTCATACGGCGGGAAGCTGGCGGGCGAACCTGCCTTTGCCAACGGAATCTTTGGAGAGGCTCTGCCCTCGCCGGCGCCAGCAAATTCGCCCTTTGCGAGCCCGGTGCCGCGGGTAACCTTGTGGTCGAAGGCAGCTTGAATCGGTTCCGCGATTTGGGCGTCGGCATTGTCTCTGTTCCGATGAACCATCACGACTTTCAACCCGAGCACCTGGCGCTGACCCGCCGGGAGTTTCTCAGCCGCTGCGGCATGGGCATGGGCGCGCTCGGTCTCGCGTCGGTGCTGGGTTCCGCGGCCGGCTTCACCGCCCGGGCCACCGAAGGCGGCGCCATGATGAGCGCCCTCGGACCGAAGGCGCCGCAGTTTCCCGGCCGGGCCAAACGCGTCATCCATCTGTTCATGAACGGCGGCCCGTCGCACGTGGACACGTTCGACCGCAAGCCGTCGCTGGAGAAGTATCACGGCAAGGCGATCCCGGTTCACTTCGCCACCGAGCGCAAGACCGGCGCCGCTTTCCAGTCGCCATTCAAATGGCAGCGCTATGGCCAGTGCGGACTCGAGGTGAGCGAACTCTTCCACCACACGGCCCAGCATGCCGACGACCTGTGCGTCGTTCGTTCGATGCAGGCGGATGTGCCCAATCATGAGCCGTCGCTGCTCCTGATGAACTGCGGCGAGGCCCGGTTGCCCCGCCCCAGCTTCGGCTCCTGGGTGACCTACGGGCTCGGCACGGAAAACCAGAACCTGCCCGGATTCATCGCGATGTGTCCCGGCGGTTATCCGATCCAGGAATCCCAAAACTGGCAGAGCGCCTTCCTGCCTGGCGTCTTTCAGGGCACCTACATCAACACCGAGCACACCCAGCTCGAAAAGCTGATCGAAAACATCACGAACCACTACACGGCCCGACCCCAGCAGCGGGCCCAGCTGGACCTGCTCCAACAGCTCAACGAACGTCACCGACAGGCGCGGGCGGCCGACGCCCAGCTTGAAGCCCGGATCCAGAGCTTCGAGCTCGCCTACCGGATGCAGAGTGACGCCGCCGACGCGTTCGACATCAGCCGCGAGCCCGAATACATCCGCCAACGCTACGGCGAAGGGACCCAGGCGCGGCAGATCCTCATTGCCCGCCGCCTGGTCGAGCGCGGCGTGCGCTTCGTCCAGATCTGGCACGGCTCTGGCCAGCCATGGGACAATCATGATGACATTGAGGAGGGCCACCGTCGCCTGGCGGGCCAGTGCGACCGTGCCATCGGCGCCCTGCTCACCGACCTGAAGGAGCGCGGCATGTTGGAGGACACGCTGGTGATCTGGGGAGGTGAATTCGGTCGGACGCCAACGGTGGAACTCCCCACCCCGGGTTCAAATGCCGGCAAACAGAACGGCCGCGACCATAACAACCATGGCTTCACCATGTGGCTGGCCGGCGGTGGCGTGCGGGGAGGGACGGTTTACGGCGCCACGGATGAGTTCGGCTTCGGCGCCTTGGAGAACAAGGTCCATGTGCACGACCTTCACGCCACGATCCTGGAACTGCTCGGTTTCAACCACGAGAAGTTCACCTTCCGCAACGCCGGGCGCGACTACCGGTTGACGGACGTGTCGGGCAATGTGGTCAAGGCGTTGCTGGCCTGAGTCCGGCCAGTGCCATCCCCAAAAGGCAGAAACGGCGGGGAGATTCCCGCCGTCGTCGCCTGAAATCCGGATTGAGCCTAGCGGCCGACCGCCAGGCGATCTGCCAGCCGCGGGGGCAGACCCGCATCGCGGATCTTTTTTTGAGCCGCGGCGATGTCGTAGTCGAGCCGGCGGAGTTCAATGGTCTGGGCCGGCATGTCATAAACGACATACGCCGCCTTCGGATTGCCATCGCGGGGCTGGCCGACGCTGCCCACGTTGACGAAATATTTTTTGCCCGGTTCGACGCGGAACTTGGAATAGGTTCCCCCGCGAACCCCAGTGTCGCGGATGAAGGCGACCGGGACGTGCGTGTGACCGAAGAAACAGACCTGCGTGTTCTGGTAGGTGAAGCTGGCGGCTGCTTCCAGCTTCTCAAAGACATAGCCCCACCGCTGCGGCGCATCGAGGGTGGCGTGGACGACCGAGAAGTTGGCCACCAGCCGGAAATATTTCAGTTCGCGCAGCCATTTGCGGTCCTCCTCGGTCAGTTGCGCCCGGCTCCAGTTCACCGCCTCGGCGGCGGCGTCATTGAAGCCCTCGGGAGACTCGTCGCTGCCGATATATTCGTCGTGGTTGCCCTTCACGACCGGGATGTTCATGCCGCGGACGATGTCCAGGCACTCCTTGGGGTTGGCGCCATAGCCCACGACATCGCCGAGGCAGACGATGTGGGTGCATTGCTGCTGCTTGATGTCTTCCAGCACCACCTGGAACGCGTCCAGGTTGGCGTGAATGTCGGCTATGATCGCGTATCGGTTCATCCCATCACGGAACGATCGCGAAGCCACGGAATTCACCGTTTGCTTCGGACCATACTTCCATTTCGTCTCTGATTAACGGCCCCAATCCTGACTCGCGGACCGCACTTCGGAATTCACGCAGTTCCACGTCTTCGCCCTCCGCCACCAACTCCACGCGGCCATCGCTCAGGTTACGCACGCAGCCGGTCACCTCAAAACCGGTGGCCACCTGCCTCGCCTGATAGCGAAAACCCACTCCCTGCACCTGCCCGGAGTAGAAAACCTGCATTCGGCGACGCTTCATGCACTAATTCCGAAACTCCCGATATCCACCCGGAACCGGAAACCGCGAACAAGCGGCGGACTTAGCCATATCCGTGCCGAGTGAGGCAACGGTTTTGTTCCGCCGAATCCGGGAAGTTTCCCTGGGGATCAAACTGCCTGCGGGAGCCTGCTTTTTCCACCCGATCATCCGGGGATTCACCGCCTGTCCGGCAGAAACTGACTGTGCGCCCGCAGCTTCTCCCATTGGGCAGGGGAAAGGGGGGCCTGCCGGTAAGTTGCCTGGTGCAATGGTTCGGCACTGGTGGAACGGCGCACCCGCTCCAGCCAGCCAACCCGAAGCGGGTCATCCAGCAACTCGAGCCGGGTGGCGGCGATCGTGGTTTCCTCCTTTTCACCCGTGGCGTGCCCGGCACCGACAAACCAACCCGCCAACAGCAAGGTCGTCCGCAATATCGTGGCCCGGGAATAAGTCGCGAGGGAGCAATCCCCGGTGCCGGCCAGGTCCCGCAGCCGTTGGAAGAGCGGCAGGGTCCACATGGCCGGGTTGCGGGCCGGGGAATAGGCATCAAACAGGATCGCCCGTGGCGGCGCCCAACTCCCCGCGGCCGGTTCCGCCAGCAAAGCAGGGAAGTCGCCGAGGCGGGTTTCCCATCGCACTTCCGTCAGGCCGCTTCGGAATTGCACCGCGCCTCCCGCCAGAAGTTCCCCGATCGGCGTTTCGAATCCAGTCACAAAACCGAGCTTCTCCGCGCCTCCGAGGGCAAAACGGAGGGGTTCGAGCGTGTGATCAAAGCTCACCACCCGGAGCCGGCCCGGCAGGTGCGCCAGCGCCCGCAACACCGTGAGCACGTTGGCCGCCGCACCCAAGCCCACGTCCCAGATCACGAATTCGCCGTCCGCCGCCGCAAACCGCCTCGCCAACTGCAACTGTTGGACGTAAAGCGCCTCGGCCTCGGCCACCGGCCCGATCACCGGGTGAAACGTCTCCCCCTCGGCCACGGAGCGGACGCTCCAGGTGCCGTTCTTGAGCTGAACAAGTTCGTAGGCGCCGGACATGGGGCGCGGAGACTCTTGGTTCAGCCGGGGAAGTTCAAAGGGAGTTTTACCGTCTCAAACTGAGCTCAACCCGCTGAAACCAGCCGACCCCACAGGACGTTGAAGACAAACAGTCCGATCATGCCGAGGCAGCAGGCGACCTTGCCGATGGTTCCCGCCACCACGCCGATGGCGGCGCCCACGCCGGCCTTGCCGGCCTCCTTCCATTCGCGGCCACCCAGCATTTCCGCCAGCATTGCGCCCACCAGCGGAAACAGCAGCAGCCCTAACGGCGGCCACAGGAGTCCCAACATCGCACCCAAAACGGCACCCACCATGCCGCGCCAGGTCGCGCCGAGCTTCTTGGCGCCGTAGGTCGTCGCGAGGAAGTCCATGAGCATGGAAAAGGCGGCGAGGACACCGAGCAGCACCACCACCAGCCACGAAGCGCCCAGGTCGCCAAAGTAGAGCTTGTGCCCCAGCGCCGCGGTGAACACGACCGGCGCGCCGGGCAGCGCCGGCAGGACCGCACCCACCAACCCCACGAGCATCACCAGCAGCGTCAGCCCCAGCCCCAGGATTTCGGTCGCACTCATGGTCATGACGCTAGTTACCCGGAGCCCCGATGCAAAGTTGCCGGAATTGCGCCGGCCGGATTCCAACTCAACGGCCGACCTTCCGGAAACGGGTCACGTAGTTTTCCTTCAGCTTCACCGGCTCGTTCACCTTCTCAAAGCCGGCGGCCGCGATTTCCGCCTCGAACACTTCCTGTCCGGCGCGGACGTGCGTCAGCATCCAGTCCGAACTGACGCCCGGGATGCGGTGAAACTCCACGAGCAGCAGTTCCCCGTTGCGCCGGAGGGCCGAGTGCAGCGAGGCCAGCATGTGCCGGGGAAACTCAAAGTGATGGTAGGTGTCGCAGATGAACGCCGTGTCCACCGAGTCGGCCGCCAGCATCGTTGACTTGTCGGTCCCCAAGACGGTCTGGACCTGGCTCAGGCCACCTTCCCGGGCCCGCCCTTTCAGGTGCGCCAGCAGCACCGGCGAGATGTCCACCGCGTAGACCCGGCCCGAGGCGCCCACCGCGTCGGCAAACAGGAACGTAAACAGGCCGGTGCCCGCCCCGACGTCGGCCACCGCCGAGCCCGCCCTGAGTTTTGCCGCCGCGACAATCTCCTGCCGCCGGTCAAAGACTTCCCGCCCTTCCTTTTCAAAGCGTTCCACCCACTGCTGCGGATTCAGGTCGGGCTTGAGAAACTCGGCGTTGATGCCGGGTTTCACGCTTGCCGCCTCGCGTTGCACCACCGGGGCCGCCGAACGGCAGCCCAGCGCCGACAGCACCACCCAGCCGGCGACGAACCGGGCCGCCCAAAGGGAAATATCCATGCGGGAAAGCCTGCCCACGCGGGCTGGCCCGAAGCAATCGCCGACCTTGGTTCCCCCACGGCGGGCGGTTAATCTAAGCCCAACAACTCCCAACCGATGCCTGCGAAGTCCCGTTCCGTCACCACCACTTTCCGCCTCGCGCACGAACGCTACACCGCGCTCGGTGTCGACGTGGACGCCGCGCTCCGGGCGCTCGCCAAGATTCCCGTCTCGCTACACTGCTGGCAGGGCGACGACGTGGGCGGATTCGAGAGCGGCGGCAACGCGCTCGGGGGCGGACTCGCCGTCACCGGCAACTACCCCGGCAAAGCCCGCACACCGGACGAACTACGCGCCGACCTGGAGGAGGCGCTCTCGATGGTCCCCGGCCAACACCGCGTGAGCCTGCACGCGATGTATGGAGAGTTCGGCGGGATGAACGTGGACCGCGACGAGATCGGGGTCGGCCACTTCAGGAACTGGATTGCCTGGGCGAAGTCGCAGAGCCTGGGTCTCGATTTTAATCCGACGTGCTTCGCCCATCCGAAGTCTGCCAATGGCTTCACCCTCTCGCATCGCGACCTGGGCATCCGCCAGTTCTGGATCGAGCACTGCCGCCGCTCGCGCGAAATCGGCGCCGCAATGGGCCAGGCGCTCGGCACGCCGTGCGTCACGAACGTCTGGATCCCCGACGGCTTCAAGGACACGCCCGCCGACCGTCAGGCCCCGCGCGAACGTCTCGCCGCCGCACTCGACGACGTCTTCAAGAAACCGCTCCCCGCGAAGCACAACCTCGACGCCGTGGAAGGGAAGCTGTTCGGCCTCGGCGCGGAAAGTTGCACCGTTGGCTCCCACGAGTTTTACCTCGGCTACGCCATCACCCGCCGCAAGCTGCTCTGCCTCGACGCCGGCCATTTTCATCCGACCGAAAGCATCGCCGACAAGATCTCCAGCGTGCTCCTCTATCTGCCGGAGATTCTGCTGCACGTGAGCCGCGGTGTCCGCTGGGACAGCGACCACGTTGTGACTTTCACCGATGACCTCCAAGCCATCGCCCGCGAAGTCATCGCCACCGGGCAGGCCGAGCGGGTCCACCTCGGCCTCGACTACTTCGACGCCAGCATCAACCGCATCGCCGCGTGGGTCATCGGCACGCGCAACCTGCTCCGCGCCCTCCTCTTCGCACTGCTCGAACCGCCCGCCATCCGTGCCGCCGAGCTCGCCGGCGACACCACCGCCCGCCTCGCCCTCCAGGAAGAGGCCCGCGCGCTGCCCTTTGGCGCGGTGTGGGATTATTACTGCGAGAAAAAAGGTGTCCCCGTCGGTGAGTCATGGCTGCCGGAGGCCAAGGCGTATGAGAAGACTGTTTTGAGCAAAAGAGTCTGAACACCAAGGTGGGAAGGTTACCCCCCGCGAGCTCTCGTGAAAACGTGGCAACCGCTTTCCACGGCTACGGTTCTAAACGTGGCGGGAGGCTTTGCTAACGGCCATTTGACCGCGGCCAATCCATCGACGGTCGTGCGCGTGCCGGCTCCAGTAGCAAGGGGTTATTACCGCGCCACCTTACTCACCAATTGACGTAGACCTGCAGCGTCGCCTTCCGGGCGCCCTTGATCGCGGGGTCATTGGTCAGTTCGTCCAGGGCGGCCTGCGGCGGCACGGTATCCACTTCGAGCACGGTCAGCGCCTCGCCGCCCCCGACCTCGCGGGCTAGGCTCATGTTGGCGATGTCGATGCCGTGCTTTCCGAGCACGGAGCCGGGGAAACCCACGATTCCGGGCCGGACCTGGTTGGTGGCCCCAGCCTGCTGGAGCTGGGGGCATTGAAATCATCGCTCGGGTTCGCGAGGACGAACGAATCCTTGACCTGCCGCACCGGGCTAAACGGCGTGACCAAGCCATCCGCCGTGGCGAACGCGACGATCAGCGAAACAGGAACGTGCCGGCGCATGACGGGTAGCGGCGGACTTCGGAAAACCCGTTCGGTTCCTCGTCCGGCCGAGCTTTCCCGTCGTCGGGAGTTGCCGACGCGGAGGTGGCTGGCATGCTCGCGGCGGATTCCTCCACATGGTGCATAACCGGATCAGACCGCTGGCAAGGGCAGCAGCCTTGCTGGGCCTCGCACTCTGCGTGTCACCGTTGCTTGGCGCCGACTCGGCCAGCTTCTCCCGCGACATCCTGCCGATTCTTTCGGACAACTGCTTCGCGTGCCACGGCCCGGACGAGCAGGCCCGGAAGTCGGGCCTCCGCCTCGACACGCACGAGGGGGCGCTGGGCAGGGGCAAAAGCGGCGAACGGGCCATCGTGCCCAAGGACAGCACCCGGAGTGAAGTCATCCGCCGGCTGCTCACGCCCGATCCCGACGACGTGATGCCGCCGCCGAAGTCGAACCGGCATCTGACGCCGGCGCAGGTGGAGCTGATCCGGCGGTGGATCGACCAAGGTGCCGCTTGGGGCAGGCACTGGGCCTACGAACCGCCGGTGCGGCCGGTCGTCCCGGAAATCCGAAATTCGGAACTCGGAATTCGGAATCCCATCGACGCATTCGTGCGGGCGCGGCTGGCGAAAGAAGGTCTGGCCCCTTCGGCAGAAGCCGCGTGGGCGACTCTCATTCGGCGCGTGACGTTGGATCTGACCGGCCTGCCGCCGACGCCGGAGGAAGTCGCGGCGTTTGAGCGCGAATGTGCGGAGGAGGGAAATCTGGAAGGCAGGAAACCAGGAAGTCGACAGAACGGGAACGGTTCCAGTTCTCAGGTGCTTTCTCCTTCCGGCTTTCCTGCCTTCCAGATTCGTCATTCCAAATCCGCCTACGACCGACTCGTGGACCGCCTGCTCGCGTCGCCGCGCTTCGGTGAGCGCATGGCGTGGGACTGGCTTGAGGCCGCCCGCTACGCCGACTCCAACGGCTACCAAGGCGACAGCGAGCGCACCATGTGGCCGTGGCGCGACTGGGTGGTGGACGCGTTCAACCGCAACCTGCCCTTTGATCAGTTCACCGTGTGGCAGCTCGCCGGCGACCGCCTGCCGCTGGCGGCCCACGAGCAGCGCCTCGCGACCGGCTTCCTCCGCAACCACATGATCAACGGCGAGGGCGGCCGCATTCCGGAAGAGAACCGGATCGATTACCTCTTCGACCAGGCGGAGACCGTCGCCACGGTCTGGCTCGGCGCGACCTTCAACTGCACGCGCTGCCACGACCACAAGTTTGATCCCTACACGCAGCGCGATTACTTCGGCCTGCTGGCGTTCTTCAACCAGACCCTCGTCGACGGCAGCGGCGGCAACCCGCAGTCCCCGCCGAACCTCGCGGTGCCCAAGCCGGAACAGACGCGGCGGCTGGGCGATCTGGAGACGAAGCTGGTTTCCGTGATCCGCGCGACGGAGCAGTTCGAGGCGGCGAAGTTCGCCCGTGAAGCCGGCAAACCCATCGAGGACGCACCGGTGGCGAAGGACTTACCCAAGGAAATCCTCGACCACCTAAAAGTTGTCCCGCGCGACCGCGATGCAGGCCGGCTCGAAAAACTGGCGGCGCACTGGAAGGAAACCGATCCGGCCTACGTGCGCGTGCTCGACGAGCAGCGCCAGACCCGCAACGAGCGCGACGCGGCATCCCGGGCCATTCCGCGCGTGATGGTGATGGAGGACATGGCCAAGCCCCGCGCGACGTTCATCCTGAACCGCGGCAACTACCTCAAGCCCGGCGCGGAGGTTGGCATGGCCGTTCCCGCGAGTCTCGCGATGGGAGATAACCAGCCCCAGTCAGATCGGTTGAGCCTCGCGCGCTGGCTCGTCGCGCCGGAGAACCCATTGACCGCGCGAGTCACGGTGAACCGGTCTTGGCAGTCGTTCTTCGGGATTGGCCTGGTGAAGACGACAGAGGATTTCGGCGTGCAGGGCGAGAAGCCGGCGAACCCGGAACTGCTCGACTGGCTGGCCACCGAGTTCGTCGCGTCGGGCTGGGATGTGAAGCATCTGGTCCGGCTCATCGTGACGAGCGCCACCTATCGCCAGTCGTCCAAGGTGACGCCGGCGCAGTTCGAGCGCGATCCGGAGAACCGCCTGCTCGCGCGCGGACCGCGTTTCCGGATGCCGTCGTGGATGATCCGTGACGCAGCGTTGGCCGCCTCGGGTCTGATGACGCCTGACGTCGGGGGCACGCCGGTGAAGCCCTATCAGCCGACCGGCGTGTGGGAGGAGGCGACCTTCGGCAACAAGCGCTACGAGCAGGACCACGGCGCCGCGCTGTATCGGCGCAGCCTCTACGTTTTCTGGCGGCGCATCGTTGGTCCGACCCTCTTCTTCGACGTCGCCAACCGGCAGAATTGCGCGGTCAAGCCAGGCCGGACGAATACGCCCTTGCATGCGCTCACCACGTTGAACGACGTAACCTATACTGAAGCGGCCCGTGCTCTTGCCGAGCGGATGCTGAAAGAAGGAGGCTCCGAC
>JAYUSF010000134.1:0-19203 GCA_043755815.1 Verrucomicrobiota bacterium
AAGGTCTGGATTGGGCCAAGGTGCAGGCGCGATTGGAGGTCCGGCCGGAAAGGTTGTGGTCGCTCGCGGAAATGGAACGCACCGGCGGTGAACCGGATGTTGTGGGTCAGGATAAAAAGTCGGGCGAGTTCGTCTTCATGGATTGTTCCGCGCAAAGTCCCAAAGGCCGCGTCAGTTTTTGCTACGACCGCGTGGCGTTGGATTCGCGGAAGGAACACAAACCCAAAAACTGCGTCGTGGATATGGCCGCAGCCATGGGCATCGAGCTTTTGGCGGAAGAGGAATATTTCGCGCTGCAGAAGCTGGGCGAGTTCGACACGAAGTCGTCGAGCTGGCTGCGCACGCCGCCGGAGATCCGCAAACTCGGCGGCGCGATTTATGGTGATCGCCGTTACAACCGCGTCTTCATCGGTCACAACGGGGCGGAGTCTTACTACAGCGGGCGCGGTTTCCGTGGCTGGCTCAAGGTCTGACGGTGAGTTGCTAAAGACGCAACCGGATGGCGATGTCCAAGGGTTAAATGAAATCGCATCACCTCTTAGGCACCGTAACTCCCGGCCAGGTGTCGGTGCGGAAGGGTGAGGCCGGGAGGTCGTCGCTGTTGGCGAGGTTCACCACCGGATAGTCGTTCCAGCCAAACCGGGCGGCGACGGGCTGGGCCACGGCGTCGCTGCGTAGGACGATCTGGTTCTTGGAGCGGCGGATGACGGCCGCAGGCTTAAACTTCCGGTCGGCGCCCGCCACGGTGAACCCGGAAATGGCGGCGCCATCCAGCGTCTTCAGGCCGGTGCCCACGTCCCGGAAGTTCAGTTCGATGGTGTTGCCTTTCACCTTCGATGATTTCAGACGCGGACCGTGCGCGACCATCTTCTCACCATAGACCTGCGCGCGGGCAAGCCGGGCAAGCCGTTCGCCCACGGGCTTCTTCTTGGTGGGATGAATGTCGTCCTTGTCGCCCACATCGGTAATGACCGCGGTGTCGGCGTTTTTGAGCGTCTCGGCCACGTAGTTCTGGGCTTCACGGAGTTCCGCCCAGTCGCTGGCGCCGATTTCAGAGGCAATGGCGGACAGGTCGCGCTTCCGGTTCTTGTCCCACGACGCAAGCTGAACGGCGTAAAACGGGAATTCGCCCTGGCCCCAGTCCTGACGCCAGTTCCGGATCATGTCGGCGTAGAGGCGGCGATACTGCCAGGCGCGGCCGGCGTTGGATTCGCCCTGATACCAGATGGCGCCGCGAATGGCGTAGGGAATGAGGTTGGCGATCATGCCGTTGTAAAGTTCGGCCGGACGCCACGGCTGGCCGGGACGGTTCCTGGTGAACTTTTCGCCCTTGGCCTCCGTCGCCTTCTTCTCGGCCTCCCATTGCCGGATGGCTTCGGCCGATTGCGTGGCGGTGGCCAATCCGGGTCCGAGGATCTGTGAGTTGTATTCGGCATCGGCCTTCAGCACGTCTTCGCGCATCCAGACTTCGGCGGGCGAACCGCCCCAGCTCGTGTGAATGATCCCGACGGGAACGCCCTTTTCGCGGAGGGCTTCCTCGAGACTGCGACCGAAGTAGTAGCCCACCGCGGAAAAGTTCCGGACGGCCTCGGGTTCGGCCTGAACCCATCGGTGCGCCGCGTAATCGAGGTCGGTCTTTACCTCGGGCGAACGGCGCTTCACGACCGTGAAGAGGCGCAAGTGGGGGTTGTCACTATGGCCGATGTCGCCGTCCGGTTCGAAGCTGCGCGACATCGGCCATTCCATGTTGGACTGCCCGGAGCAGATCCAGACTTCGCCGACCACGACGTCGGAGAGGCTTACGGCATTGGCCGGGCCAATGGCCTTCAGGGTGGCGCCGGCGGCGTTGGCTTTGAGCGACCCGAGTGTGACCATCCAGCGGCCATCCTTGGCGATCGTGCTGCGTTTTTGGCCGGCAAACTCGACGGTGACCGCCTCGCCATCGTTCGCGGTGCCCCAAACCGGGACTTTCATGCCCCGTTGCAGCACGGCGTGATCGGAGAAAGTGGGGTGTAGTTTAACCTCTGCCTGGGTGGCGAGTCTGAACGCCGTCAGGGCGAAGCCGAACGAAAGCCAACGCGAGCAGGAAACGATTGCCCGCCCGAGCACAAATGGGAAACGCATGGGCCTGTTAAACGCGAAGTCGGCACGAGGGTCAATGCGCAGCCTGAAAAAGCGGACGCTCCGCCGGGAGAGCATCCTCGCACAGGTGAAACCAAAGGCATGCCCGTCGAGGTTGGAGCCGGTCGAAGCGCAGGACTCCCGCCCCTCCCGGAGTGGTCACAGCGACTTAGGCCGTCCGCGCTTGCTTCGAACCGCCGAGCAAACGGGCCGGCAGCAGGAAGATCGCCCGGAGCAACGCCACCGTGCCTTCAACGACATGAAAGGCCAACCGGAACGGGAGGCTCAGCAGCCAGACAAAGGGAAACGCCACCAGCACCAGAAAGGCGAGCGGCCAACACAGGACAAACAACAGGGACCAGCCGATGAAGACGAGCAGTAGCTTCATGCCGTTAACACACCGGTTACCCGGTGGGAGTTTCAGGAAGGTGGCGAACACGTCCGTTTTCCCGATCCGCGGGTGCCGACTCGCGGGCGCAAGGTTCCCTCAACCCCCCCGCGCCGGCACAGACCGGCGCCGCCCGAATGTCCACCTCAGGCGGAAGCGTCGCGGCGGATGTTCACCCAAGTGTGGACGTGGGGCGCGCCCCGGAAATACCAAAGCAGGGAAGGCCCCTCAATTTGCCATACATCCCAAACCTGGTCGTTGCCGAGGTCGCCCTGTTTGCTGAAGGCGAGGTGCAGGTGCTCGAACCCGTTGGCCTCGACGTATTTCATCGCCTCATCCGAGTCAGCCTTGCGGAAGGGCGCAAGCAGGTCGGCCATCACCTTGCGCACCAATTGGCGTTGGTCACGGCTCAGTTCGGCCAGCGGAATGCCCGTCAGCCCCGACTTCTTGCCCGTCAGTTTGACCGTCTCGGCGGCCTGCTCGCGGCGCAGACGGTCCACGAGGGCGAGGGATCGTTGTTTGCCGTCGAGCGCCTGGAAGACCTCGTTTGCCCGTTGCGCCTGATACCAGTAGACGTTGCCGGGATGGTCGGGGCTTTCCTCGTCGTTCGGACCGGCCTGATGTCCGTAAAAGATTGGCCCGCCAAACGCGGTGCCGGCTACCGAGTCGCCGTCGCACCGGCGCGTGACGTGCCGGCCGGTGAGCACGAACTCGAACTTGCCGGTGCCGGGTTCCCCAAAGATGGCGAGCGAGCAGTCGCCCAGGCCGCCATCGCCCGCATCGTGCTCGGTGGCCTTGAGCACCGGTTCGGCATACTCCGGACTGTGCAGGCCGAGGAAGATTTCCCGCACCATCTGCTGCTGATCCTTGGTCAGGTCCTTCCCCACCCGGGCCTTGGTGATGAACCAGTTGTTGTCCACGTCGAGCCGCCGGGGATGGTCAAACGGCAGGCAGAGCAGCGCCCGCTGGGGCTCACTCAGGCTTTTGAAAAGGGTCTTGACCAACGTCTCGGACGTCGGACGGGCCGGCGCTTCCCCAATGAGCGCAAGCCGACTGGTCGCGGCAGCGGCGGTGGCAAGTGCGGCAGACCTGAGGAATCCGCGGCGATTCACGCTGTGGTCGGAGCAGTCGGGGCAACTTAACGGGGAATTCATGGTCGAACCATGCCCGCCCTTGGACGCAAGACAACTCCGACTTGCGGGTTATTTCCAAAAAGCAATACGCACTGGCTAGCTTCATGATCTGAGAATTTCCGCCTGGCAGAAGCGGGTCCCGGCGACTGGATCGCAATGCGATCAGGGGGCCGACATGAGCAAACGAGACCTTCCATGACTTTTGCGGATCGTCGTCTCCCGACACGCACCCGAGGCATACCGGCAGCGTTAAGAATGCAAAAATTCCTGTCGCCTTCGCTTGAAGGCAAGTCTCCTTGGGCTGTGCGAATGTTTAAGGCTATTGTCGCGATGGCGGAAAATCGGACAATTGGGCTCCAAGGAAAAATTCCGTGGCACCTTCCGGAAGACTTTAAGTGGTTCAAAAAAAACACCGTTGGCAAAGCCGTGCTGATGGGCCGCAAGACGTTCGAGAGTTTTGAAAAACCTCTGCCTAACCGAACCAATGTTGTCCTGACCCGAAATCCCAAGCTGCTGACAGGCAATTCGTCAGCTTCTGCGATCTACAAAGATGCAAAAACAGGTCCTGCCGCAGTATCAGCTCTTAGGGCAGCGACTTCCGAAGCGTCTGGCGAGCAACTTGCGTTTGCAGCGACCGCTCCAACGTCTGTCGTGCTGTGGGGAGACCTGAACAAACTGCTTCGCGAGGATCGAGGCCGTGACATTTGGGTAATCGGCGGTGCAAACGTTTATTCCCAAACCTTGCCTTATTGTAGCGATCTCTTTGTCACCCACGTGAAAGGCAAATTCGAGGGCGACACATTTTTCCCGGAATTTGAGCGTGATTTTGCCGTGCTCGGGACCGTGTTTTCGACGACTGACTTCGAGGTCGTTCACTACCAACCTGTCTCTAGGTGAAACTTACCCCGTCGCTCACAAGATGTTTTCTGATCACTCGGGCACTGCTCTTCATCCTCGTTAACCTAGTTGACGGCACGGCAAGCCAGTGGCCTGCCTCGCTCCGTTTGCTGAATCGAGCAACCGACTTCACTGCAACCACCAACACGTTGGGTGAAACCGTCCTCGAATCCATCCCAGTCCTGGCGCCGGGCGGCTGGGACGAGCTGATCGTCTCCTGGAACGCCAGGACCAACCTGTCGCTGATACTGGAAGCCCAAGCCGGCTGGACCAACGGAGCCACCAGCCGCTGGTATCCCTTGGGAACCTGGTCGGCCCATGGAATCCGGAGTTCGCCCCATCCGTTCAAGGACACCGACGGCGAAGTGGACACGGACATCCTGCGGCTGCTCCGCCCGGCGATGGACGCAAGAGTCCGGCTCACCCTGCAGGGTTCCCGGGATGGACTGAAGAGGGTGACGCTGGCCTTCTGCAACCGCCGGATCGCCGCTCCCGAGCGGCCCCCGGAACGGAGCACGTGGGGAAGGCTGCTGCCCGTTCCGGTGCGAACACAGGCCGAATTCCCGGAAGGCATCGACAAGTGGTGCAGTCCCACAAGCACGAGCATGTTGCTGGAATTCTGGGCCAAGGAACTGCACCGGCCCGGCTTGAATGTCACCGTGCCGGCAACCGCCCAGGCCGTGTTTGATCCCGGCTGGGGTGGCACCGGCAACTGGCCGTTCAACACCGCCTTCGCCGGTTCATTCCCCGAAATCGGGAGCTGTGTCAGCCGCTTCAACGACCTGCAGGACCTGGAACGCTGGGTTGGGAGTGGATTGCCGGTGGCCGCTTCGATCAGCTATGCCCTGCTCAAAGGCCGCCCCGAGGCGGAAAAATCTGACGGTCATATCGTCGTTGTGCGCGGCTTCACTGCGGAGGGCGACGTGGCGATCAATGATCCCGGGGTCCGGCGTTCCCGGGTGCAGTGGGTCGTGCCCCGGATGCATTTCACGAGGGCATGGGCCCATTCCCACCGCACCGTCTACCTGGTCTGGCCCGAAGGGCGTCGGACGCCCGCCGGCGAGTGCTTCCCCTGAACGGAATGGCCGCGCGGAGTGAAAATCGTTGTTTCCCGCCGCACGCTTCCTAGCTTCCGCCCCGTGACGAAGACGTTCGCCGAACTCGGGTTTCCGGGGCGGCTCATCGCGGTGGAGGGACTCGACGGTTCCGGCAAGTCAACCCAGGTGCACCTGCTGCTCAAGTGGCTCGAACAGCAGGGCGGAAAGGTGTTCTTCTCGGAATGGAACTCATCGGCGCTGGTGAAGAGCGCGACGAAGAAGGGGAAAAACCAGAACCTGCTCACGCCGACAACATTCAGCCTCATTCACGCCACGGACTTCGCCGACCGCTATGAGCGGCAACTCGTGCCGCTGCTGCGCGCCGGCTACCTGGTGCTGTGCGACCGCTACATCTTTACCGCGTTTGCCCGCGATACCGTGCGCGGCTGCCCGCCCGACTGGGTCCGGGGACTGTATTCATTCGCCGCCCAGCCCGACCTCACGTTCTTCTTCAAGGCTTCCCTGGAGGTCTCGTTGGCGCGCATCCTCGACAACCGCCCAGTGCTGAAGTTCCACGAAGCCGGGATGGACTTGGAACTTTCACCCGATCCCTATGAAAGTTTCCGGATCTTTCAGGGCCGCATCTTCGAGCAATACCTCGCGATGAGCACGGAATTCGGCTTCACCATGATGGACGCCAACCAGCGCATCGAGGAACAGCAGGGCATGCTCCGCAAGCTGGTCGCCGCGCGGATCGACCTGCCGCTATTCACCAACGCCAAAGCCCGCTGAACCCCATGACCGCTCCAAAGAAAAGCACCCGCAGGCCCGTCAGCAACCGCGCCGGCCAGGTCGTTGTTCCGCAGGTGACGGCCAAACGTTTTTTCGGCCACGGCATTCCCGGCACCGACCTCGAAAAGCTCACCGGCAAACTCATCGTCGTCGAGGGCGCCGACGGCTCGGGCCGCTCGACCCAGATCCATAAGCTCACCACCTGGTTGGAGGGGACCGGACACGCCACGGTGCAGGTCGGACTCAAGCGCTCATCGCTCGTCAGCGAGGAGCTCGAGCAGGCCCAAAACGGAAACATCCTGTCCCGGACCACCCTTTCGCTGTTCTACGCCACGGATTTCGCCGACCAGTTGGAACATCTGATCCTGCCCTCGTTGCGGGCCGGCTTCATCGTGCTGGCCGACCGCTACATCTACACCCTCATGGTCCGGGATCTTGTGCGCGGCATGGACGAGTCGTGGCTCAAGAACCTCTACGGCATTACCCTGATGCCCGACGCGGTCTTCTACCTCGATGTTTCGCCGGAGCAGCTGGTGCAGCGTGTCTTCGCGAAGAACCAAGCGCTTGATTACTGGGAAAGCGGGATGGACCTCGGGCTGTCGCGCGACATGTTTGACAGCTTCCTCCAGTATCAGGGCCGGATGCGGGACACCTTCCGGCGGCTGCAGAAGACTTACGGATTCACCATCGTGGATGCCGAACGCCCGCCCGAAGAGATTAATCAGGAGCTTCAGCAGCGGATTGAGCGCGTGCTGACCGGACGCTGAGATTACCCCGGCGATGTGGAATTCAAACAGCGCGGCGGAGTTCAGAACCAACAACTTCGGGCTGCTGCGGCTGGGGCTTTCGACGCTCGTGGTGTTGGCCCATTCGTTCTTCATGGTGAACGGTTCAGACAAGGGCGAACCCCTTTACGAGTTTACCGGTGGAAAATTCGACCTAGGCACGTTGGCGGTGGATGGCTTTTTTATCGCCAGCGGATTTATGGTCAGCGGAAGCCTAGCTCAAGGTCGCGGAACCTGTGACTTCCTGCGCAGGCGGATATTTCGACTCTATCCAGCTTTTGCTCTGCTTTGGCTGATCCAGGCCTTTGTCATTGCACCGGCAGTCTCGACCGAAAACTTCTCTGGATATTCGCTCCAGCAGTGGGGAACGCTGCTGTTCAACTTGGTTACGCTTTCTGGTTATGGATACCCCTACGGTGGCTTGCTACGGGTGTTTCCAAATAATCCGGTTCCGGGAGAGATGAACGGCTCGCTTTGGACGCTACGCTACGAGTTCGGCTGCTACCTGGCCCTCGGGTTCTTGGGCTGCTTGGGACTGTTTCGCAGACGCTGGCTGGTCAGTGCCTTGTTGATTGCTTTCTGGTCGCTCTACGCGTCGGGAATACCGCTGCCATGGCATCGCATCCTGACCGCCCTGCTGGCCGATGGGGCCTACTGGCCCCGCTTCGCGACCTTCTTCCTCGCCGGAGTTACCTTCTGGCATTGGCGGCACGCGATTCCGCGAAACACAGGCCTCGCGCTCGCCGCGGCCGGCCTCATGCTCGGGTCGTTCCTTCGGCCGGGTTTGATTCCGCTCGTCCTTCCGGCCGCATGGACCTACCTGCTCCTGTGGCTGGCTTACGCGCGGGTTCAATGGGTAGCCGGATTCGGCAACCGGGTAGACATCTCCTACGGCACCTACCTCTACGCCTTCCCCATCCAGCAACTGATCATGGTCGCGCTCCCGAAGGCGAATCCTTGGCTCGTGCTCGCGCTGAGCCTGCCGGCGTCCTTGCTGGCGGGACTCGCCAGTTGGCATCTGGTGGAAAAACGATTCCTCCCGCGAGCGACGAAGCGTCCCACCCTGACCCCCAACCCTCCAGGCAACCGGTAACAACCACCGGGGCGAGCCGGTTTCGCTCTGCCGCAGGCATGGCGGATTCGGTTCAGGCCAAGTGTTTGACTAAAGCCAAACTGTAAGCCAGCCTCGGCTAAATGGATTTCCAATCACCATTTCCATGAGGCGACCCCTAAAAACCCTGACCGTGGCGGCTTGGCTCGGAACACCGGGTGCGATTTTGGCGACGGACTGGCCCCAATACCGCGGGCCCAACCACGACGGTTCGAGCCCGGAAACGCTTCGCACGAACTGGACCCAAACCCCACCCAAGGTGGTCTGGAAGAAGTCGATCAGCCCCGCATGGAGTTCCATCACCGTCAGCGGCGGGCGGGCTTTCACCCAGGGCAACCGGTCGGTTTCCGGCGAGAAGCGCGAGGTCTGCATCGCCTTGAACGCCGACACCGGCGCCGAATTATGGGCCACCTCACTCGATCAGGCCGCTTACCCGCACGCGGGCACCGGCAGCACGGACGGCCCGCGCTCAACGCCCTCCGTGGATGGCGACCGGGTCTATGTCCTCACTTCATATCTTCGCCTCTACTGCCTGAGCGCTGCCGACGGGACGGTCGTCTGGAGCCGCGACTTCATCGCCGAATTCCCGGGCACCGAGGTCATCGCCTGGCAGAACGCCGCGTCGCCGCTGATCGTCGGTGACCTGATCTTCCTGAACCCGAACGTGTCCAACCAGCGACTCATGGCCGTCCGCAAATCCGACGGCGTCACCGTCTGGAGCGGTCAAAATGACGCAATGACCCACGCCACGCCGGCCTTCGCGAACATCGCCGGCACGCCGCAGGTTGTCTTCCAGACCCTGCGTGGACTGGTGGGCGTGACTCCCGAAACCGGAACCGTGCTGTGGCGCTACGGTTTCACCCCTTCCAGCACCTCCACCGCCTCAACCCCGGTCGTCGCGAACGACTACGTGTATGGCTCCTGCGCCTACTCCCTCGGCGCCTGGACCGCGCGCGTGACCAAAGCCGGCGGCACTTTCAACGTGGGGCAGACCGACTACAAACGCAGCAGCTCCTACCAAAACCATTGGGCGACGCCCGTGCATCACGAGGGATTTCTTTACAGCGTTGTCGAGCGCAACTCGCCCAACAAAAGCCTGGCCTGCTTCAGTCTGGCCAGCCGCGCCAACACTTGGCTCACCAGCACGGTCGGGTCCGGCCCGCCCGGTTACGCCTCGCTCATCAAGATCGGCGGCAAATTGGTCGTGCTGACGGAAGACGGCGAGCTGGTCCTCCTCGAACCGAATCCCGAAGCCTACACTGAGCTCGGCCGCTATCAGGCGCTGGCCGGGACTTCCTGGAACCACCCGGCCTATTCCAACGGCCGCCTCTATGCCCGCAGCAACACCCAGATCGTCGCGTTGGATGTCGCCGCCGCAGTGCCGCCGCTGCCGGGACTGCGACTCACCGCCACCGCGCTCGCCGAGTTGGGCCGCCTGAAATTCCGGGTGGTGGCCACCGACAATTCCGCCCTCACCGCCAACGAAGCCGCCCGGATTGAGCTTCAACTGGCCGTGCCGCCGGACTCCGGGGCCCCAAACTGGCAGCGGGCAGCGGTCTCGTTCAATGCCATTGAAGGGGCGCTGGAAGTCGACATTCCAGCGCCGGCTGATTCCACCTTTGCCCGCGTGGCTGAACGGAGCGCCCCGTAACCGTCCGGCCATTTTAAGGTGCCAGCATGAAAATTCCACCGCTGAGACTCGACATCGCTCAAGATCGTTTCCGCGCGTCCGCTCCTCGGCTTCGCCACGCGTTTACCCTGATCGAACTGCTGGTGGTGATCGCCATCATTGCGATTCTTGCCGGACTGCTCCTCCCCGCACTGGCCAACGCCCGGGAACGCGCCCAACGGACCGCCTGCCTCAGCAACATGCGTCAGTTCATTCTCGCGGCCCAGATTTACGCCGGGGACAACCAGCAGGAACTGCCGCGCGGCGGCACCGACAAGGCTGACCAGAAGGATACGCACACGCCCGTCTTCTCGACGCTCAACCAGACGAACCTGCTGCGCTACACGACCCAACTCAAGGCGTTCGACTGCCCCAACCTGACCAAGTGGATGCAGCGTCCGGACTGGCGCAACCATCCCGACTACGGCATCGCCATCGGCTACCACTATCTCGGCGGCCACCCGAACACGCCTTGGGCGTTGATCGAAGGCGTAACCAACACCTGGCTATCACCACAGAAGGCCACCGAAGATCCCTCCTTGGTGCTGCTCGCGGACCTCAACGTGGACTCGCCCGCGTTCCAACGCATCCTCGCACCCCACACCGCGCGAGGTCCCAGGGTCGCGGAGAACGAATACTTCGACAACCACCCCGAAGCCTACGAACAGCGGCCTGCCGACCTTGGGGCCAAAGGCGGCAATGTCGGCCTGCTGGACGGCTCGGTGCGGTGGAAGGACATCCGCCAGATGGGCCGTTACCGCGGTTCCCAAATCTGGGGCGCGGACGGCTGTTACGGCTACTGGTAGCTTTTTGGTCGGACCCGCAGTTCCGATGGCCAACGCCCCAGCCCGCTCGCCCGGAGCGTCGCGCCACCGGGTCAAGTTTGTCCCAACCAAACCCTTCGCCAGCCGTTCCCGGGAGCGACAGGGAACGGTCCCAGCCGAAATCTCGCGTGACTTCCGTGCGCGCCGGCGTATCAGCCCCTTATCGCCCTGAGTTCGGTCAAAAACTAAATCGTTACCATGAAGACACCCGCTTCTCGCCGCGAATTTCTCGCCGATGTCGGCCGAGGCATGGTCGTCGCCACTGTCGGTCATTCGCTTGCCTCCGAACTTGGCCTCGCCCCGGCGCTCGCAGCGGACGCACCGGATGACCTCAGCTTTGGCGAACTCGAGCCGCTGGTCTGCCTGATGCAAGAGACTCCCATTCATCGCCTGCTCCCTGCCCTTGCCGGGAAGCTCAAGGCGGGCACCGACTTGCGGCGGCTCGTGGCGGCGGCCGCCCTGGCCAATGCCCGCACGTTCGGCGGCGAAGACTATGTCGGGTTTCACACGATGATGGCGCTCGCCCCGGCCTATCACATGTCCCGAGAGTTGCCGGCCGAACTGCAACCGCTCCCGGTGTTCAAGGTTCTCTACCGGAACACCAACCGGATTCAGGAACGAGGTGGCCGCAAGGAAGAAGTCCTTCACGCCGTTCAGGCGGCCGCGTTGTCCCCGGGCATGACGGGCGCGGAAACGTTGAGAAAATCCATCCACGGCAAAGATATAGCTGGCGCCGAACGCACGCTCGCCGGCCTGGCGAAGGTCTCAGCCGATGACGCCATCAACGAGCTGCTCCAAACCGTCCAAGAGCACCCGGAAGTCCATCGGGTAGTCATGCCATATCGCGCGTGGGACCTCTTGGGCCTCATCGGAAAGGAGCACGCGCACACGCTGCTTCGGCAGTCGATTCATTACTGCGTCCAGGCGGAATCGTGGCGTCAGACCGCCGAGCAGACCGAGCCTCGCACGCTGCTCGCGAAGTTGCTGGAGGAACATCGCCTCTTGGGTCGCGCCCCGGGCACGCGGGTGCCCGACGACAACTGGGTTGATCAGCTCAGCCAGCTTTTCTTCACCTCGTCCGCAGCCGATACCGCCAAGGCGGCCGCGGCCGTCTTGGCGGAGGGCTTCGCCCCGGCGTCAATCGGCGAAGCCATTTCGCTCGCGGCAAATCAGCTCGTGCTGCGCGACTGGGGGCGTCCTCCGAGCGGCGAAGCGCCGGGCAAACCGGTGGGCAGCGTTCACGGCGACTCGATCGGCGTCCACGCGTCCGACTCGGCCAACGCCTGGCGTAACCTGGCCCGCGTCACCAACGCCCGGAACACCTTTGCGTGCCTCATACTCGGCGCCTATCAGGTCGCCCTCGATCGAACCGCCCGGGGGGGCGACTTTCAGAATTGGCAACCGCTGCCGGTCCAGTGGCAGTTGGACCAGATCAAGGCCACCGAACCAGAAACGCTCCTCCGCGAAGCCGAGGAGGCGATCCGGCAGAACCTCCAGGCCCGCGCCGCCACGATCGTCCACCGTTACGGCCAGCTCGGTCACGAACCGCGCCCGGTGTTCGATCTCATGCTCCGGTATGCCGTCAGCGAGGACGGCGCGCTCCACGCCGAGAAGTATTACCGGACGGTGTCCGAGGAATTCTCCGCGGCCCGGCCCGCCTTCCGGTGGCGCCAGCTCACGGCCCTCGCCCGGGTCACGGCGAGTGAGTTCGGCCGCCCGGCGCCGGGCATGGCCGAAGCGCGTGAACTCCTGAAGCTCGCTGGCAACCCGGTGCGAGGATGAGGCGGCGTCCCGCCTTTTGGGCAGACGCAAGCGGCACCTGTTTTACGGAATTTACCGCCCGCAAACGGCCCGATACCGTTTTCTCGGTGCATCCGCTCGTCGAACTGGTCCGGGACAAACTGCAGCGCCGTGCGCTGTGGCCGGGGCGCGGGCCGTTGGTGGTGGCCACCTCCGGCGGACTGGACTCGGTAGTTCTTCTATCGCTGCTCCATCACCTCGGCCGATCCGTCGGCGTCGGCTTGGTCGTCGGCCATGCCCATCACGGCTTGCGCCCGGAGGCCGATGCCGACGCGGAATTCGTTCGGGGCCTTGCGCACACCCTTGGCCTTCCCTTTGAGCTTGGCCGTCTGCCGGTTCGGGCCGCCGCCGAGCAGTCCCGCGAATCCATCGAGATGACCGCGCGCCGGCTCCGCCACGGCTTTCTGGCCCGCATGGCGGCGGAATACGGTTCCGAACGGATCGCTCTGGCCCATCACGCAGGGGACCAGGCCGAACTGTTCCTGTTGCGACTGTTGCGCGGCTCCGGCGGTGCCGGTCTCGGCGGCATGCAGCCGAGCGCCCCTTCCCCGGCCGATCCGCGGGTCACACTCATCCGTCCGCTCTTGGAAGTGCCCAAGGAGATGCTCCGCGACTATGCGGCGGCCAACTGCATTGCATTCCGTGAAGACGCCTCAAACGCCGACCTCAGCATTCCCCGCAACCTTGTGCGGCATGAGCTGCTGCCACTGCTGCGCCTGAGCTATTCGCCGGCCGTAGAGACGGTGCTTCAACGCGCCGGCAACCTTGTCGGCGGTGATGCGGACTATGTGCAGGCCGAGGCTCGGCGCTGGCTGAAGGCCCGCCGGCGAAAGCAGTTTGAACTCCTGCATTTCGCCGTGCAGCGGGCCGTGATCCGCGAGCAGCTTTGGCAACTGGGTCATGCGGCCGACTTTGAACTGGTCGAACGCCTCCGGTTAAATCCGAGCCGGGTCTCCGCAAATCGGGAATCGACGCTCCGCCTGAATGCGGCAGGTGAATTGGAGTCGCTCAGCTCCGCCTCACCGGAATTCACCGACGGTGAAACCCGCGTCTCGATCACCGCCGCGCGGGGAAGCGTTTCCATCGGGACGATCAGCCTTAAATGGTCCCGGACCCGTTCGCGTTCGGGGCCTCCCAAGCGCACCGTTCCGGGTCGGGAACTATTCGACGCGCATCAGGTTGGCTCCGAAATCTTGCTCCGTCATTGGCGCCGCGGCGACCGCTTTCGCCCCCTGGGAATGCCGAAACCGGCAAAGCTGCAGGATCTTTTCGTGAACCGGAAGATCCCCGCTGCCACGCGACGCGCACGGCTGCTCGCCGCGACTCCGGCGGGGGAAATCTTCTGGGTGGAAGGTCTGCCCCCGGCCGAGCCGTTCAAGGTAACCCCGACAACCCGGCAGAGGCTCACCCTGCGCTGGCGTCGGGACCCGTGCGTGGATTCTCAATTACCCCGGAAGGGGTGATGTGGGGACGCCCCCAAGAGGTTGCCGCCATTTAGCAGGGGCCGTTTCAGGCCAGCGCCGACCGCTTCGAACGCCGCCATGCTGCCCAACCGGCGAGTCCGCCAGCCGCCAGGGCAGCGAATTCCTCCGGCTCAGGCACGGCGGAAATCGTTCCACTCGTGCTGAAATTTCCCAGGTTGTCCACCGGATCAAAACTGGAAAGGGTCACTTGCAGGATGCGTGAGCCGCCAGTGATGGCGGTCACTTCGTTGAAGAAGGTGGGATCGCTTCCCGGCGCGGTCAGGGTCACTTGCCCATTCCCAATCGCGCTAAAATCCAATTCATTGCTGACCTCATCGTAGAGGTAGTCCGAAGTTCCGGTCGCGATGGGCACCCCATTGTAGAGGATCGTGAACGGCATCACGCTGGCATCGTTCTCCGTGTAGCGTTCAAATCCCAGACTGGCGGCTCCGGGAGATTGGGAACTGGTCAGTTCCAAATCGCCAAAGGTAAAGGTCAGCAGGCTGACATCCCGGCCGGCGAGGTAGGCGAAGCCGGACTGCGACGTGCCCGTGCCGTTGCCGGTTTCAATCGAACCCCACATGGTCGAACCGCCAACCCACGGATTTGCCGTGATGTTCCCCGCGTGAAGGTTGCCCGCAAAATTGAAGGCCGCGGCGTTCAGCGCCGTGGCTCCGGCCAGGGCCAGAGCGGTGGAGGTGGCTGCGCGGGAAAGCCGGCCGAGGGCCGGCACCAATGTGTGATGGCGTGATGCATTCATTTCAGTTTCACGATGAGCGGTTGGCAGACCTTTCTCGCGGCCAAAGCCCTCCGTAGGAATACGGAGCGAAACTTCCGTTCATTCACCGATGACCAGTCCCGCCTCGACGGCCCGCCTGACAAGATCAACGGCATTCCGGGCACCAAACTTTACCACCAATTGATTGCGGTAGGTCTCCACCGTCCGCGAACTTATGCCCAATCGCACGGCCATTTCGGGGGCGGAAGCGCCGTGGACCAGCAGCCTCAGCACGTCCATTTCGCGACCGCTGATCGCCAGGGAGTTCATCGCCTCGCGCAGCCCGGACCGGTCCAGAGACGGACTGATCACACACTCGCCGGCGGCCAACCGCTCGGCTCCGTCCGCGAGCATCGTGGGCGAATCCTCCTTCAACAGGTAACCATCGGCTCCGGCCCGGAGCGCCTCGGCCACCAGCAGTGGTTTCCCGAATGAACTGAGCACCCCACAGCGGGTCGGAATCCCCGCAGCCCGAACTGCGCGGATGACTTCCAGTCCACTCCGCCGGGGCATCGAATGATCGAGCAGCGCAATCATGGGCTGGAGCGTCTGAATTGCGGCCTCCGCCTCGTCCCCGGCCGCCGCTTCGGCGACGACCGAAAACCGTCCGTCGCGGGTCAGCAGGCTCCGCAGACCATCACGGAACAGCGGATGGTCGTCGGCCAACAGAACTGAAATCTTCGCTGGGTTCATGCGATTCGAAAAGGCCGCTTCACGGTGGCCCGGATGACCGTTCCCTCGCCGGGAGCCGCATGCACCGACAGGTGTCCACCCATCCATTCCGCATGATCGCGCAGGAACCGCAGGCCGAAATGCCCGGTCGGCACCCGCGCCGGATCAAAGCCCCGACCGTGGTCCGTGACTTCGAGCGTCACGGTTTCGCCGTCATCGTTGACCGCAAGTTCCACGCCGCCCGCACCCGAGTGCCGGCACGCGTTCGCGGCCGCTTCCTGGGCAATCCGGAGGAGGGTCTCCTGCACGGCGGCCGGAACGTCATCCCGCAGTTGAACCGCAGCCCTGATTCCGAGGCCATGCCGTTCCTGCAAACGCTGCGCAAGTCCGGCCAAAGCTTCGCTCAGGGCCTGGTTCCGGTGGGCAAGCGGTTGGAGGTCTTCCGCCAGTTGACGCAACTCCCGCGCGGCACCGACCAGTCCCAGGCCGATGGCGCTCAGCGACTCCTTCGCCAGGCCAGGAGCGGCTTCGGCCGCGCCCAACTCGGCCTGCAGGCGCCAATGCTGCACGTCTTGCAACACCCCGTCGTGGACCTGGCGTCCCAGATTCTGGCGCTCGTCGGAGTGGGCGGAAACCAACCGCCGGCTCAATTCGATTTCCTGTTGCCGGGCCAGCACATAACCGCGGAGCAACGAACCGCCGAGCAACGTGAGAAAAGCCAGAATGGCTGCGTCCGAAGGATCCCACCACTGCGCCGCAAACGGTGCCAGCGGCCAGATGCAAATGGCGGCCACCCAAATCCCCCCTGCCGTCAATACCAACGTGCCCAGCAAGGTCGCCCGGGCCACCAACCGTCGCGCCGGCGGAGCCATGAGGCATTGGCGGATGATCGCCACCTGGGTCCAAACGGCATAGGCCGCGTAGATTCCCATGACCCGTCCCATCTCTGGCGCATGCAGGAAGGAAAGCGTGAAGAACAGCACCGACCCGACCCCGACCCATCCGGCCCAAAACTTCGTTGGCCGCCCCAGCCGCTTGGCAAAGCCGTAGATCGCCGGCGGGGTGCAACCCGCCGCCAACCAGGCGAGCAGTGCGAGCACCGGACGGGCCGGACCCAGCGCGAGAGAATTCACCAGCTGGGTGTGCAGCAACACGCTCGCTCCGATCAGCGCCACGGGCACGCCCGTCCCGGAGAACATGCCTGTCCGGTCACCGACCAGGCGGAACAGCAACGGCACAAACGCCCAGCCAAAGCAAAGTGCCGCCAGGCCGACGCGCGTGGCTTCGCGTTCGAGTTCCAGATGCTTCCATACGCGCAGGAATTCCCCGGCCTCGAACACGCCGACAGGCCCGCCGAGGATACCGCCCGCCCCGTTGACGTTGAGCACGCGCACCGCCAGGAGGTTCGTTCCCGGATGCAGCACCCGCGCCGGGACGACCGCCGCGTGGACCCATCGTTGGCCGGTGACTTCGGGGAGGTCGAACGATCCGACCCCACCGATGCGTTCGCCGTTAAGCCAGAGCCCGCTGAGGTTGCCTACGAAACCGGCCGAAACGGCCCAGGAGCGGTCCGTCACATCGGCCGGCATCACGAACGAAATGCGATACCAACCCTCGTGCCCGACCCGCCAAGGCAGACCCAGATCTTGGGCGTGCCAGCTCCGGTCGAGCTCAATGGATCGCCAGCCGGCTTCATCCAGGTCGGGGTTCGACCAGTTGGTTTTGTGCCCTTCATGGAACACCGCCCGCAGCGGAAACTGAACTCCCGCCGGCACCGGTAGCCGGGGCGCACCGTGCAACACGAAGGCCCATCCTGCCCAGAGCCAGCCGAGCGCTTGGAGGAGGGAACGCAGTCGGGGCGCACGTTTCATTTCGCCGGTCGCCTCATTTCGGGTTTGCCGGTTCCCGTCCCGCCGACCAGAGACAGAGCTGGTGGAAGATTTCCCAATTGTCCTGCCCACGGATGGTCAGGTCGCCGATGCCAAGTTCCTGTAAGGCGTTCTTCGTGATCCAGCCGGCATCAGTCGCCAGAACGACCCGGCCGTTGCCGGGCGTGGAGGTCGCCAGCAATATTCCCGGCTCGTTCCGTTTGGCAGTGAGCGTCGGCTGCGCAACGTCATTCGTGATCCAGGCCGTCGGACGCGCTCGGTGCCCGGGCGTAAGCAGCACCTCGTTCCCGGTGTAGAACCCCCAGCGCAGACCGCCGATCACCGGCGCGTCCCGCGGAATGGCGATGAGCTTGGCGTCGTGATAGCGGTTTGTGAGGGCGAATCCGAACCGGCGGAGCAACCCGTTCAGGTCCGTGACTTCGAGGTTATGTGCCTCCTGATTGCCAAAGACGATCAGCCCACCGCCTCGTTCAACAAAAGCTCCCAGGGTTCGGACATCGCGCGCCGCCACGTGCGCCGGTGGCGGATTCGTTCCGTGCGGCAAGTCATTCGGGTTCGCCAGCAGCACCACATCGACCCCGGCAAGCAGTTTGGCCGACGGACGCCCCGCGCTGACCCTTATCTCGAAGGTCTCCCGCAAACGATCCAGCACTTCGCGGTAGGCACCGTCTGGAGCGTAGCGGTTTTCACCGGGCGCCTGAAAGTGGAGCGAGTAGAGCAGAACCGGTTTGGTGGTGGCCGCGACGTTGCCACTCAAACACGCCGCTACGATCAGCCAGGTCAACCATCGGATCAGGGAATGCACGGCGCTGAAATCGCATGTCACGCGTGGCACGCCAACTCCGAACTCCAACGAGTCGACGTAACCGCGAGGCAAACCTTGGAGTAGTGAGCTAAGCCACAGAAATCCGGACACTAACTCCCCGTCGCTTAGATTCCATCAGGTGCTTCCATTCCTCAGAGACCGCGCCATCTAAGCAAGCTATCCAAGTAAAATCCTCATCTTCGTATTTGACTGGCGGGACTTCCAACTCCTCGGCTACGACAACCCTAAACTCATGCAACGCCTTGAAACCAACACTCGTGGTGCTTTGGGTGTTCGGATTATTCAGACCTAGAGCATTTTTGAACGCGGTAACGGTCCTTTGGGGGTCTTTGCAGAAGATGACCATCTTGCTCATGGCGTCCCGCGCCAAGCCAATGTCCCAATGATGAGGGTTGGGAGGTGGCCAGTCATCAACTTTGCAATTAGAGAAATAGTGATCCACCACTTGCAGGGCTGCGAAGAGCGCTTCTTTACGTTGATTCAGAATCTCTTGATGGCGCCTCTGCCGAGACTCCCACACTTGCATGAGGTTGGTGCCGATAATACCAATGAAGCCGGCACCAGCCGCAATCCACGCCGTCACCAATTGAATATCCATATTGAGTAGTATTCCAGATTTGACCGTGTGGCTCATTGGGAACTCCACCAGCCTCAGACGTTCACAGCGGTCCCTTACCCGTAGCGTGCGAGGAAGCAGCCAAGAACTCAAGGCCCTCCCTCCGCGAGTGGATTTCGCCCATGATCCCTCGCGTCGCGAGTGTCAGCAGGCGCGAGCGGTGGCTTCCGAAGCCCGCCTGCTGACCTCGACTCGCTCAACTCCACTCGCTCACCACATCGCGGGCAAAGGGGACATCTGTAGTTAGGAAACCGTAGTCAGCCACACGTCGAAGTTGCCGTTTTAAGGGTCAACTTGACTACAGCACGCCGGTGTAAGAAGCTTTCTGTAATTTGCTTTCCTTGTGTTTCCACCCAACCCCAGAGGGGGAGGTGGAGCGGAGGCGAGCGGAGCGAGCCGAGC
>JAYUSF010000135.1:0-19104 GCA_043755815.1 Verrucomicrobiota bacterium
CTCGTCGGCGATCGTCCGGAACGCATTCCTGCAGCGGTCCGGAAAGCAACCACCACCGTCCTGCCCACCGCCTTGAGCCAAGTCCGACAGGCTGCTAGGCCTGTCTGAAACCCAACCGGTTCCCAGCCGCCCGTCCACGACGGGCGGCTGTGGTCCGGTGAGAATCAGCGGCCCATGGTCAAGCGGTAGGATTTCACCCCATGGCAAAGGCGGCCGCTGCAGGGCTAAAGCTCTTCCGATGCACCTCACCCGAATCACACCGCGACTGGAGCCAAAGCAGGACCTTCTCTGCTGGTTTCCGGTCCAGCCAGGGGCTGTCGGCCCGAAGGCCGCCCCGCGCGCGCTTCGTTGGACGGACCGAAAGCAAGACCTCGGCCTGCTCTCGCTGCTCCTGCTTGTCGGGTTCGCCATGAACTTCGTGGGCAACCCGCGGCGGACCTACAAGGCAACTGAAGGCCCGATCGTTTCCAAGGCTGAAAACCAGCGGACTGGACCTCGTTCGCCAGGCGCGGCTCAAGCCGAAGCGCTCCGGCGGATGGATTTCGTCCTGGCCCGCGATCTCGACTGAATCACCGCCCCGTAACCACAACCCACGCCAAGTAGGAAACACCTCTCCATGAAATCCGCCCCTCCCCTGCTCCGTCTGCTTGCCCTCGCCGGCATTCTCGCTGGCTGCGACCGCCCCGACACCACCGCCCAACGACCCGACCCCGGCCGCACAAAGTCCGCCGAGACTTCGTCGGAGCCGCGGGAATACACGTTTGCCCAGCGCGGGGAGTTCACGGCCTCGATGGAGAGCCAAAAGGCCGAGATCACCCGGGACCTGGAGTTGCTTGAGGCCAAGATCGAAAAATCGAGCGACACGGTTAAGGCCGAGGCCAGGCCCAGGCTTCAGGCGCTGCGCGACCAATCCGCCCGGTTGAACACCCATCTCGAAGGCGTGAAGGACGCCACCGAGACCACTTGGGACAGCGTGAAGGCCGGTTCAAGGACGGCCTATTCCGAGATGAAGGAGGGGTTCACCCAGGCGCGCCAGTGGGTGAGCGAGAAGATCGCCCCGTGAACGAAACAAAGGAAACAAATCATGAGAAAAACCCTTTCCGCCGCAATCAACGCCCTGCTGGGCATGGCCCTCGTCGGCGCGCTGACCGGATGCGCCGGCGGCTTCAACGATCGATCGTCGGTGATCCGACCGACGAAAGCACCCCCGGCGCATGTGCAGAACGGTGCCGGGGTCCTGCAGGGGGACTACGTCTTTTATCCAGCCTACCAGACCTATCACAGCCGCAACCGCAGTGATTTCGTCTACCTGGAGGGCGATGCCTGGATTTCCCGGCCCACGCCCTCGGGCGTCTCGCCCGAGGCCCTGTTTGCGTCGCCTTCCGTAAGCCTTGGAACGCGCGACGCTCCGTCATTCTGACCGGCCCTTCGAAGGCACGCCTGCAACCCGGTGCCCCACCCGCGCCAAAGGGCGTGAAAGCAAGACTATGCCAAAGAATCGATTCCCAACCCGCGGAGCACTGCTCCCCGCCATGCTGGCAGGGATGCTGACCGGATGCGTCGGCTACCACGACGAACCGCGTCACGTTCATCGATATGCCCCACCGCCGGTTTACGTAGAGCCCGCCGTCGTCGTCCAGGACGACTACGTCTACTATCCCGGCTACCAGGTCTACTACAGCAGCAAGCACCGCCATTACGTCTATCTGGAAGGTCGCACCTGGGTCACCCGCCCAACCCCGCCCCAGGTCTCGGTTGAAGTCCTGTTCGCCTCCCCCTCCGTAAGCCTCGGATTCCACGATGCGCCCGCGCACCACCATGCGGCGGTGGTCCGCCAATATCCGAAGCGTTGGGCACCACCGCATGGCAGGGACGGTAAAGTTGAGGGCAACGGCCGCGGCGGAAGACGGTAGAGGACCTGCGCCGAAGCGAGTCAAACAACCAACCTCAGCCACCACCTGCGATGAATGTCCGGACACACTGCTCGTTCGGGGGAAACGCCCGCCGCGCGCCCCGTATGGCTCGCTGGTGTTCGACCTTATGCATCGCAATCACGCTGGCGTTCGGGACGTTCCCCACCACCGTTCTAGGGCAACCGTCTCCCGCCGAGCCGACCGGGGCACAGGTGCTCACGCGGGGTCAGGTGCATGAAGCGTTTGCCGGCCTGGTCACGTTCAATCCCGAACCGGGCGTCGTCGCGGCGAAAGCCCCACCCGCCCCCATCGAAGAGCTGCCGCCGGAGGAGCGGCCTGAGGGTGACAACGTGACCTGGATTCCGGGCTATTGGGGCTGGGACGGCGAACGGACGGACTTTGTCTGGGTCAGTGGAACTTGGCGCGCCCTGCCCCCGGGGCGGGCATGGATGGCCGGGTATTGGGCGCCCGCGCCACAAGGCTACCAGTGGACTTCCGGCTATTGGGCCGACGCGACCACCCGGAATACAACCTATCTGCCCGCGCCACCCACCACCCTGGAGGCGGGACCGAATGTCGCGGCGCCTTCGGTGGATTACGGCTGGGCGCCGGGTTACTGGCTCTGGCACCAGGGGCGCTACGGCTGGCGCCCGGGGTTTTGGGTCCGAGGCAGGAGCGATTGGAACTGGATGCCAGCCCACTATGTCTGGACACCGCGGGGCCACATTTTCGTAGGCGGCTTCTGGGATTACCCGGTGGCCCGGCGGGGCGTGTTGTTTGCCCCGATCTATTTCGAGGGCGGCCGGTTTCCCCGGCAAGCCTACCGCTACTCGCCCCACATTGTGATCAATCTCAGGGTGTTCACCGAACACCTCTTTCTGCGGCCCCGCTACGCGCACTACTACTTCGGCGATTACTACGCTGCCGGTCATCGGCAGGACGGTTTCTACGCTGCTTTCTCATTTCAGTCGGGCCGTCACGGCTACGACCCGATCTTTTCCCATCAACGCTGGGAACATCGTCAGGACCGGGACTGGGAACGCCACGTCAGGGCATCCTACGAAGATCGGCGCGATCACGAAGGCTCCCGCCCGCCCCGCACTTGGGTTGGGCCCACTTCGCGCGACCCGCGGCCCGGGCCGGTTCCCTTGGCCACCTCGTTCGACCAGTTGACCAGACGAAAAGACGGAGCCCTGAAGTTTCAGCCGGTTGCTCTGCCCGAGCGGCAGCAACTTTCCCAACGCGGCTTGGAAGTGCAGGCCTCCCGCGAGCAGCGACGAGCCTTGGAGACTATCGCCGGGCCGCCGGCAGCACAAACGCCGGGTGGCCGGATCGAGCCGGCGAAAGTGCTGCGTCCCCGCTCCCCGATCGCTGCCCCAACGTCGAGTCCGGAGGGAAGGAATCCAGGTCCCGTTCAGAAGCGGCAAGCATCCCAACCGGAGCCGAAGGTTCGGACTATTCCCGCCATTCCGGGCCGCCCGCCCCCTTTGAATCGGAGTGCACCGCCAAGCACCCCGCGCCCACCTGAGCCTGCCAGACCAAGGGCGGAACTGTCGCCGCGTGCCCGGCAAGCTCTGCCGACACCGGCGGACTGGCTTCCCGAACGTGCCCCGAGGGACTCGCGGGGGTCGCCCACGATTCCGTCGGGACGTGAAACCAACGGACAAACCGGGGCGGAACCGACCACCACACTGAGACCATCGACGGGAGGAAAAGGTGCTGACCGCCTGATGAACCCCAACCGTCCCTAAGCGGCCAAGGGGAAGCGAACGCTCCCGTGGAATCCGGAGCCATAACCTGGCCGGCCACCGCCGGGCGCACCGCCACCATGAACTTCCGAACAATTATCTGGGCCATCGGTCTACTCCGGCTCTGCGCACTCAGTGCGATGGCCCAGATCGACCCGTATCCGCGCAGCCTTCTGCATCTGGGCGCCGACCAGTCGCTGACCGGCACCGGCCCCCAATCGCTTTACGCCTACTACTACTACAACGACCCCGAGTTCGTGCGGACCAACGTGGCGCTTCGCCTGGCCATCGCGCCGGTCTATCTTGACGGCGAGATCGGCTTCCGCCAGCTGCTGCCCCACACGGATGTGGGTCTGCGGGTCAATGGCGGTGGCTTTGGTGAGAACCATTTCGAGGTCCGGCAGGGCCACTATTTCAAGAACGAGAGCTTCTACGGTCACGGTGGAGGCGCGGCCCTGCACCTCTATCACCTCATCAACCCCGCCCACCTGATTCCGCTCAACGTCGTCGTGCAGGGAGGCGGCCATTACTCGACGTATTCCGCCGCCGACAAGACCGATGCCGCCTTCGTGCTGCCAGAAGACCGGGTAAGCGCCTTCGTGCGCGGCGGCCTGCGTTTCGCCGGCAAGGAGCCGATGCTTTACGCCGATCTCGCCATGGAGGTTTCCCTTTGGTTCGAACACCAGTGGCGCGTGGACAAGGGCGCCTACGGATTTGGTGGGGACCGGCGGATCGAACCCTCAACCGATCTCTATTGGCTTTATGCCGGACTGAACTACGCGTGGACCAACAGCGGCAACCAATTCACGTTTGCCATGACGTTGGGCGGTTCGGAGGGCGCCGACCGCTTCAGCGCCTGGCGCCTCGGCGGCGTCCTGCCGTTGGCCGCCGAGCTTCCGCTGGCCTTGCCCGGCTACTACTACCAGGAAATATCCGCCAGACGGTTTGCCCACTTCAGCGCCGCCTACGTCGCCCCGCTGTCACCCGACCACCGCTGGCAACTGCGCCTCGGGGTGGCCACCGCGAACGTGGATTACCTGCCGGGCTTCGAGCAACCCGGGCATTGGAACACCGGCGCAGGTCCCAGTCTTTCCTATACCTCCCGGAGCGAAGTGTGGCGGGTGATCGCGCGCTACGGCTACGGCTTCAACGCGCGCCGGGATGGCGACGCGGGCGCCCACAGCGTTGGGTTGCTCTACCAATACAACTTCGAGCAACGGAAGCGGCGCAATGCGGCCGGGAACTAGCCGGCGCCGGGTCCGCGCGGGTCAACCGGTCCGCCGGCCGGATTCCCACCGCCGCAGCAGCGGGGCGACGGCCAGGAGCACCAAGGCGCCAACCGCCGTGGCGGCCACCGGTTCGGGCACGCTCGTGAAGGCTTCGACGTTGTCGATGCCCTGGCGCGAATCCGTGGCGGCCGTGGTGAGCGTGAAGGTCGTGAACGGAGTGTCCGACACGAAACCACGGAACTCCGTGATGTCCGTGGCCGGCAGACTGTAGGAGCCCGCCGCGGTGCCGTTCACGGCAAAGGAAAACACTACCCCGACGGTCGCGCTGTGGGGGTTCACCTCGTAACCTAGCGCCGTAATCGGCGAATTGAAGGTGAAGGTTACGAAGTCGGCCGGATCGTTGAGCAGCAGGCGGAGATACCCGGTGCCATCGATCGCGTTCACCGAATTGGCATTGGGAAAGAATGCGATGCTGCCGGTGACATCCTGAGTTAGGGTGAACGCCGATCGGGTCAGTGTGCCGGCATTGAAATCGTCGGTAATGTCCCCGGCGCCGCCGCCGGCCGCGGTTTGCCAATCCGTGCGATTGGAATACTGGACCACGGCTGCCTTGAGGGTTCCGGCTGCGAGCAGCGCAAGAAACGAAGCCGCGGTGGGCACACTGGCCCCAATTCGTTGGTTCATGTCTCCTGCTGCCTCGTCAGTCCGCAGGCTGAGCTTGAGCCAAAACCCGCCGCGCGCCTGATCCTATTCCTGCCGTAGCGCGTCGACCGGATTGAGCCGGGCGGCGCGGCGATGAGCGCGAGGCTGTCGGTTCCCTCCTGCGCGGAGATCGAGATCTGGTTGATGTCGTGCGACGAGGTCTTGCCGATCAGGCGCCGTTGAAGCGCGGAAAACGGCAGGACGATGGCGTCGGCCTGATCGCCCATGCCAGCCTGTCCCTTGGTGGCGAGCAGGCCAATGACTTCGCAGGAAGCGCTGCGGAGCGCGTGGCTTTCCAACGCTTCGCCGCCGGAAAGCATCAGGACTATGATGGAGCCGGCGAGATATTCGCCGAGGAGAACGGAGGTGATGATGGAAATGCCACCGAGCAGATCGGACCCGAACTCCCGTTTCCGCAGTTTGCGGGAGAGGTCGTAGAGCAGGGGCAGTCCGCCGAGCACGAGCGTGACCAACAGGGGGATGTTGTATGCGGCCGGTGCGGTCCGCAGGCCAAACCGCAGTGTCAGGAAAACGAAGAGGCAAACCACGGCGACCACCGCGATGACGGTGGACTTCCGCTGCCAGAGTCGGGCGGGTGAATGCCAGACCGAGACCTCAGGATCGTTCCGGGAAACCTTGGGGTCAGCGGCTTGGGGCGGCGGCGGAGCGGGAACGGGGGGCGCGATCATGGAGGTGCTGGGCCGGGCCTGCCTTCGAACCGTTGGGTGCGTTTCGTTGGGACATGGTGTGAATGGGGAGCGGACCGAGGCGGAGTTCGGCGACGTCAGTATTCATCCACGGTCAGGGATCGCCGCTTGCGCATCCGCTCGTCCGGCGTCTCGACCCACAGCGACAAACCCTTGATGGCATCCCAGAAGCCCTTGAAGACGTGGTGTTCCCGGTCCAGCTCCAACACGGCCGCCCGGTAGTCACGATCAAACGGGCCGCCCTCGGTAGGGCCGCCGGTGGGTTTCGCGAGCACGTCGTGAATGAGCTGATCGACCTCCTGTCGGGGGTGGTGTTTCAGCAGTTCAAGTTTCACCCGCAAGGCCTGGCCGCACGTGTGAATGGTCTCCAGTTGGTTTTCCAACTGACGGGCGAGTTGGTTCCACTCTTTCCGGGCCGCCAGGTCCAGTTCCCCGGCCTGGGTCCGGATGTGTTTCAGCGCCTCCAGCAGCCGGCCGTCCTCATCCTGGGCCATGGTCCACAGCCGGAGCGCGGTTTCGTGGCGGTCGTCGTCTGGACTGTCGATGGTGGCTTCGATCTGGGCCACGAGCCGGCGGAGACGCAGCAGGATCTCGCCCGTGAGGTCCCACTGCTGGTGCCAGCGGGCTTCCCGCGCATCGGCGGAGCCGTGGTGGCGCCCAAAGAGCCGCGCGGAGTGGACGGTGGTGTCCAGGGTGCTTTCGAGTTCCCGCAGGTGGGCGGAATCCGTCCGGAATCCAAGTTCCAGTCGGTTCAGGAGATGGGTGGTGTCGTTGGTGGAACTCCGCTCCAGCTCGGTCGGGATGGGAGACGTAGGAGTGCTGTGGATGTGGTTGGATGTCATGGTGGTTGATGGTTCGTTTAGTCGTGTCTTCCGGCGGGATTTGGGGCAGGGATTGAGGCGTTTGCACGGACCTCGGGGTGTCGGACTTGTCCGCCCAGAGTGGCCGTCCACGCCATGAGACCTCCCACGATGAGCGAGGTGCCCGGGATCGCTGAGCCGAACCAGACCGGCAGAGGTTTGCCCCGGCGGAAGACGATCAGTCCGTCCAACGCGGAGACGCCGATCAAACCGACGCCCGCGAAGGCCTTGGTGGCAGCTTCCTCGTGCGCCTCGATGATCGGCTCGGAAACCCCGGAAAGGTTCTTCACCGCGTCTTCGGCCGGTTCGCCGGTGAGGTAGACGGGCACCGCCAGCAGAGCCGCCAGGACAAAGACACCCACCGCGGCCTTCTGGTTGTCCTCGCTCTTCCGCCAGGTGCCAAAAAGCAGCAGGCCCAGACCGAAGCGGGTCCCAAGGACCGGGGCGTGGTTCAGCATCAGATGGACATGGGTCAAGTTCATGATCGCAGATGATTTGACGTGCCGGTTGGGAAAATCGCCATGGGGTGTTCGCCCCATTGGAGCCCCTTGCCGTTCGCTTCTCGGTTAGCTTACCGCTGGAAACGGCGGCAATCACCGGACCTGCCCATGAAAATCCCCCGTCTGCTCCTCGTCGCCACGGCCAGCACCCTGCTGGGTGCCGTATCACTCCTCGCCACCGAAACCGATGCCCGCATCGAGTCGGCGGCGAAGGCATCCCACGTCTTCAAGACCTACCTCAAGGACGACACGATCGGCACGGTTTCCCGGAACGGCGCGGTCGTGCTGACCGGGACCGGGGCCGATGCCGCCCACCGGGCGCTGGCGGAACACACCGTGGAAAACTTGCCCGGCGTCACCCGCTTGGACCACCAACTGCCGTGGTCGGAGAGGCACTGCCCGAGCATTCCGATGGCTGGGTGGCGGCGAAGGTCAAGGCGGCGCTCCTGTTTCACCGCAACGTGAGCGCGAGCCGGACCCATGTCACCGTGCACGACGGCGTGGTGACCCTGCGGGGCGAGGCCTTGGGGCTGGCCCAACTGAAACTGACCGCCGAACACGCGGGAGATGTCGATGGGGTGAAAGAAGTGAGGAACGAGATGACCATCGGCAGAAAACTGGAGTCGCCGAAGTCGGCGGTGGCCGACCCGGTCGACGACGCTTCGATCACGGCCGAGGTCAGGGCGACCTTGGCGGCGCACCGCTCGACCAGCGCCGTCTCGGTGAAGATTCAGACCACGGACCGAGTCGTCACGATCCAAGGCGTTGCCCGGAACGAAGCCGAGAAGGATTCGATCACCCGGTTGGTGGCGGACGTCGAGGGGGTTCTCAGCGTGGTCAACCCAATGACCCTCGGTGTCCCCGTAGCCGACCGGTCACGGTAGGGATGGACCCCATAGCCGTTTGCGAAGGAGGCCGACTAGGCTGCGCCTTGGTCCGACGGAACCGTTCCACAGTGCCCGCAGCAATCACGCAGGGGTCCGGGAGCGAGCGAGAGCCGGACCCAGCGAAGGCACAGACCATGTTACACAACTCCAAAGAACTCTACGGCCACAAACTTGCCGCCTCGGATGGCGAGATCGGCCAGGTGAAGGACTTCTATTTCGACGACCTGTCCTGGTTGGTCCGCTACGTGGTCGCCGACACGGGAACCTGGCTCAGCGGGCGGCAGGTGCTGCTTTCACCTCAGACCTTTGGCCCGATTGATTCCGAGGCCAAAATCCTCCACGTGAAGCTGACCCGGAAACGGATCGAGGACAGTCCGTCCATCGAAGAGCACCGCCCTGTTTCGCGCCAGCACGAGGAGGAATATTACCGTTACTACGGCTGGCCCTCCTACTGGGAAACGGGTGGCGGGATGTGGGGTGGCGCCGGTCTGCCCATGGTGGGCGAATCCCGGCCCCACCACGGCCACAATCAGCGGGACGACATCCACCTGCGCAGCACGAAGGCGGTCACGGGCTACCACCTTGAAGCCTCCGACGGCGCGATCGGGTCCGTGAGCGGATTCATGGTGGACATCAAGAGCTGGGTGATTCGCGACCTCGTCGTCGAGACTGGCCATTGGTATTCCGGGAAGGAAATACTGATCGCGCCGAGCCGCATCGAACGCATCAGCTACGACGAATCCAAGGTGTTCGTGAGTCTCACCAAGGCGGACATCGAAGGCACCCGGGAGAATCAGATTGCGACGGCGGCCTGAGAATTCCCGGCGCCAGCTCCACCGGCCAATGGGGTGCAAACCCTGCCGGTGGAAAACTTCACCCTTTATGCCCAATCCGCCCGAAATGGCCGCCAGTGACCCCACCGCCACGCCGTGGACCGGACACGTTCGACCAACCGGCCCCATCACCCGGGCGATGGTGCATGCCCGAACCGGCGACCTGGCCGTGCTGGCCGGACGCGGTCGCCAACTGATAACCCATGCCGACTACCTGCGGGCCAGACGCGAAGTGACCGGTGAGACAGAGGTGAAACGGCAGGACGCCCTCCTGGATTCATTCGCCCGACCGGGACGCCGGACCTCACGGAAAAGCTATGTTCCCGTGGCAACGGCGGCTCGGGCCGCCGGCGCAGTTTTCCACCGGTCCTCCGGGGCGGGGGCGGGCGGGTGATCGGCGCGAAGGCTTTGGTTTCAACGCACGGCGCGGCCACCATCCAGGGCGCCCACCGCCCGGGTCTGCCCCAACCAATTCAATCTTGAGCAACGAAAACAGCGGCAGTCCTGGACCGGACGAACCCTCCAGCGCGGTGGAAGCCTCCCGCGCCACGGCGTCGGCGGCGGGCGCAACCGCGCCCACGCGCCGGTCGACTCCGGGGCAATGCGTCCTGGCGGTGCTCGGGGTCATTGCCCTGCTCTATTTTGCTCGACCCGTCGTCTTGCCGATTTTCGTGGCCGGCGTCGCGGCAATGATCCTGAAGCCGCTGATCCGCTGGCTGTCCTGCTGTCACCTGCGGCCCGCGCTCGCGGCCGGGATTGTCCTGGGCCTGCTGCTGGCCGCCATCAGCGTCGGTTTTTTCCAACTGGGGGGGCCCGCGACGGCGTGGGTGAATGGCGCGCCGGAACACATGACCCAACTGCGCCAGCGCATTCAGCGGGTGCTCCCGCGGGGCGGACGGATCAGTCAGGCCGCAGCGGCGGTGAACGACCTGGGCGCGACGGCGGAGGAGAAAAAGGAAGACCAGAAGCAGGCCCCCACGGTGGAGGTGAAGGATCAGCGGGGCACCAGTTCGTTCATGAACTGGACCGGCACGTTCCTGGCCGGGGTCGGTGAAACGCTGGTGCTGCTTTACCTGTTGCTGGCCTCGGGCGATCTGTTCCTGCAGAAGCTCGTGCGCGTGATGCCGACCCTGAGCGACAAGAAGCGCGCGGTCGAAATCAGCCGCGAGATCCAGCAGAACATTTCCAACTACCTGTTCTCCGTCTCCCTCATCAACGCCGGACTCGGTCTCGTCGTGGGTGTCGGCCTGCATTTTCTGGGCGTGTCCAACGCCGCCATGTGGGGGCTTTTCGTGGCGGTGTTGAATTTCGTCCCCTACTTCGGACCCGCTGCCGGGGTCATCGTGCTGGGCGCGGTGGGGTTGCTGACGTTCGACCCGCTCTGGCAGGCGCTCCTCCCACCCGCCCTGTATCTGCTGCTCCATCTGCTGGAGGCGAACCTGATCACGCCGGTGCTGCTTGGCCGCCGCTTCACGCTCAATCCCGTGGTGATCTTCGTCTCGCTGATCTTCTGGACGTGGCTCTGGGGTGTGCCGGGCGCGCTGTTGTCGGTCCCGATCCTGGTGTCCCTCAAGGTGGTCTGCGACCGCGTTCCCGCGCTGTCGCACGTCAGCGAACTGCTTACGATCTAAGCCGGAACGGTCCGACTGGAAACCGGAAGCCACGTAGGAGACAAAGGGATTCAACGGCGCCCAGGGACAAGTCCGGGATCGCAGCCGCCCCACTGGTTCGCCGCTCCCGGCTCCGCACCCCGTGAAGCGCTGGCGTGCCGTTCCGGCCTGGTTCCCTTCGTTCCCGTCCGCTTCTCCGCCGCAGGGTTTCGGCGGGAAACGCTCCCGCTCCGCCGACGTTAGGGTTACACCCCATGGCGGAGTGCGCGCCGGGGAGCCAGCATGTCCTCGCTTAACCGGCCAAACAAATCGGAGGCAAGACATGAACACCCCTTTCAAACGCATCGTCGTCCCGCTCTTCATCCTCACCCTCGTCACCCTCGCGGGCCTGGGATGCCGCACGGCCAACGGCTTTGGCCAGGACGTGGAGAAGGCCGGCGAGTCCATCCAGAGGAACGCCAAGTAGCCGGTCCGAACGACAGGTGAACTCCTCCGACTGGACGGGCCGGACCCGCCCGTCACCCAACCTCAAACCAGATCCAAGCATCCTCATGAAGAACGCATCGACAAACCCGGGCCCCGCCGCCACCGCCCTCAGATCAGTCCTCGCCCTCGGCGCGGCGGCCCTGCTCCTCGGCGTGACCGGTTGCACCACGGGCAGCCGCTACCATCAGAGCACCGGCGAATACATTGACGACCACACCCTTTCCTCCGCCGTCAAAAAGGCGCTGGGGAAGGATGTTCAGTTCAAGTATGAGGACGTCAACGTGGCCACGTTCAAGGGCGTGGTCCAGCTGAGCGGCTTTGCATCCACGAACGACCGGAAGAACCGGGCCGGCGACCTGGCCATGGCCGTCGCAGGCGTCAAGGAAGTGGTGAACAACATCACGGTCAAGGAGTGAGTCACCGGCGGGCCGCGGGGTGCAGCCATGCGCATGATCGGGAGACTCGGCGGGCGCGTCTGGGAGCAGTGGGCTGAGGTGCGGCACGCGGCGGCCGTGGTCGGGACGGCGCTGGGCGAGGGCGTTCAACCGCAATCATGGACGCGCCCGGTGCGGACGGCCTTTGCGCGGCAGGTGCTGGCCATCGGGGTCGAACCGCTGGCGTTCGTCGGCGCGGTCGCCGGGTTTGTCGGCATCTCCGTGGTGGTGCAGCTCACCTTCTGGGTGGGCGAAGCGGGTCAGTCCCAGCTGCTCGGTCCGCTGCTGGTCGCGGTCGTGGCCCGGGAGCTTGGCCCGTTGCTGATCAACCTCATCGTGATCGTCCGCAGCGGCAGCGCGATGACGACGGAACTGGGCGTCCTCAAGCTCGGCGGGGCGGTCCGCGCGCTGGAGGCGCAGGGCGGCGATCCGTTCATGCACCTGGTGCTGCCGCGGGTGCTGGGCCTGGCCGTTTCCGCGTTCTGCCTGACGGTGGTCTTCATCCTCGTCGCCTTCGCGAGCGGCTTCCTGTTCGCCGCCTGGCTGGGCAAGGGCGGCCGCGACGTGCTGCTGTTTGCGGACACGCTGGCCGGGGCGGTTCAACCCAAGGACATCTTCAACATCCTCGCCAAAAGCGTCCTGCCCGCCCTGTTCGCCGGCGCCGCCTGCTGCATCGGCGGGCTCGGGGTCGGGGGGACCGACGCGGAGATCCCACCCGCCACGCAGCGGGCGCTCACCCGTTCGGTCGCCGGACTGTTCGTCCTCTCCGTCACCGTCTCGCTGCTGACCTACCTATGAGCATCCCGCCACCCGCTCCGGTTTCAACCCCTTCCCCCGGGGATGGCGGAGGTCCGCCGGAGGCCGGGCATTTCAAATTCAAGCGGGTCAACGAAATCACCGGCACGCTCGTGCTCGCCGTGGTGGCCGCGCTGGTCGCCGCCGTCATCTGGACGGGCCGCAGCCAGCGCTGGTTCCGGAGCACGGTGCCGGTGCGGATCGTGCTGCCCGAGACCGGCGCGGCGGGGATTCGCCAGGGCTCGGAGGTGTATTTTCTGGGCACCCTGGTGGGCAGCGTCGCCGACGTCGTCCTGGACGCCGAGGGCCGCATGCAGGCCGAGGCCCGGCTCCGCCGGGATTTCTTCCGCTTCGTGCGCGTGGATTCCTCGGCCGTCGTGAAGAAGAAGTTCGGGGTGGCGGGCGATTCGTTCTTTGAGATCACCCGCGGCGAGGGCGGGCCGCTGCCCGAACCGGACGCCTCCATCGTCTGCAACGAGCAGTTTCAGAGCGCGCTCGAGGCGGCGGTCGAGCAGGTCCGCGCCGAGGCGCTGCTGGTGCTGGGGAAATTCCGCGGCGGTCTGGACGCGTGGACCCGGCTGGGCACCAACCTGGATGCGGCCACGCCGCATCTGAACCGGACCGCGGTCCATCTGGAAAGCCTGGCCGCGGACCTGGCGCTGGGCAAAGGGACCGCGGGACGGTTGCTCACCGACACCGCGCTGGCCGACGAGGCGGGGCGGCTGCTGCAGCAGGCGAACGCGCTGGTGGACGGACTGCGGGGCGCCGTGACCAACCTCAACGCCGCGGCGCAGCACGTGCAGGCCGGCGCGGCGCGGCTGCCGGAAATCACCGGCGCCGTGGCCGACGGTGCGAAGGACCTGCCCGCCCTGGTCCAGCAGACCCAGACCTCGATGCGCGAATTCGAGCGGCTGATCGAAGCGGCGCAACGGCACTGGCTCGTGCGCAAACACATCAACCCGACGAACCCGCCACCTTCGCGACCGCTGCCGACGACCGCGGAGCCGCGGGTGAAACCGGTGAAGACGCTCCGTTCGCCGAGAGGTTCAACGCCATGAACCAGAGTGGAAGGCATGGGCCTGATTAGGACTCCACCCCCGGGGGAAACCCGCTCGCCTGTCGTTATCGCAACCAAACGCATCAAACTCCCCGCCAAATGCCGCCAGCTCCTGGGACGCCTGAAGCTGGGCCGCGCCCACAAGCCCGTGATCGCATTGTTGGGCGGCAGCGTGGTTCTGGTGGGCATCGCGATGCTCGTGCTGCCCGGTCCGGCCATTCTGGTCATCCCACTAGGGTTGGCGATTCTGGCCACGGAGTTTCTCTGGGCGAGACGCTGGTTGAAGAACGCGCGGGCACTGCTGCTGAAGGGTGACCCGCAGTCCGCGGCAGCTTTCAGGTCACCCCTCCGGTTGATTCCGCATCGCCATTATCTGCTGATCCTCGCCGGGCTCTTCGCCCTCTGGTGGGTGGCGCTGGCGATCCACCCGTGGCACCGCAATCCCTGGCTGCTGGAGAACGCCCTGGCCCTCGCGGCGGTCACCTTCCTGGCCACGTTCCATCGGCGGCTGCTGTTCTCCCGCGTGTCCTACACGCTGATCTTCGTCTTCATGTGCCTCCACCAGATTGGTGCGCACTACACCTACTCGGAGGTGCCCTACGACGTGTGGTTCCAACATCTCACCGGTCAGACGTTCAACAGCCTGGTGGGCTGGGAACGTAACAACTTCGACCGAGTCGTGCATTTTGCCTACGGCCTGCTGCTCGCCTATCCCGTGCGCGAGATCTTCCTGCGCGTGGTCAACGTGCGGGGCTTTTGGGGCTACTTCCTCCCGCTCGACCTGACGATGTCCACCTCCATGCTTTTCGAACTGCTGGAATGGGCCACGGCCGCTGCGTTCGGCGGCGACCTGGGTCAGGCCTATCTGGGCACGCAGGGCGACGTGTGGGACGCGCACAAGGACATGGCGCTGGCCAGCCTCGGCGCGCTCCTTGCGATGGGCCTCACCGTCGCCCTCAACTGGCGTTTCCAGCGCGACTTCGCCCACGAATGGGGCGAGAGCCTGCGGGTGAAAAACAAGGCCCCGCTCGGCGAGGACGAACTGGCCCGGATGACGGAGGAGAAGAAATCGCAGTAGCTCCCGGCCGCTTTGGTAGTGGCCCAGTTTGGAGCGCCGAGCCCCGGCTCAGCCTTGCGAGACGAAAACACAACCGCCTACTTGCGTCGGGAGTAGAAGAAGCCGCCGCCGCTCAGCAACAGCACTACGAGGATGATAATGAGGAGAGTTTGAGTAGACACACTTGAACCCTACCCGAGGCAGTGACGTTTCGATATTGGGTGTTCACCCCATGGCCGCAGCTTGCGCCGGGGCGGAATTCAACGGGCGTCTCAACCGCAGCCCGGCGACGGGCACCAACTGCATGGTTGGTCGGCGTTGTCTCCGGGTCTTGCTCCAGCGCTGGTTTCGGCGGGCACATCTCGACACCGTGTGTGAGACGGACGCCCAAAAGGTGCTGCCGGCGTCCCGCCGGCAGTTCTTTGTGCCCGCCCGGTCGGTCGGTGGTTGGAGTCCTCCCCGGCAAGCTCCGTTCACACCGCTACGGTCTTGGCCGCAGCCCGGCCACTGGCTCGCGCGGCGGCGGGCGCTGCCCGCCAGGGCTCGGCCCGGGGCGGTCGCCAGATAATGGAACCCCCTCACCGGGCCGCGCTCACGTGCGTTCCCTGCCGGCGGGACGCCGGCAGCATTTTGGGCCGATCGGCTCACTTCTTTTCGGCGTCCAACCGGGCTTTCTCGAGCGCGGCCTGGGCATCGGCCTTCTTCTTGTCCGCATCGAGTTGCGCCTGGTCCTTGACCTTCCGGGCCTCAATCTTGGCCTTCTCAATCTCCGCATCCACGCCGGCCTGTCTCTTGGCCTCGGCCGCCTTGGCGTCCACGAGGTCCTTGCGGTTGTCGATGGCGTTTTTCGTCGCGGCCGCGTTGTCGTCAATGGCGGCCTTCTGCTTGTCGCAGCCCACGAGGACGAACCCGGCGAGGATTCCCAGCATCAGTTTTTTCATAGATTTCAGATTTGGCGGTTGGTGGTGCTCCTTTGCGGTCCGCGCCTTTCGGGCACCTGACCTACGCTAACCCTTTTGGAACCGGGTGCCATGGGGTGAATCCCCCAGGGGCCGGCGGGCCGGACCGGTGTCCCAAGTCAGGTCGCGAGGGTAGCCCAAAGTGCTGCCCAGGTCCCGCCGGCAGAAGCCCGCGGTGGCCGTTCAAAAAGTAGCCGCTGAGCTGACGAGTCGGACCACCGGCTGCCGGAAGTCTCGGGAGTCCGCCTTCTCACGTCGGCGGCTACCACCGTCAGTCGGCAGTTCTGGCCGGCAGAGGTGCCTACCTGCCGCCGCGCGACGCATCAGGCACTGCCGGCAGCGCTTTGTGGTCGGTAAACCGGACAGGCGCGCCATGAACCAGACCCGACCACCCGGCGTTGCCGAGCGGTCCCGAACTTTGGCCCGGTTCCCAATGGCGAACGGGTCGGGGGCGCCGATCAACGTTTGGGCGACGGCATCCGCCGGACGGTCGGCGCTCAAACCGCTGGAACGGCCGCCGGCTTGGAAATGGCCCCGCCACCCGGCTGAAGCCGCTGCTAATCAGAAAGCACCCCGACCACTGCTCACCGGTGAACGGCGGTAAAAACATCCCGGGGCGCTCACCAGCCGGCGTCCTCAATGGTGACCTTCGTCTCATCGGCAACGATGGCGGGACCATCATCAGCCATGATGCCGGTTCATTGCAGGACATTGCGCCGCTCATTGCCAACGATGGCGGGACTTTCGTCGCGGGTGGGGGCGGAAACTTCGTGGCCGGCGGCGGCGGGAATCTTGTGCCGGGCGGCGGTGGAAACTCGCCGGGAGGAAGAGCCGCGTCCGGCAGGGTCAGGCTGGCCGGCGGCGGCCCGGCCTTTACGGGCGTGATGACCGTGAACGGCAACTATGCGCAGGAGGCCGGCACCGGCCTGGCGGGAACGATCGGCTTCGCCCTCTTCGATCCGAGCGACGTGACCAGCAGGGTGAACCTGTTTCAGCCCCCCGTTGGAGCCATCTTCGATGTCGTGGTCGCCAGCAACATCTTCACCCACGAGCTCATTGTGCGGGGTCCGATCTGGGGCGATGGACTGCACTTCAACTGGGGCGTGGTCAGCCGCGCGGATGGCAAGCAAGCCGTGCGCCTGGTGGTGGTGCCCATCGTGCCGGCCCTGATCTTCCAGGCACTCGGCGGGAAAGTGGAGGTGGCCTATCCGACCAACTTCGCGGGATACACGCTGCAACGTTCGCCCGCGGTCGCGTTGCCCACTTGGACCGCCTACTCGACGGCCACCAACCGGATCGCAATCGACACCACCGAGGCGGCGGGCTTCTTCCGGCTGTTCAAGCCGTAGGCGTCAACGATCCGCAGCAGGGTCACGCCCCGGCGGATTCCGTTCGAGGCGAAGTGCCGGATGGTTGGGGAAGCCGGCGATTGCCGCCGGCGTGGGGTAAGGGAGAGGCGGTGATCCAGAGTGACTGCAAGAAACCCCCTCCCTGCACTCTGGATCACCGCCCGTAACTTCTTGAACCCGTCCGTGTCCCCGAAAAACGCGCACCCGACGGCGGCGACTCCCCGCTAGGCCTTCACGGCGCGGCGGCGATAGGTCCAGCCGGCCAGCGCACCGACAAATCCAATCGCGGCATAAGTGCCCGCTTCGGGAACCGCGGTGGGTGGCGGCAGGTCGAAACCAAAGGCATCGATGACCATGTCCGTGCCCGCAATCTGCGGCCGGAACTGAAACAGCAGGGAGGTCATGTCGTTGAACGGCGTGCCCGACGTCGTGAGGCTGGCGAGGGGAATGTTAATCAACCCGGCAACGATCGGCAGGGTGCCGCTGATGGTAGCCGAACCGTCCCCGCTGAGAATCGTCAGCGTATAGTCGGTGTCCTTGCCCGTTTCCGTATTCAGCAGGATGTAGCTGAACGTGGTGGCGCCCGTCGCGGCCAGATCGAAGGCGGGGAAGGTGTATTGAAACGTCAGGATGGACTTCATCAACGCACCGTTGTCGTAAACGGCCACATCGAGGATGTTGCCGCTGGACGCGCTACCGGTCCCGGAGTCGATCCCGATGGTGACCGTCCGCAGGATGCCCGGAAGGTTCGAGTCGGCCGCGACGGAGGTGGGGCCGGCTGAGGTGGGACCGCCGGTATTGACCGAGTAAATGACGCTGTTGAAGCCATCCAGCACGGTCGTCGCTGCCGACGCCGTGGACAGGATCGCCAGGGAGCCGGCCACGAAAGTGGCGGCGACGACAGGGGGACGTATTCGGAATATTCGTTTCATATGCTGTTTTGTTACTGCTTATAGGTTTTGCTGTTACCGGGAGAGAATTCCTCTCCCAACGCATATTCTGGCCAGGCAGGATGACGATCCGATATGGGGTATTTTCCCCAGCCCTTGGAATGCAGAACCCCAGGCGCTGCTGGATGCCGTGCACCGGTGGGGCGTCCTGGCCGGGTGCGGCGCTTGGGACCCTCGGCGGGCGCCGCCCGGGCTGGTCCAGCGGCAGCAGATTTCGATGCGCGGGCTGGAGCGGCTCAACGACGCGATCCAGCGGCACTGGCCCGAGCGAAGGATGGTGAACCCGACCACCTGCCACCTTCGCGGCCGTTGCCCACGGATCCGGTGACGCACGCGGAAGCAAAGAAGGCGGTCGGTTTCCCAAAGGGACAGAAACCGGGTCTTTCCCCTCATTGGCCGATTTGCAGCTCGCTCGCCCTCCGACTGAATCATTCCGCAGGCAGTTGGGCTCACCAATTTCCGCAACCCTCTGGTCCGGAGGCCGTGACCGGTGAGGACGGCGCAGACCTTCCCAGTTTGAAGGTGCCAGAACGCGGGGGGACCATAGTAAGGCGGTGATCCGAAATCCGGACCGGGGGTTGCCCTGTCCATCTCCAAACCACCGCCCGCGACTCCTTGAAACCTTCTGGTCCCCGAACTCGGACCCAGCGGCGGTGATCCCACGGACCATCGCCGCCGCCCGGCCCTTGTCTGTCGATGACCTCGCGCGTCAGGCCTTAACGGACCGGCGACGGTAGGTCCAGCCGGCCAATGCACCGACAAACCCCATCGCAGCGTAGGTGCCCGCTTCGGGAACCGGGTTGGGTGCCGGCAGGTCGAAGCCATAGGAGTCGATCACCAGGTCGGTGCCCGCGACCTGGGGCCTGAGTTGAAACGTGATCTTGGTCGCGTCGTCGTAGGGCAGGGCTGCTTCATCTGATGATGAAAAGACCCATGGTGGTTGGGCTGGGACGTGTTTTGGCTGGTAAATCTTCGCGTCCCGTGTCCAGGCTGGCGGGTGCTTGCCGCCAGATCGACCGCTGAACCTG
>JAYUSF010000136.1:0-5643 GCA_043755815.1 Verrucomicrobiota bacterium
CTTCCCGACCGGCCCGAGTTCGCCGTTGCAGAAAAACCCGGCCACGGGCAGCGGCCCGAGCTGTTCCTGGATGAGCCCGGCGTCGTGGTTGGGCTTGCCAAACAGCCGCCGACCCCGCCCGTTACAGATGCCGACCACGCCGCCGTAGACGGTTGCGCCGGCCAACCGTTCGCGTGCCTGGGCCAGACAGGCACTCATGTCTTCGGTGGCCGAGGCCGCGTCACGTCGATGGAACTGAACGGTCTGGCCCGTCCGCGGCATCGCGCCGACGGCGATCACGCCATTGCTCGGATCGGCTCCGAGTAGGTTTCGCACCAAAAAGTCTCCCCGCACGAATTCGTCGCGGTATTCGCTGCTGGCAAAGCCGACGAACAGGTTGCCCTGCGATTTCTCCTTCTCGGTGTCGGTGAGACCGTTAAACGTGTCCACCAACACGCTGTAGGCTGGGCGGTTGGCAATCTGGAGAATGAAGTTTCGTTCCGCCCGGGTCACGGTCCATGGCACACCGATTGGGGTGCATCCCTGCGAAATCACGCACTCCAGTTTGACGTCTCCGCTGACGCTGATCGCCACGACCCCCTCCTCGAACACGTTGGCGTTGAGATAGACCTGCGTTCGTTGTTCCTCGAAGACGCCCGAGGCCAGTCCGCCGACGGCCACGATGCCAGGATAGGCTGCGTTCCAGTCGCGGAGCCAGGATTCGCCGTCGATGTTGAAAGGGTCGGCAAAAACCAGCCAACCCTGCGTATCGGCGGGTTTCACGCCGGTGAGCGTGTGCCACTCGGACGGTTTGCTCAGGTCCTTCATCGCCGATTGATCGAAATGAACGCCTTTCAACGTCGCCTCCGGCAGGTGAAAAAGTTGTAACACCAGGCCCGGCTGATTTTCCATTTCCTCGCCATTAACGATTAGGCTTTGGCTGGAGCAACCGGCCAGCAAAGGAACCCGGGCGTGGAGTCGCACCACTTCGAGGACCTCGGCGGCGACCTCAAAAAAATCCGGCGTCATGAAGATGATGCCCAGCGAAACCGTCCCGGCGTCGAGTTGCGTGCGCACTCCTTCGGCCCAGCGCTGGACCCTGGTTTCATCCCACGTGCCGGCGAAGTGCGCGGCGACGGCGTGGCGATTCTTCATGCGCCCAACTAGTAGTCCCGAGGCCGCCGGCAAGCCAACCCAAACACAAACCTGAGGCCGGAAATCCGGTTGCAGACGCCGATCATGGATCGCAAACTGCCGCCGACGGCAACATCCCCCGCTGTCGCCTGCCTTTCCGCCCATGACCCCGAAATCCCGGAAACGTCCCCCAATTTCCAAAGCCAAGCCGGCTGCAACGCGGCCGAGTTCCAACGCCCCCACTTCGGTCGGGAAAACAGCGGCGGCGGCCTCGCAGTCAGCGAGGCGGGCGGTAGCCTCGGCTAATCCGAAACCGACGGTTCCGTCTGCGTCGAAGCCTCCGATGGTCAAACGGGGTAGGGCGGCGGAATCCCGGGTGACGAAAGCTGCGAAGTCGGATTCCGAGCGCAAACCCGCCCCGCAGCCCATCCGAAGCGGGCCAGCGAAGAAGCCGGGAGGCGAAATAGAGCCGGCCCGAGTGGCGGTTGGTAAAGGTCTGGCCAAGCCGGCGAAGGTTCTGGCAGTCAGAACCGCATCCCCGTCGGCCCCCACCAAGCGGGGTGCCAAAGCGGCCACGGCGGAACCGGCACCGAAAAAAGGCGCGCACAAAACCCCGGCGGCGGGTTTGCCTCAACGTCCGCAAGGTTTGAGACCCGCACCGGCTATCGCACGGCCGAAATCCGCTCCCCAACCGGTCGGGTTACCGAAGGTCGCAACGGTCGCGCCTCCGTTTACTGCGACTACGGTGAAGGTCGGCCCCAAACCCGTTCTGCCTGCGAAGCTCGTCGCCTCCACACCGCCGGCATCCGCCACTAACGCGCCGTTGCCCGCCGTCAAGCCGAAGCGGCAGGCCGCAGTTGAAAGACCAGTGCCGCCGACCTTTCCCCCAGTTTCTGCCAAGGCGGTGGCGCCGATGCGTTCCCCGGAATCCAAGGCTAAAGTTCCCGCGGCCATCGACCCAAGCGTGCGGGGTTCTGCGGCTGCGAAACCCGTCCCTAATTCGCTCCCGACGGCCTCGGTCGCGGCAAACACAAAGTTAGCTCCGACAGGTAAGGCCGGCTCAAAACCCATGCCGCCAGCGAAAGCCGGGTTTCCGACCCCGACGCCACCGGCGTCCAAGATTGAGGCGCCTGCCGCCCGTCCAAAACAGTCGGCGGCGGGTAACCCGCCAGCATCGACGGCCTTCTCCGCTGTTCCCGCCGTGGCGGCGGAATCGATGCGTTCACCGGAGTCGAAGCCCAAGTCCCCCCGGGTTTCAGCCGTTGGTGATCGGGTTCCTCCGGCCCGCCCAGAAGCCAGGGTCGTAGTGCCCGTTGGAAAACCGGTGACGAAGCTGGCGACCGTGAAGCCGCCAATTCATCCCGAAGCGGCACCGACCGGCGCTGTGAGCCTCAAAGCGGTGACGCCATCGGCAAAGCCGGAGGCCAAGGCCCCGTCCGCGCAGAGATTGGCACCGGTCGGAACCCGACGTCCCGCCCCGTCGCCGGCAGTGAACCCCGTTGTTTCCCCAATCGCAGAATCGGTTCCCGCCGCCGAGACGAGGCCGGCCTCGGCCGCGCCGATTTCCGCTTCGCCCGCCCCCAAACCTGCAGATCCGAGCGAGGTTGCTACGCCGGCTGTAATTGAGCCCCCTCCCTCGGCTCGGCCGACGATTGAGCCGGTGAGCGTGCCGACACCGGTGGCGCAACCCCGTTCGGCCGTGACCCAGCCGGCGCCAAAACGGCTACCCGCTGGCAAGACTCCGGTGCAGGTGCCCCCGCCAGTGCAGGGGGGGGGCGCGGAAACGCCCGCCCCAGCAGGGCTGACTGCGACGCCGGTGAAACCGATTCCAGTCCTTTCCAAAGTCGGCTCGCCGAAACCCGAAAGCACTTCGGTGAGCGGCACTACACCGGGCCAGCCTGGCGCCGGAGCCCAACGCTCAACACTCGCCTCCAAAAGTCCTGTGATACGCGTTCCGGTTGCGCGGAAAAAGGTGCCGAGAGTTCAGCCCGTGGCTATCGATTCAGAACCGGCGAAGCCAAAGGCCAAGCCCGGTTCGGTTGCGGGAATTTCGCAATCACTGGTGGTCGAGGCCGGTGCGAAAGCGGCGCCCGCTTCGCCCGCGCCTGCTCTTCCCGTGAAGTCCGGAACCCGGGCCGCCAAACCTTCGATCGCCGCCGAACTGGCGCGTCGCCTGCCCGAACTGTTCTCCGATTCGCCCTTTGTCCGCTCGGTAGGCACGGTGCCCAACATTCCGGCAATTCTGCTTGAAGGAGATCGGCCAGTCGTGGCGGTGCCGGTCGGCTCGGCAGCGGGAGTTTCGGCGCGTTTAGCTTCTGAAGGGCCGGTGTTCCCGGCCGCGGCTGCGGTCGTTTCCACACCACCGGCCGTTGACGCTGCCGTGTCCACCTTCGCGTCCGCCCAATCGGGGCCCGTGGTCCAGATGGGCTCGGGCGACGTTCCGGCCAGCGTTCCGCTCCACGCCGAATTTCCGGCGGCCGGAACGCTCTGGCTTACCGCCCGCGATCCCTTCTGCGTGTGTGCGCATTGGGAGCTCGCCGACGCGGCATTGGCCAACTTTGCTGCGGCAAATCCGGGCGGCAATTGGTGGCTGCGGCTGCGGGCGGGTTCCGCCGGTGGCTGGCTGGTCAATGAGCAATCGCTCCCGGCGACGGTGAACTTCCGTTTTATCCCCGTCGTGATGGCGGGCTCGGATTACGTCGCTGAGATCGGATTCCGGTTTGGCGACGGGAGTTGGCGGGGCCTGACCCTTAGCCTCCCTGCGACCACGCCACCGGACGGCCCGGCCGAATTCTCCGCCGAAGCTGCGGTGGTTCATGTGGCCGCGGACCCGGTGACCCCTGAGATTCTGTTTAACGCTCCGCCCGATCATCCCGCCCCCGTGTCGCCTCCAGTGCCCTTGCCCACGCCGCTTCGGGCACAGCGGCTCACGGCGTTGGTTTGGGAACCGGTTGCACGACTCGAATCACCCAGTTCCACCGGGGCTGGAGCATGGCAGGCCCGCACGTTGGTGGCTGAATTTCCAGGCGAAGCCGCGTCGGTTCCGGCCGGGGAAGGGATGCCCTTCAGCGGCGAACTCGCGGGCGTGGCTGAAGCGGGTTTGGAATTGCCCGCCAGTGACTCGGCCGCTCCCCCGGTGCCCGGGTTGCCGCCGGGCTTCTGGTTCAAGGTCAACGCCGAGCTGATCATCTACGGCAGCACCGAGCCCGATGCGCGGGTGACCATCGCGGCGCGGCCGGTCGCGTTGCGGCCGGATGGCTCGTTCAGTTTCCGCTTCGCCCTGCCAGACGGCGACTTCACGTTGCCGGCCGTCGCGGTGAATGCGGCCGGGACGGATACACGTTCGGCTCAATTGCGGTTTACTCGGGCCACGGTGCTCGCCGGAGAAGTCGGTGCGCATCCGCAGGATGCCCGGTTAAAACCGCCCGTGGCCGAAGCCATCGCCGAAGCCCGGAGCGCGGCTCTCTGAGCCGCAAATCAGTGTCCAGAAACCGGCCGGTCGCGACTCGGTGAGTCGCGCTCCCGGCCGGCGCGGGCCCGTCACGGCATCACTGGCTGCACCCAGGCGGCCTCGGTTTCGTCCTTGGCGTAGGGATTCTCCTTCCGCTTGGACGAGGTGACCTTGGCGCGGACATACAGTTCATCGCCCGTGAGATCGTAGGCGGCTACCGGGCCGTCCACCTGGCCCAAGACTTCGCCGATGTCGTCGCCGTAGCGGTGGGTGACCCGGAGCATGTCGCCGGCGGCGTTGCGCAGGGGTTGGTTGTCCGTCTTGAAGCCGCGCCGGGTGCCGATGAACTGCGTGCGGTAGGTCACACCCGGTTCGGCGGCGATCTGCACGGTCAGCCGGTTCTTTTCCCGGCGGACGTCCTTCAGCGTCACGCCGGAGCTCGCGTAGAAATCACCCCGCTCCAACGCCTCGATCAATGACTCCGGCGTCAGGCGCGCGGCCCGGACCACCACCCAGCCGCGGCCGGGGTTGGACTCCTTCCGCTCGAACTTGTGGTAGTTGTGCGAGTCGTCCACGCCGAGGCCGAACATCGGCGGCAGCCCGAGCACGCCGAGCCGCCAGGTGAGCACGATGTCCCACACGCGTTCCATGCCGGCGTGGCCGGAATCGCCTTCGTTGTGGACGGACGGATGCCCGTTATACACCTCGAAGAAGCGCTCGCCATTCACCCGCATGAGCTCCTCGGCGGTGATGCCCCAGCCGAAGTTGGGATGGTTGATGTGCGGGAACATCGGCTGGCCGGTCTTGCCGCGCTGCTTCAGCACCGAGTTGACGCTGTTCTGCATGACTTCCCAGACGTTGCTGCCGCCCTTCGGGTCGATGGGTTCGCGCAGGTTGGTGGCGTTGACGTGGACCGGCGCGGTCAGGTGGCCGCCGGTGATTTCCTCGGCCGGGATGAGCTGGAATTTGCCGGGCTCGTTCAGAGCCTGTCTGAAAACTCCTTGATGCAGAAAAGCGACGATTTCCACGGAAAACGCTTGATTCCTGCCGTGCAGATTCGGGTCTGACACTCGCGGCAG
>JAYUSF010000137.1:0-5627 GCA_043755815.1 Verrucomicrobiota bacterium
TGCCCCTACGAAACTGTCCGGCGATGGGGATTGCTTCCGGCACAGACTCGCGGACGTGACCGTCCGCGCTCCTTTCAACTGCATCGTTCCGGCTTAGCGTCGCCCTCGGGCCTGCCGTGCCGCGAGCGTCCCGCCTGCCCGGTGCGCGGTAAATCAGCCCAGAGTCACTGGCCGGCTGCCATTGGCGGCGGATTCGAGGCAGGCGTCGAGCAGGCGCTGGGTTTTCAGGGCGCGTTGGGGCCATGCGTCGTTCATCGAGCCGCTGGCGACTTGGTTGGCGAAGTTGCTGAAGAGGTTCGTTTCCTGCGCGGTCGGATGGTTGTTGCTGTATTCCTCGACAGCGATGCGCCGCGAGTGCGACTCCATGACGAACTGGCAGCCATTAACCTGAAACACGGGTTGATTCACTTCAAACGAAGATTCACAGCCGCAGAACGGCAGCACGAAGTCGGCAATGTGCAGGTGACCCTTGGTGCCGCTGATGCTCGCCCACTGCTGATTCTCCGTCAGGAACGAGGAATAGAAAGTGGCCGAAACGCCCCCGGCGAACAGCAGTTCACCGGAGAACTCGGTGGGCACGGCGGCCGGGCTTTCGGGATGACGGAGCTGCGAAAGCAGCCGGCCCGCCACCGCCTCGGGCATCTGGCCGCCGAGCGCCTCCAGCGTGAAGGTGAGCGAATACCAGCCGAGATCGCCGAGGCAGCCCTGCGGCTCCAGGGCGCTGTGCGCCCGCATGTTGTGGGCGAAGAAGTCGGCGTCTCCGTGAAAGCTGAACTGCGTCGCGATCCGGCGGATCTCACCGATGGAACTGCCGTCATTGAGCACCTCTTGGAGCCGCCGGAGCCGCCGGCCGTGGACGAACATTACGCCATCCATGAACTGAACCTTGTTTCGGCGACAGGCGTCGGTCATCGCGGTCAGTTCGGCGTAGCTCGGCGCGCAGGGTTTTTCGCAGACGACATGCTTGCCGGCTTCGGCCGCCCGGATCACCCACTCGGGTCGGATGCCCGTGGGCAGCGGGATATAGACTGCGTCGATCTCAGTCGAGGCGAGCAGTGCTTCGTAGCTCCCAAAGGCGTGCGGCACGTTGGGCAGCGGAACCTGCGCCTGACATTCGGCGATGAAGCGCTGGCTCCGGGCGAGATCGCGGCTGGCGACGGCGGCGAGCACGGAGTTGCCCGAGTTGTGGATCGCGTGCCAGTTCTTCCGGGCGATGTTGGCGGTGCCGAGGATGCCCCAGCGGAGCGGTTTTTGGTCCATAAAATGGGTCAGGTTGAGTGGTGAAGGCGATGGCTCAGGCGGATTCGCTGACCCCAGCATTTGCCGCCCGCAGCGGAAAGGGAAGCCGCCGCGAACTGGTTCCGCCAGAGCCGGAGGATTGCGGGCGGTCCCATTCCGCGTCACGCTGCGCCGCATGCAAACCCGTTGGCTTTCCCGAATGGTCGGAGTTATCGCTGTGGCGGCGGTCTCCGTGACCGCTCTGGCCGCAGACAAACTTTACTCCGGCACCCCGCTGCGCGCGCTCCTGATCACCGGCGGGTGCTGCCACAACTATCCGTTTCAGGCGGGCAAACTGACCAACGCGGTTTCCGCGCAGTCGGACGTGGTGTGGACCGTCGTGAACGAGGGGGGCAACGGCACCAGGGGGCAGATCAAGCTGTATGACAGTCCCGACTGGGCCAAGCCCTTCGACGTGGTGGTGCACAACGAGTGTTTCGCCGACACCGCTGATGCGGCCTACATCCGCAAGATCACGGCGGCGCACCGGGCCGGAAAACCGGCCGTGGTGATCCACTGCGCCATGCACACCTACCGGGCGGCGGCGTTTGACGACTGGCGCGAGTTTCTCGGCGTGACCAGCCGGTATCACGAGCACCAGAGCCGTTACCCGGTGAAGGTGGTGGCCAAGGACCACCCGGTCATGCGCGGCTTCCCGGAGAAATGGGTTACGCCGATGGACGAACTCTACATCCTCGAAAAGGTCTGGCCGGGCACCAAGGCCTTGGCGACTTCCGTCAGCGAGAAGTCCGGCCAGGAACAACCCGTGGTGTGGGCCCACGATTACCACGGCGCGCGGGTGTTCGGGACGACGTATGGCCATTCGGACGAAACCTTCGCGGATCCGGTGTTCCTAAACCTGCTCGGCCGCGGTCTGGTGTGGGCCGCCGGCAAACTTGACTGAAACGGCGATTGGCGCCGGTCAAGGGACGCAGTGACTTTGCCAAACGAACACTGGCGTTCGACTGGTCGGCTGGCATGTTGATTCCCCGTTAGCCTCAATTAGGGTTAAGCCGCGCCCCGGAAAACTGCTTGTCAGCCCCGGCCCGGGAGCGTGGGTGGCGTTGGGAGCGCCCGCAACAAGTGCCGGAAGTCTTTGGTTCACGATTTTCAGTTCAATGTCCGCCAACGCTTCTTCTCTCGGCCGCCTTCGCAAGTGGCTCATCTCGCTCGTCCAATGGTTCGATGCCGACTACGGTGCCAGTGACCTCGTCAGGCTGCGCGACAAGCCCGACCGGGTGGAATGGATCCGCTGCATTCCCTTCGTGATCCTGCATGTCGGCTGCCTGGGCGTGATCTGGACCGGTTGGAGCTGGTTTGCCGTCGGCGCGGCGGTGTTCTTCTACTTTGCGCGCATGTTCGCGGTGACCGGGTTTTTCCACCGGTATTTTTCGCACCGCACGTTTTCAACGTCGCGGGCCTGGCAGTTCGTCCTCGCCGTGTGGGGCGGCACCTGTGTTCAGCGCGGGGCCCTCTGGTGGGCTTATTCCCACCGGCACCACCATCAGCATTCGGATGAGGAAGACGACAAGCACTCACCGCGGCAGCATGGATTCATGTGGGCCCACGTTGGCTGGATCACCAGCGCCAAGAACTTCCCCACCGACTACACCCGGGTGAAGGATCTCGCCAAGTTCCCGGAACTCGTCTTCCTGAACCGTTTCGATGCGCTCGTTCCGTTCCTGTTTGCCCTCGGACTGTTCGGTTTCGGCAAGTTCCTCGAAGTGAAGTTCCCCGGCCTGGGCACCAGCGGTTGGCAGATGCTCGTCTGGGGTTTCTTCATCAGCACCACGGCGCTGTTCCACGGCACCTCCTGCATCAATTCCATGGCCCACGTCTGGGGTAACAAGCGCTACGACACCACCGACGACAGCCGGAACAGCTTCCTGCTCGCGCTCATCACCATGGGGGAGGGCTGGCACAACAACCATCACCGGCACATGGGCACCGTCCGGCAGGGTTTCTATTGGTGGGAACTGGATGTCACGTTCTACCTGCTCAAGGTGATGTCGTGGACCGGCCTGATCTGGGATCTGCGGCCCGTGCCGGCCGATGCCTACGACCCGGCCAAGCAGTTGTCGGCCAAACCGCACTGAGCGACGTCGGTAACCAGTTGGAAAAACGAAGGCCCTGCAATCACCGGGCCGGGTGGCGTCGGGGATGTTCCCGCGCCTACTTCGCCTTTGTCAGATTGGCGATGGCGTCCTTCATCTCATCCAGATGCACCTGCGCGTCCTTGTTGTCGGTGACGTGGGTGATCCTTCCATCCTTCGCGATCAGGAAGCTGATCCGGCGCGACATCGGCCGGCCTTCCATCGCCGCTCCGAATGCTTCCGTCAGCTTGCCGTCGGTGTCCACGAGCAGCGGGAAGTTGATTTTGAACTTCTCCCGGAACTTCCGGTGGCTGGCCGCATCGTCCCGGCTGACGCCCACGACGGCGACGCCGTCCCTTTGCAGGTCGCTCATGCGGTCGCGCAGGCCGCAGGCTTCCTTGGTGCAGCCCGGGGTGTCGTCCTTGGGATAAAAATAGAACAGCACGGCGCTCTTGCCGGTTTGGTCGGCGAGCTTCCAGACGGCGCCGTCTTGGTCGGAGGCTTCGACCGTGGGGGCCTTTTCCACGACCTTCGGAGTGCCAGCCCACATGGGCAGGGCCGCGGCGGTGAACAGGGGAAGGAGGAGTAGTGAGTAAGCTTTCATGTTCGGAACAGGAGACTGCCGGACCGCCCTCAAGGTTTCGGCCGGTTGCGATACCGGTCGTAGAGCCGGGTGTGACGGGATTCGAGGCTGACTTCCTTCCCGGCGATCCACAGGCGCTTCACCTGAGTGCGGATATCCAGGATGTCGCCGTCGGCCACGAAGAAACTGGCTTCCTTGCCGGGCTCCAGCGAACCGAGGCGGTCGGCGACGCCGAGGGCTTCCGCGGGATACAGCGTCAGGCCGCGGATGGCTTCCTCGCGGGATAGACCGAAGGCCATCGCCTGGGCGGCGGCGTAGGGCACGTTGCGGACGTTGGACGCGCCAAAGCGGTCCGTGCCGTCGGTAAAGGAGACTTTGACGCCGGAGCGGGCCAGCACAGCGGGCGCGGCGTAATGGACGTCGTAAGGATCGGTGTCGCGCGCAGGTTGGGTAAAGACGTGCTCGAACAACACTGGAATCTTGTTGGTCGCCAGCAGGTCGGCCACGCGCCAGGCATCGCGACCGCCAGCGAGCGCGGCCTTGAGCTTGCGCTTGGTGACCCATTCGACGGCGGAACGGATCTGGCGCACTTCGTCGGCGTGGACGTTCAGCGGCAACTCGCCGCGGACGACGGGGAGCATGGCCTCCCACGCGGGCACGGGCTTGAAGGCATTGGTATTCTTCGCGGCGGACTTCGCCTTGGCATAGGCCTCGGCCTCGTTGAAGAACTCGTCGAGTTCGCGAAGTTTTTTGTCGCGGGCTTTGGCCTGGTCTTCGAGCGACTTCCAGTTCGCGGGATTCGCGGCGCGTTCCTTGGGCGTGGTGTCGAGCGCGAAGGACGGCCAGAAGACATGGAGCGCCGTCGCGCGTTTCACGGCGAGATCCTCGATGGTCCAGCCGGCGAGCGCGATGACGGCCGACTGGCCGCTGACCACGCCCCCGAGCGGAATCGGCTGGGCGTGCGTGTAGCCGTTGGCGCGGGCGACCGGGAGGAGTTCGGAATCGGGATTCACCGAGACCCACGACAGCACGTCGGGATGGAATTCACCGGACTCGGTCGTGTCGCGGGTGGCGCGCACGCCGTCGATTTCCTGCAAGCCGAGCACGGTCATCGGCGCGATGAGGCCGGGGAAGACGTGCTGGCCCTTCAGGTCGAGCGACTGGTCGGCGGCCTCCGTGATGGTCTGGCCGACGGCGGCGATCTTGCCGTCGCGGACGAGCAACGAGGCATTGGTCAGCGTCGGCCCGGAAACGGTGTGGAGGATGCCGCCGGAGAGGAGCAGGGAGGCGGCGTGGACGGAGGCAGCAAGCAGCACGCTCAAGGCGGCAACGAGCGGGACGCAACGTGATAGGGTCATGGGGAAAAGCGGTGAACTTCGCGGCGATGCTTTGAATCCGAACTCCGAAGCTGAAGCCTCAAAGAGGCGGGACAACAGAGCCCAGGGCAACGCCCTGGGTTCGGGCCCAATAGCGACCGAGCCCTGAAAGGGCGGCACAAAACATGACGCGCCTGTGCCGCCCCTTCAGGGCTGGCGGTTTTCATTCCGTCCACCCAGGGCGTTGCCATGGGCTGTGATGTCGCAGGCCGTTGGCCTGCCACTTTGGAGTTCGGGTTGGATTCGAACTTCATGGTCGCTTGCCCCGCAGCTTGGCAAAAATCTCGGCGCGACTGG
>JAYUSF010000138.1:0-5612 GCA_043755815.1 Verrucomicrobiota bacterium
CGCCACCTGGTCCGCCCCGGCCGGGATGATGACCGGCAGGAACGCGCCGGACGGACGGGGCTGCCCCGTGCTATCGTCCACATAGAAAGTCCAATGGTAGTCCCGGTCCCAACCAGCGGAACCGGTCACCTGCGCGTAGACCATGAGCGCGTTGGCGTTCCCATCCCCACCTTTGCGGCTGACCACAAAGCTGCCGGAGCGGCTCTTGAGATCGCCGGTTTCAAACGCGGGCGTTTTGCCCGGAGCGATCGTGACGGTCGGCAGGTCTTCCGGCCCGCCCGTCAGCTTGACCTTGACCGGTCGCGATTCCAGTTCCTGACCGGCGGCGTCCTTGGCCCAGGCCTGCAGCGTATGCTCGCCCCGGAGCGCGGGGTCGGCAGGGAACCACAGGACCTCGTGGAGGCGGAGCTTGCCCGGAAGGTCGAACTCCCGCGTGAGATGCTCCGAGAGGCCGATGACCTTTCCGTCGGACGCAAACTCCACCCTCCGGATCGAACCGACCGGATCCACGGCAATGGCCCGGAGCAGGTGCGCGCCGCCGAGCGCCAGGGACGCCCCTTCGGTCGGCTCAATCAGGATGACCTCGGCCGCATCGGGTGCCCGCCGGTCGACCACGAGCACTTTCGCCGTGCCGGGTTCACCCACAAGGTAAGGCGGCACGGCACCGACGATCGCCGGAATGACCGGCGGCTGCACGGTCAGCGTGGCCCGTTCGCCGATGGATTCAACGACCGTCAGGAGTCCGTCCCACGTCGCATGCAGGCCCACCCGAACCGTGTTTTGCCCGGCACCGAAGCGGATCTCGGTGCCAACCAGCTCCACGCTTGGCCTCGCACAGGCATCGCAGGGATCCAGTTCCAGCCAGTAATCGGCCCCACGCCGGGCCTCCCCGGACATCTCAAAAGACAGCGCGAGTTCCCGGGTGAGGTCACCGGTCCGCTCGACGGCGAATTCGCCGTAATTGAACAGGCCGCCTTCCAAGGCGAACGGCTGAACCGTGGTCACCGTCACGGTGGGAGGCTGAGCCACGACGCGGATCTCATTCCCTCGCGACTCAACCCTGGCGCCACCGGTGTCCACTGCCCGGGCCAGCAGCACATGCGTTCCCGGAGGAGGATTGGCCCAAAGGAAACCATGCTCCCGCGGCCGGCCCGGAATGATCGCCTCTTTGGTCAGGATTTCCGAAACGCCCAATTTCTTTTCACCGGCGAAAAACTCGACCCGACGGATTTCACCCGCGGGGTCCGTCGCGGTCAGCTCGAAGGGAATACGATCCGTCGTCACCCAGCTCGAACCGGTCAGCGGCGAAACCCATTTCAATGTCGCCACCGGCTTTCCAGCAACGGCAATCCGGACCGATTGCGAGACGACCGCGCTCCCATCGGCCAGCACCGACCGTGCTTCGACGGCGTATTTCCCTTCGGCCGGCTGCCGCCACGTCAGGTGGTGGGTGAGGGTGGCGCCCACCGGCGGCAGTATACAGGGACGAAGGGGACACGGCGGAGTGAGGCAGGGCGGGCAGAAATCGACGACCGACGTGCCGATCTTTTCGCTGTTGGCGTAGAAATCGACGGTCTGGATCAGCCCGCGTGGATCGGTGGCTTCGGAGACCAACTCGACGTCGGAACCCGTGCGAAACTCGGCCAAGTCTGCCGGCTGGGTCAGGAGGATGGCGGCGGCCGGTTTGATCTGCCCCACCTTGATCAGCGTGGGTGCCGAAAGCACAGGGAGTTCGAGCGTTCCCTGCCCGCGCACTCGCAACTCGTGCTGTCCAAACGGCGCGTCCCGCCACACGAATTCATGATTCACCAGTTGGCCCGGCGGAATGGGAAGCAGCGTCAGGATCTCGGAAACCCCGATCACCTTGCCATCGGCCAGGAATTCTAGGCGTGTGATCGCACCCTGCGAATCTTCCGCGGTGGCCAAGATCGGAATGTCGACGCCCAGCGGAAAGCCATCCCCTTCCGCGGGTGAAGTGATGGTCAGGTTGATCACCGGAAGCGCCGGATTGTCCAGGCTGACTTGCGCGAGCAGCCGGCAGGCAAGCCAGCCGAGCGCCATCAGGCAGGTCGCTTTCTGGAAGAGTGTTTTCATGTTCGGATATATGGATGGGCCGCCCGCCCTTCCACGGGACAGACCGGGCGGCGGGGTTCAAGCGCTCAACGGACTCGGCTAACTAACTATGACGCTAACGGTTTCAGAGCCATTCGCTACTCCTGGATTGCCGCAAAATTATCACCGGATTCGACCTGTTGGCGCAGGCTATCGGCCGCCACGGCCATCACATGGCCGTCCGCAAACAGGTAGTTGGCCCCCTTGCCGTGCCGGTAGGGGTCGATGTCTGCAAGCACATGCGGCCAGCCGAAGATCCAGGTGTCGGGATGGGTATGGTCATCAAAGGCCGGAACCGGGATCGGACGGGCGGCCAACGGGGGAAAGACGACGCCCAGATTGGCCCCCTCAAAGGTGAGGAAGGTTTCGCTGGGACGGGGGAGGTCGCCGAGGCGCAGCGTGGCGCGGTTGATGACCAGGGTGCGGTCGAATCCCGGCGGGGTCAGCGCGGTTTCGTCTTCGGACGGCTTCGGTTCGCGCGCGGTGTATTCGTTGCGGACGTAGCTGGAGCGATTCCAGCGGCGACGCTCCTGGCCAAAAACATCGGCCGGGCAGATGCGGATTCCTTCCACCGAGCCTAGTTGGGGCACCAGGGCCATCACCCAAGCCGGAGCGTTGTCCCCCTGCGGATCGGGCGGCAGCTTTCCCTCCGCGTCGCTCTGCGCGTAGAGGTGAAGGCCCAGACCCAACTGGCGCAGGTTCGAAACACAGTTTACCGATTTCGCCCGCGCTTTGGCCTTAGCAAGCGCCGGCAGGAGCAGGCCGGCCAATACCCCGATCACAGCGACCACCGTCAGCAGTTCGATCAGCGTGAAACCGCGGGCCTCGGCCGGCTGGTCCGGTTCATCCAAGTGGGTAGGCAGGCTTTTCATGGCAGGTTGATGACCGCAATCCGAGGTTCGCCCGTGGCGGCGTCCGGCGCAATCCAGACTGAGCCGCCGCCGATCATGACTCCCTGCGGCGTGCAATGGAGCTGCTGGGCCGGGCACTTGAGAATTTCGCCGGCGACCGACTCCGTGAAGATCCGCTCAAACGCCGCCAGCACTGCGGCTTCTCCGGTGACCGGTGCCGGGAACGCCCGCCCGGTCACAGAAAGCGGATAGCGAATCGCCCGGGCCACCGCGCCTCGTTCTCCGGCCCGAAGCCGCTCCTGAAGGTCACGAATGAAACCATGCACGACCCGCGCGTCCCGGAAGCCGGCCACCCGATAGTCGCCGTCAGCAAGGACGATCCGGGCCTGCCAGCGCTCCCATGCCACCTGCCCCAACCAGCCGACTCCGCCCAACAGGACCAGGGCGGTCGCAGCGGTCGCCACCCAGGCACGGACCCCGGCCCAGGCCATCTCGGTCGCGACGACCTTGGACAACCCCAAGGCCTTCGCCGAGCCGATGGCCCCGGGTGTCAACGCCGCCGAAACGGTCGGCCCGACCAACTCGGCGGCCGGCGTTCCGACGGCCTGGTTCGACAGCAACCCGGGCAACGCGGCCGCCGACGCGAACACCCCTTGGCGCCGGAGTTCCTCCCGCAGTTTCTCCAGGGCCCGGCTGACCCGCTTGCGGGCGGCTTCCTCGGCGAGGCCCAATGCGGATCCGACTTCCGCCAGGCTGCAATTCTGGAAGAAACGGAGCAGCAGCGCGTGCCGGTCCGTTTCCCGCAATTGCTCCAGGCTGGCGTCCAGAACTGGGGCCACCTGCTCCCAGAGGCGGTCGGTTTCCGGATTCGATTCGGCGGTGGTGGAGTTCATTTGGTAGGCGACAGTTTCCCGGTGGCGGCGGCGGCGCTCAGCTTTCAGCAGATCGGCAGCGGCAAAGCGCGTGGCCTGCAGCAGCCAGCCCAGCAGGACGACCTCGGGCCTCAGCGCCGCCGCCTTACGCGCCAGGAGCATGAACACTCCCTGCGTCACCTCCTCGGCAAGGTGTGGATTAGCGGTCTGCCGCAAGGCCGCCGCACGGACGATCCCGGCGTGCCGTTTCACCAATTCGGTGAAGGCCACCTCCGATCCCGACGCCGCGAACTCCCGCAACAGTTGTGCTTCCGTGTTCACCCTTTGCCCATTGAATGGCCGCCCGCCCCGAAACCGGACAGCTTTTTTCACCCGCTGAGGCTTCTTAGGGCGCCGAGGAACGAAACCAGCCTGCAAGTCCGTCGCACGCGCCGGACTGTCGCGTTGCGAGCAAAGGCGAACAGTGTGCGAGCAAACCCGGACAAGCGTGCGAGCAAAGGCGAACATGCCCGGCCCTGTGGGCCTGGAGGAGGCCGGAGCGTAGCGCAGGCCGACGGAAGGCCCGCAGGGCCGGGTGCCCGCGCTCGCCAGGTTCGCCCGGCGACCCCAGTCTCGCGGCCTTGAAAAACATTATCGTCAGCTTGCCCATCGTCTTGGGGCGCCCCTGATCCGCGAACTCCTCGCCGCCTTCCGCCGGGCCGAAGTCTCCGCCGTCACCGCCGCCGCCAGGCTCGGCCTGGGCCGGACCCGCTTCTACGAACTTTACAGCGACTATCTCCGGGCCGCGGCACGCCACCACGAGGACCGCTGGACGCCCGGAACCTCCGGCGGCGATCACGCTCCCGACTGGCCCCACGGCACCGCCCCACTCCTGCGCAAACTGCTCTCCACCAAACCACCCGCGCCTTATCGCTGCGCCGCCTCCGAAGTCCATCGCCGCCTGGGCGTCCGCATCGATCCGGCCACCGTCCGGCGCTGGGCCATCACCCAGAACCTCGCTCATCCGCTCCCGCCTCCCCGCCCGCCCGCCTCCGCGCGCCGCTGGCAGTGCCTGAAGAGCGGCGCGCTCTGGCAGCTTGATGCCACGCCCCACCGCTGGTTCCCGGACGACCAGAAAAACTATCCCCTCCTGGATCTGCTGGATGACTGCTCGCGCGTCTGCACCGGGGCCACCATTTATCACGCCGAGGACTTGCTCGCCTACTTCGACTTCCTGCCCGCCGCCTTCGCCGAGCATGGCCTGCCGCTGGAACTTTATGTCGACTGCCACAGCCTGTTCTTCCCCCAGCCTCCCGACGCGCTGACCCAGCTCGGGGCCGCGCTCCACTTTTATGGCGTCTCGCTGCGTTACGCGCGCACGCCCCAGGCCAAGGGCAAGATCGGACGCCAGCACCAATACTGGCAGGGCCGCCTACCCGCCCTCTTCGCCGCCGAAACCATCACCACGCCCGAAGCGGCCAACCGCCTCCTGCCCGACCTGCGCCGCCACCGCAACGCCCACGAGATCCACCGCGAACTCCAGCGCACGCCCAACGCCGCCGCCCGCGCCGCGCAACGGGAAAAGCGCAGCGTGTTGCGGGCCGGGCCGCGCTGCCCTTGGTGGCCCTACATCTGGAGCCGCCGCACCGCGCTCCAAGTCGGCCCCGATGGGCGCGTGCCCATCGGCCACGAACGGCTGCGCGTGGGCGTGAGCGCCGGCACCCGCGTGGTCCACTGCCTCCAGCCCAACGGCACCATCAGCATCCTCGCCCACGAACCCAAGGCGGGGGAACGGCCC
>JAYUSF010000139.1:0-18852 GCA_043755815.1 Verrucomicrobiota bacterium
AGCTCTGCGGCTGCAGGTCCGCACTCGTCCGGTCCCCCACCGCCAGCACCGGCGCCGTGTTCACCTCGCTCACCGTCACCTGAAATTCACCATTTTGAAAAACGGCCGGATTCGTCGCAGCCCGCACCACCACCCGGACCGTAAATACCCCGGGGCCGTTCGCCTCGGCGGGCGTCCACGACCACACGCCGTTGGCAGCCAGCACGAAGCCCGCCGGGCCGCTGACCAGTTCAAAGACGGTTCCCGGCGCGGGGCGGCCCCCGAAGGAAGCGCTCAATTGCCCCTGCGAAACCCCCAACTCGGGCACATCCGCAAAAGACGGAGGGTCGAGCGTTGGCGGCACCAGGGCGTAGTCCGTCAGCGTCAGGCCCGGGAAGTTTTTCATCCACGAATCCGGAACCGACGGCGGCTCGCTCGGCGCAAAGGCGTAGTTGAACGGCGCCGTCCGCCCGGCGAAGGAGCGTCCCACGATCGCATCCTCAAACGTGGCAAAGCGGCTGTCGTCCCAGACACCGACCGCAAGTTTGACTGTCTGCCGTTCCGCGATACCCGGCAGGGTCACCGACTTGCCGCTCCAAGTTCCCGGAGAGCTCGTGCCTTCAGTCCTGAACCGCATGGGCGGCCCCACCTCGGCGTAGGTCGTCCCCGTGACGAGGTAGAGCTGCGCCCGGTATTGGGTTCCAACCAGCTTCGAACCGTCGGGGAAAAAGACGAGCCGGTTGTCGAGCACCTTGTTGTCCATGTTCACCGGCACGTCGGCCCGCAGGCTCGGGCCGGTCACGGACGCGAACAGCATAGCAATCCATACGGCCGGCCACGCGGCCAACCGGCGGAGAAAGGCGGTTGGGAGAAAAACGCTCATTGTTACCCGCGAGTGAGGCAAAGGACCTGCCGGCGTCAATGCGAATTACCGGCCCGCTCCGGCCGCGACATCCTCCGAAACCGATCAAACCCCTCCCATTTCTAACGGCCTCGGTGCGACGTTTTGCCTGCCCCCTCGTTTCGCGTTTCAAACGGCCGGCGGTTCGGCCATAAGCGGGGCACGCCATGTTCCGCCGCTTTGCCCTGTTCCTTGTCGCCGTGCTCGTGCCGCTGAGCCGCCTGTCCGCCGCGCTGCCGCCGAGCGGCAACTTCGCCCGCACCAACCTTGTCGCGTGGTGCATCGTGCCGTTCGACTCGCAGAAGCGCGGACCGGAGGAACGCGCCGCGATGCTCGACCGCCTCGGCATCCACCGGCTCGCCTACGACTGGCGCGCCGAACACATCCCGACCTTTGACGCCGAGGTCGCCGCGATGCGAAAGCATGGCATCGAGATCACGGCGTGGTGGTTCCCCGCGGCGCTCAACGACGAGGCGAAGGCGATCCTCGCCTGCCTGGAGCGGAACAAGGTTCATCCGCAGCTCTGGGTCACGATGGGCACCGAGCCGGAGTCCGACGCCGCGAAGCTCGCCCAGAAGCTCGACGGGGCCGTGACCACGCTGGTCCCGATCTGCGCTGCGGCGGCCAAGCTGGGTTGCACGGTGGCGCTCTACAACCACCTCGGCTGGTTTGGCGAGCCGATGAACCAGGTTGCGATCATCGCGAAGCTCAAGGCCGCGGGACACACCAACGTGGGCATCGTTTACAACTTCCACCACGCCCACAGCCACATTGACGACTTTGCGGAGCAGCTTCGCCTGATGCAGCCGCACCTGCTCGTCCTGAACCTCAACGGCATGATCTGGGAAGGTGACAGGGTCGGGAAAAAGATCATCCCGCTCGGGACCGGCGAGGAGGAGGTGCGCCTGCTCCAGATCGTGAACGCCAGCGGCTGGCGCGGTCCGGTCGGCCTCATCGGCCACACCGAGGAAGACGCCGAGGTGAAGCTGAAGAAGGAATTGTCCGGCTTGGAGAAACTCGCGCCGTTAGCGGCGCAGGCGCCCTCGCCGGTGCCGGCGCGCAAGAAGTCCGCTGCCATAGTAGGGCAGGCTGCCAGCCTGCCCAGTAGCGCGGGCAGCTTGCCTGCGGTCCGCGCAGCCATCGTCGCGGGCCAGTCCGGCCCCGCGCTCGACGCCCGCGTGACCGGTCTGGTGCTCGACGGCAAACCGTGGTTCCGGAAACCGCCGCTGCGGGTCGCGGCCCGGGTGCGTTTGGGCAGCAAGGCGCAGTTCAACCTCATCGCCGCCAGCGAGGCCAAGTCGTCGCCGACCCACTGGGAGCTTTACACCTACGCTGGCACCGGCGAACTGAGCCTCTACCTCCCCGGCGCGACGCCGGCAGAACTGCGCTCGGGCAAGGACATCTGCGACGGCCAGTGGCATTCGGTGGTCCTCCACTATTCGACGGAAGCCGCCCGGCTTTCGGTGGACGGCCGCGAACTCGTCCGGCAGGCGTTCAAACGGAGCGCCGAGCCCGACGGCAACCCGGCGCAAATTGCCGTGGGACGCCTGGTGGAAGGCGGCCTGGGCTGCGACGGCCTGATCGAAGACTTGGTGATCAACGACCAATCGAGCGGCAAAGGGGAAACGGCCTCGCTCACTCCATGGCGGCGATCCGACGGCGTCGCGGTGGACCTCACCACGCTGCCAACGCCTGCCACCCCCGCCGTCGGTGGCACCCGTCCACTTGCCAAGGCGATGCCGAAACCGGCGGCCGGCGAACCGGCCATCTCCGGCCGTGAACCGGGCTCACAGGGCGAGAAGGACTGGGTGGACAACCGCTGGCAGGAGACGGACGTGGGGCCATTCCTCGCTTCGAATCTGCGCCTACCCGACGGCTCGGTGATCGCCAAAGCGCTTTCAATACGGACGAGCCATCACAACGGTTTGCGGGTGGTTCCAGACAGCGTCGCGATGGTGTATGACACCCAGACTTGCACTCTCCGGGGAACTTGGAGTTTCGGAAGCGGAAGGTATTTGAGCTTTGATCCGGCCCGATTTGGATTGATCGGGATGCCCAAGATTGCCGGAGAGGTCGCATTCCTGACCCCACCACCCGATCCCACTGAACCAAAAACGCGGTTCGTTGGCGTTCGGCTTACAGCCCTAGGAGCGGTGCTCGAATACGAAATTGAAGGAAGCCAAGTCCTCGAGACACAGGGAGCCGCCGTTTCCGGGGGACATCGGTATTTCCTCCGCTCGTTCCAGTTTGCGCCCTCAACCAAGCCAAGAACCATCGTGCTGTTCGAAACCGATTCGCCGGCGGTGACGCGCATTCCCGGAGTGGAATGGGACCACATCCTGGCGGGTGAAAAGCAACCGATGATCGCGGTGATCGATTCGCCGTCCGCCACCACTGCCGACGCTGCCGAACCGAACCTCAAACTGGGAACAAAGTCGTGGTTGGATGCCACCGGAAAGAAGGTTCATGCCGGTGTGTTAATCGTGCCCCCGGGCCAGAGCATCCGGACGGTCAAGGTCGCGTGCTGGCCAAACGGGCCGGGAAGTATTGGCGCAGGACCCAGCAGCGGGGCCGAACGCGTAAAACCGTTTGGAATCCTGGACAAGGTGGGCAGGCCGGCAGAACTGATCGGGCAGCGAATCACGCGCTGGCCCACCCTCACCACCCGCGGCCAGCGTGGGCCCGACACCGACTTCCTCGCGGTGGACACGCTCACGCTGCCTTACGACAACCCGGCCAAGGCGCTCCTGTTTGCCTCGGGCGTGGACTTCACGCCGGACGGCGCGGGCTACCTTTGCACCATCCACGGCGACGTGTGGCGCGTGACGGGCATTGACGATTCCCTGCGCGAGCTGAAGTGGCAGCGCTACGCCACAGGCCTGTTCCAGCCGCTCGGCCTCAAGGTCCGCGACGGGAAAGTCTTCGTGCTCGGCCGCGACCGAATCACCCGCCTGCACGACGAGAACGGCGACGGCGAGGCCGACTTCTACGAAAACTTCTTCGACGGCATCGCCACCTCGACCGGTGGCCACGACTACGTGACCTGCCTCGAAACGGATTCCGCGGGCAACTTCTACTACGTGGACCCGCTCGGCCTGCATCGCGTCGCCGCCGATGGCAGCCGGCAGGAGACGCTGGCAACCGGCTTCCGCAATCCGAACGGCTCCGGCGTGCGCCCGGATGGCCGGGTGCTCACCGCCGCGCCGCAGCAAGGCACCTGGACACCGTCGTCCGGCATCTGGGAAGTCCGCCCGGACAACGTGGGCCTTTACGGTGGCTACGGCGGGCCGAAGGTCACCGCCACGCGGCCGCTCGGCTACGATGCGCCCCTGTGCTGGCTGCCGCACGGCGTGGACAATTCGAGCGGGTCGCAGGTGTGGATTCCGCCCGGGCAATGGGGTCCGCTCGGCGGCCAGCTGCTGCACCTGCTCTGGGGCCGCTGCACCGCGATGCTCGTGCTGCGGGATGAGGTGGGCGGCTCTGCGGGCGGGGGCGCCCGCAGCACTGACACCGGCGAGGGCGCCGGTGCCGCTATCGCCGTGAACGGCGCCGTGGTGCCGCTGCCGGTGAAGTTCCTCAGCGGCCCGAATCGCGCGACCTTCAACCCCAAGGACGGCGCGCTCTACGTGGCCGGCAGCACCGGTTGGCAGACCAGCGCCGTGAAGGACGGGGCGCTGCAACGCGTGCGCTTCACCGGGCGCACTCCCAGCCTGCCGGTGCGGTGGGCGGTGAAGCCGGGCGGCCTCGAAGTGACCTTTACCCGGCGGCTGGATCCCAAGACCGGCAACGACCCCGGCAGCTACAGCCTCAAGCAATGGGGCTACCGCTACGCCGAGCAATACGGTTCGAAGGACTGGTCCGTGGCCGATCCGCAGAAGGAAGGCCGCGACGAAGTCAGTGTGAAGTCTGCAAAAGTCATCGGCGACGGCCGCACGGTGTTCCTCGAAATCCCCGACCTGAAACCGGTGATGCAGTTTGAGCTGAAATACAACGTGGACGGCGAGATGGGTGGCAAGGCGCTGCGGGGTTCTTTCTGGGGCACGATCAATCAGGTCAGCTCCCAGCGGTGAAAAAGCCCTCGTGTGTCCATCACCCGCCGCGTTGCCGCGCGGGATCGGATTCCATATCATGATCCCGGTGAAACCAACGCTGCTGCTCGTCGCCACTCTCGCCGCCACCGCCGCGCAGGCCCTTGATTGGCCGGAATTCCGCGGGCCAACCGGACAGGGCCATTCGCTCGCGACGAATGTGCCGGTCCAATGGAGCGCGACCAACAACATCGCCTGGAAGGTTCCGGTTCCGGGAGCGGGTTGGTCCTCGCCCGTGCTGGTCGGCGGACGCCTCTACCTGACCACCGCCGTCGAACAGCCCAACTCGAAGGCCCTGTCGCTCCGGGCGCTCTGCTTCGAGGCCGCCTCGGGAAAATCCCTCTGGGACGCCGAGGTGTTCACCCCGGATCAGGGCGGCGCCGCGCATGGTAAGAACGGCCGCGCCAGCCCGACCCCGATTGTTCGCGACGGCAGGATCTACGTTCATTTCGGCCACCTCGGCACGGCGTGCCTGGACACCTCGGGCAAGATCCTCTGGCGCCAGTCGGCGCTGGGCTATTCGCCCGTCCATGGCAACGGCGGTTCACCCGCCCTCGTCGGGGAGCGGTTGATCTTCAGCGGCGATGGCGCCGATTCCCCGTTCGTCGTGGCCCTAAGCGCGAAGACCGGCGAGGTGCTGTGGAAGACGGAGCGGATCACTCCGGCCAAGCGCAAATTCTCCTTCTGCACACCGCTTGCCCTTGAAGTCGATGGCGTCACCCAGGTCATCAGCCCAGGCAGCGGCGCCGTCTGCGCATATGACCCGGCCGACGGACGCGAGCTGTGGCGCGTGCTTTACGGCGAGGGCTATTCCGTGGTTCCACGACCGGTGTTCGGCCTCGGGTTGCTCTTCCTTGGCAGCGGTTATGACCGGCCCATCGTGCATGCCATCCGTCCGGCGGGCGCGCGGGGCGACGTGAGCGGCACGCACGTCGCGTGGACCGCGGCCAAGGGGGCGCCGAACACGCCGTCCATGCTGCTGGTGGGCGATGAGCTTTACTTTGTCTCGGACGCCGGAATCGGGTCAGCCGTGGACGCGCGCACCGGCAAGGTGCATTGGTCGGAACGCCTCGGGGGCGATATTTCCGCCTCGCCGGTATTCGCGGACGGTCGGATCTATTTCCAGAACGAGACCGGAACCGGTTTCGTGGTGAAGCCCGGAAAAACCTTTGAGTTGCTGGCGAAGAACGAGCTCCGTGAACGCACCCTGGCGAGCTACGCCGTAGAGAACGGCAGCCTGTTCATCCGGTCGGCGGAACACCTGTTCCGCATCGGCACCCGGTAGGACGGATGCCTAGTTCGCGCGCACCCGGAAGGCCGCCGGGCCTACCTGATCCGGGACTGGCAGCACCAGTTCGGCCACTCCCGACGGCGGCGCATTCGTCGAAATCGGGGTCCAAGCCTCCAGATCGGTGGACCGCTCGATGACCAGGCGCTGGTTGGGCGCCCCGATGGACTGCAAGCGCAGTCGGCCGTCGGGCAGCCGAAAGATTCCGATCCGGATGTCGCTCGACCGCAGCCGGAACACAGTGGAACTCGCCTGTTCGGAGGCCGTCACCAGATACTCGCCAACGCCGGTGGGCGGGGCATTTGTCCCGACCGGTGTCCAAGTCACAAGGTCTGCGGACCGCTCGATGATCAGGCTCTGACCGGGGGCACCCGTCGGCAGCAGGCGCATCCGCCCGTCGCAGAGGAAATCGACGCCCATGGCGATTTCACCCGCGTCAAGGATCCGGACCGCTCCTACCGGGCGTTCGCTGCGGCCAAAGCGCGACGTCAGGCGAAGCTGGTAATCACCGGCCTTCGGGGAATCGAGCACCAGGACCTCGCTCTTGGCACCCTCGATGACCTGGCCGTTGCGCAACCACTCCACGGAAAATGGAGGCTGGTTCAGGATTTCAGGAGCAAGCGTCAACTGCCCACCCGGCGGCGCATAATGCAGTCCGGCGCGTTGCCGGCACGAGTCGTCTTCGACGCCGCATACCGTCCCGGGCGGATCGTTGCGCATGGCGAAGTTGAGCTTCACTATTCCGACCGCACCGGCGACACCATCGACCTGAACGAAGTAGACGGTCCCCGCCTTCCCGCAGAATTCCACTGCGCTGGTCTTCACCGTGGCGGAGGCATCATTGTTGCAGACGACCGGACGCAATCCGTCAAACAGGCCCGGGCCCTCTCCCGTGTCCGTGTAGACCGCAAGCACCGTGTCAAAATTGCTGCCCGCCGTGTCGACGGTGATGGCCCCGTCCGCCTCGGCCTGCAAGGCATACCAACTGGTCGCCGCGCCCACGACTCCGCAGGCGGCCGGTTCGCCATCTTCGCGGGTCGAACCGACCGAACTGAAGATCTGGGTGCCGGACGTTCCGCGCGCCAGTCCTGCCCGCTGAAGTTTCTGTCGTGCCGGCTGGACGATTCTCTGGGGCGAATTGGCCCGGCTGAGGGCGAAGGTATCCCAGGCAATCACCTCATCGCCTTCATTGTCACCCAGGCGTAACTGCACGTCGAAATTCCCGACTACGACGGTCCGGACAGACCCTCCAGGGTAAGTTACGGTCGCCTCAGCGAAGTAACGGCCAACCGATCCCTCGTTGACCGCCAACAGGTCGATTGACGGGCCAACACTTCCGGTAAATTCGACGCCCCCCGGCACCACTCTGAACCATCGGATGGTAACAATCGCTCCCGCCGGCGATTCGACCACAGTGGTCAGGTTAACAGGAGCGCCGGGGGCTACCTCAACCGCCGGAGGGCTCTGGCTATTCCGCGGCAACCGCTCCCCGGTAATCGCAACGCTCCAACTGAGAACCGCGTGCCCACGACCGCCCCGACCCAAACTGCCGTTGCCGTCCAAGGCGAGGAGGTAGGTGTGCCCCGTTTCAACGTTGAAATCCACCCGGCTGGAATGCGACGGGTCGCCAGCTTCGTCGTTGGCGGCGACCCGGATGAGGCCGGCAAAACCCTTGGCTCCAAAGGGCGCCCTTTCATAAACGGCCAGCACGGTGTCGAAATCGCTCCCCAACGTTGAGAAGGTGGCGATGCCATCGACGTCCGGGCGCCAGGTAAGCCACAGGCTTCCCTGGGCCGGCAGCGGACCGTGGGCGGGCTCCCCCTTCTCTGCCGTCGCGTCAAAATTCACACCCTGCCCGACGCCACTCAGACCGATCAGGGAGGCACCACCGGTAACTGCGGCCGTGAAGGAATCCGCGAACGGCAGATCCGGGAGGGCTGGCTCGATCCGAACCGGCTCGCTGAAAACCACTCCGGTGCCGTCCGTCACGGCCACTTCGTAATAGCCCGCGTGTTCCGCCCGTAGGGCGCCCAAGGAAAGCTGCGCCTTGGTCTCACCCGGCATTACGACGCCATTGCGTCGCCACTGGAACACCAGCGGCCCGTGGCCGACGGCTCCGACGGAAAGAACCACGGACTGACCCAGAGGCGTTGGTGCCGGAGGAGCGATTGGCGGCGAAAGAATCGCCAGGTCACCACTGCCGATCCCGTCACCGGTGAACGACGTCTCCATCCACTCCTCCGCGGTATGGATCAGGAATCCCGGTGCCGAACTGCCCGTCGTCGCCAGGCGGTTGGGAACGATCAGCCCCGAGACATTTCCATCTCCAATGCCGGAAAACTGGACGGTGTAAAAGAACTTCGCGGGCAGGATGTTGCCGACGTCGTAGGCAAAATGAATGGTCGCGAGCGCCCCGCCGGCCAGAAGGTCCCCGGAACGGGAGTAGATTTGCGCCCCCGGCCGGCCCGAACCGAGGTCCAATTCGTAAAGCCGAAACGTCCAGCCGTCGGTCTTGGAGTAGTTTGAAAAGTAATCAAAACGCAGGTTGGCTATCACGCCGGATCCGGCCGCGAGTTGGACGTCGTCGCCATACTCCCAACCCGTGTAGAACGCCAGATTCTCACCGGCTGGAACTTCATAGCCCACACCGATGACACCCGGCGCCGAATAGGTGTCCACCCTGACATGGAAACCCGCTTCGACCTGCGCGAAGAGTCGCACTCCCGCAAGAATGCTCGCGATCAGATACCTGCCATGCATGCGTTTGAACTGGGTTCGAGATTGAAACATTGGGAGCAACCAAGGCCCGCCCGCGTTCCGGCCCCGCGCCGCCACGGCCAAGTTGCACCCGTTGGGCCTTGGCTCGTCAAGAACAGCCATCGTATTCCGGCACGACCCGCTTCTGAAAATGGGTTCGCCATAAGCATTTCGCCTCAGCTTCGACACCGGGGCGGGCCGGTTTCTCGCAACACCGGGCGGATCTGCCCATGGCTCGCCTGCAGGTTAGGTGCCGTTCGCCGGGCTGCGAATGGCCCGATAGTTGTTTCGTTGCGGGCGTTCTGCTTTGCTGCCCACCGCCTTGGATGTCTCCATGAAATCTTTCCGCCTTGCCCGCCGCTTGTTTGGCGTCGTGTCGTTGACGCTTCTGGCTGTGCACGCAGCCGAACCGGCTCCGCCCCCTCCGCCCTATGAGCTGAAGATTCTCAGCGTCCAAGGTGAGGTCACCGTCCTGCGGGCAGGAGCTCAATCCGCCGAACCCGCAAAAAAAGACGACGTGGTCAGGACCGGGGACCGGGTGCGAACCGGTGAATTCAGCCGACTCGAGCTTCAGCGCCCCGATGGCACGCCGCTCGCCTTTGATGAGTTGACCGACAAGGTCATCCATCCCCCGGACAGCAAAAACGGCGACTACGAGATCGAAGTTCGTCAGGGCGGGATGTTCCTTCGGGATCTGGGAAAACCGAAGGAACAAAAATTCCGGACCCCACTCGCCTCCGGAGCGATCTTGGGGACCGAGTTTGCCCTGCGCGTGGAACCCGGGGGCCGGACGCTCGTCGCCCTGTTTGAAGGCAAGGTAGGTCTGACCAACGAGTTTGGGGCAATCGAATTGGCTCCCGGAGACGAGGCCATCGTCGAACCCGGCCAAGCTCCCTTCAAACGGCGGCTGCTCGCCGCTAACGCCGCGGTGCAATGGGTGCTGTTTTACCCCGCCATTCTTGATCCCGATGCGCTCCCACTCGGAGGTGAGCCGGCACTGGCCGATTCGCTTCGGGCCTACCGCACCGGCGATCTGCCCGGCGCTCTGGCCGCTTATCCCGCGAAGCGCACGCCAACGTCGGGAGCCGAGCGGACCTATTTTGCGCAACTCGCCCTTGCTGCCGGACAGGTTGGCCGCGCAAACGCGGCGCTGGCGGGCCTGGACTCGCCCGAAGCAAGCGCGCTCCGGTCCCTTATTGCCAGCGTGCTTGGAGACAAGGCCGGCCAAGGTGACGCCCCCGCCAACAACGCCGCCCGCCTGTTGGCGGCGTCTTACGCGGCCCAGGCGCGCAACGACCTGCCGGCGGCACTCGCGCTTGCGCGCACTGCAACCGAGGCGAATCCCAAGTTTGGTTTCGCCCGGGCCCGGGTTGCGGAACTTGAATTCAGCTTCGGCCGAATCGGGGCTGCGGAAACCGCCCTCGATCGGGCCTTGGAGCTCTCGCCGCGCAATGCCCAGGCGCTCGCCTTGAAGGGATTTCTGCTGGCCGCCGCCAACCAGGTCGAAGGCGCGACCACGTGGTTTGAGCAGGCCCTCGCCGTGGATTCCCACCTCGGCAACGCCTGGCTCGGTCGTGGACTGTGCCGGATTCGCAGCGGCGATCTCGAAGGTGGCCGGAAGGATTTGCAGGCCGCTGCCGCCCACGAACCCACGCGCGCGGTGCTGCGCAGCTACATCGCGAAGGCGTTCACCGATGAGCACAACTTCGGGTTCGCCGGCAAGGAACTGGATCGGGCCAAGCAGCTTGACCCCAACGATCCCACCGCCTGGCTTTATTCGGCGCTGCTCGCCCAACAGGACAACCGGATCAACGCCGCAGTTCAGGAACTCGAACGGTCCCGATCCTTGAACGACCACCGGGCCGTCTATCGCTCGCGCCAACTGCTGGACCAGGACCGCGCGGTGCGGGGCGCCAACCTCGCCTCCGTCTACCGGGATGCTGGAATGGTCCAGCCCGCCGTTCGCGCTGCGAGCCGCGCGGTGGCCGACGATTACGCCAACGCCAGCGCCCACCAGTTTCTGGCCAGCAGCTACGACACGATCCGCGACCCACGGCAGTTCAATCTGCGCTACGAGACGCCGTGGTTCAGTGAGTTGCTCGTCGCCAACCTGCTCGCTCCCGTGGGCGCCGGATCGCTTTCGCAGAACGTTTCCCAACAGGAATACTCCCGGCTGCTGGAGCGCAACCGTTTCGGCCTGAGTTCGACCACGGAATACTTCAGCAACGGCCTGTGGGCGGAACGCGGCTCCCAGTTCGGCAACCTCGGCAACTTCGGCTACGCGCTCGATGCCGAATACCGCAGTGACCCTGGCTTCGGCGCCAACACCGACCAGGAGCGCATCTCGCTCTATGCCAAAGCCAAGTGGCAGCTCGGCCTCAGTGACAGCCTGTTCGCGCAGGTGAATTACAACCGCTACGACAGCGGCGACACCCGCCAGCTTTACGATCCGAACACCGCCAGCAAAGGCTTCCGGTCAAAGGAAGAACAGGCACCCAACGTGTTCGCGGGCTGGCATCATCAATGGTCGCCCGGCCAGGACACCCTTCTGCTCGTCAGCCACCTCGACGACCGTTTTGCCTACGCCGATACCAACGGCATCATCCCTGTCCTGCGCCGGCCCAACACCAACTCGGCGGCGAACATCTTCCTGAACCGGCCATTCGCGACGACCTACGACAGCGACCTGTCGGGCAACGGGGTCGAACTCCAGCACATCGCCCAGTTTGAGGCGGGGAACGTGGGACGGCACTCGCTGATTGCCGGGGTCCGCTACCAAAAAGGTGACGTCGACACTTCGGCCGGCCAAACCTACGCGTCGTTTCAACTGCCGGGATCGTTCGTGCTCCCGCCGGTCAGCCAGTCGGTGAACAGCGATCTCGACCGCATCAGTGTCTATTCCTACGACCTCTGGCAGGTGCTGAGTTCCGTGCGAATTACCGCCGGTGTCAGCTACGAGCGACTGGACTACCCGGTCAATATCGACCTGCCGCCACTTTCGCCCGGGCAGCAGACCGCCGACAAGGTCTCGCCGAAAGTCGGCATTGAATGGGCGATCCTGCCGCAAACCCACCTGCGCGCCGCTTGGACCCGGTCGCTCGGCGGCAGCTACTACGACACGAGCGTGCGTCTGGAGCCGGTTCAGGTGGCAGGCTTCACGCAGGCGTTTCGCAGCCTGGTGCCTGAATCGGTCGCCGGTCTTGCTCCGGGCTCGGAGTTCGAGACCCTCAGCGTAGGCTTGGATCACCAATTCTCCACGCGGACCTATGTCATCGCCACCGCTGAGCGGCTCACGTCCACTGCCGATCAGAGTTTTGGCGCCTTCCTCTGGACCGTTTCCGGTGCCGGCCTGGTTGCGCCCGCGACCACGGTGAACCGTAAGATCGACTATCAGGAAGAGTCCTTGAGCATATCGGTGAATCAGCTCCTCGGCGAGCATTGGGCGGCCGGCACCAGCTATCGGCTCACCGATTCACAGCTCGATGAACTCTACCCGGCCAATCTCATGGGCATCGCCAGTTCTCCCGCGCGGAACCTCTCGGCGACGCTGCATCAGGTTTCGGCTTTCGTCCGCTTCACCCACGAGTGCGGTTTCTTCGGTGAGCTCAGCGGTTCCTGGAACCACCAGTCGAGCGAAGGCTACTCCCCTGCCCTGGCGGATGAAGACGTCTGGTTCTGCGACCTGTTTGTCGGCTACCGGTTCCTCCAACGCCGGGGCGAAGTCCGCGTGGGCATCCTCAATCTCGGCGATCAGGACTACCGGCTGAACCCGCTGAACCTGCACGACGAATGGTTCCGTGAGCGCACGCTGTTCACGAGCCTTAGGCTCAATTTCTGATGCGGCGGCTCGTCGCCCAGCTCAACAGTTACCTGATCGTCGCCGTGCTCCTGCCGGCGCTGCTGGGTTTTGCCCTGATGGCGAAGCTGGAAAGCGGGCCGCGCAGCCTGAGCTATGACCTCCTGCTCGCCGCACGCGGGCGAATTCCGGTGACGAATGCCGTAGTCGTTTACCTCGACGAAGAATCCCACGCCCGGCTCGGCCAATCGCTGAACGAACCGTGGAAGCGCTCGCTCCATGCGGACTTGGTGGACCGCATGACTGACGCCGGAGCAGCCGGGGTCGTGTTCGACATTGTCTTCATCGAGAACCGGTTTGCCAACCCGGTCGACGACGATCTCCTCGCCAAGGCGATTCAGCGGAACGGTCGCGTCGTGCTGGCCGCGGGCTTTCACTACGAAGCGGGACAGACCAATCGCGATCCACTGATGGACCTGCCCATGGCGAGTCTGCGCCGGGCGGCAAACCGTCGCTGGGGCCATGCCCAAATGGTGCCTTCGGAAGATCAGGTCGTCCGACAGCACCCGCCGAACTACGCCGCCGAGAGCACCAACAAGTTGAGCCTCAGCTGGCGGGCAGCAGGTTTGCTTGAGGCTCCGGTCACCCAGGCGACGAACCTGAATGAATTGGTCGCCAGGTCTTCGGCAGGCGAGCGCTGGCTCAATTACTACGGTCCCGCCTACCACCTTGCGCGCACGCCCTTCTTCGCCGCCCTCAACACCAACCTGACTTCGGACGAGTTCTTTCGCAACAAGCTGGTCTTCATCGGTGCCAGCACGCTGACCCGTTACAGCGGCGAACGGAAAGACTCCTACCGGACTCCGTTCGGACTGCTCGTGAGCGACGATGATGATCAGAGCAAGTTCATCGCCGGGGTCGAGATCCAGGCCACCGCCGCGCTGAATCTGATCCGGGGCGACTGGCTTACACGCCCGCCCGCCCGCCTGGAGCAGTGGCTCTACACGGCGCTCGGTGCGCTGGCCGGGCTGGGGTTGTTTCTGCTGCGGCCGGGTCGGGCCTCGATGCTTGCGGGCGGCGTCATGCTGCTTCTCTGTGTCAACGCCTACGTGCTGTTTGTCGGCTGGCACCTGTGGACCTCCTGGCTGGTGTTGCTCATCATGGTGTTCGCCGCCTGGCTCTATTCGATTACGGTTAACTCGGTCCGCCTATTCCTTCGGACCCAACTCCTCCTCCAGACACTCTCGAGCTATCTGTCGCCAAAGCTCGCCCGCAAATTCGCCGGCGAGCGGGCCGAGGAACTCATGCGAGTCGGTGCGACCAAGCATGAAGTTACCATCTTTTTTAGCGACATAGCCGGCTTCACCACCATCTCGGAGGGTCTCGACCCCGACGCCTTGGCGCACATGATGAACCAGTATTTCGAAACCGCCGTGGGCCAGTGCGTCTTCCCCACTGACGGCACGGTCGTGAAGTTCATAGGCGATGCCATCTTCGCCATCTGGAACGCCCCGGACCCCCAAAGTGACCATGCCTGGCGAGCCTGTGATGCGGCGCTCCGTTTCCGCCAGCAGACAGTTCAGGAAAACAATGGTCGCAAACTGATCACCCGCATCGGCCTGCATACGGGCGAGGCAAACGTCGGCAACTTCGGCAGTCGCGAACGCTTCGATTACACCGCGTTCGGCGAGAACATCAACCTCGCCTCACGCATGGAGGGGCTGAACAAATACCTCGGCACCCTGACCCTGCTGACCAGCGCCACCCATTCCCAGGTCGAAGGCAGATTCCTGACCCGTTATCTCGGCCGCTTCGTCCTGAAAGGTTTCGAAAAGGCTGTCGAAGTTTACGAACTCGTGGGCCGCGCGGAAGACGCGCCCGCGTTCGGGGATCTGCACGCCGCCTTCGCCACGGCCCTCGCGGCTTTCAAAGCCGGCGACCAAGCTGTATCCGCCAGAGGATTCGAAGCAATCGCCGCCCGTTGGCCGGATGACGGTCCCACCAAGTTCTACCTTCGCACTCTGGCCGAGCTCCTGGCCGATCCCTCCATTGCCCGCCCGAATGGCGAAGTGGAGCTCCGGGAGAAATAGCCGAAACTCCCGTTCGCCTACCGGTTGGCGAACTCGAAACTCCTGACTATCCTGTTCCCGTGACCGCACCGGACATCCGAGTGATGATTGTGGACGACGAACCGCTGGGACGGGATCGACTGCGGAATTTCCTCGGCCGCGAGCCGGGCCTCACGCTCGTCGGTGAAGCCACCAACGGCGAGGAAGCCGTCCGGATGATCCGGGAACTCGCCCCCGACCTCGTGTTCCTCGACATCCAGATGCCAGGCCTCACCGGGTTCGGCGTGCTGGAACGCCTAGGCGAAGACGTGCCGCCCGCGGTCATCTTCTGCACAGCCCATGACGAGTTCGCCCTGAAGGCCTTTGAGGTTCACGCCGTCGATTACCTCCTCAAACCCTTCGACCGGGAACGCTTTCAGACCGCCCTTCGGCGCGCGGGCGAACGCCTGCGGACCATGCAGCGCGACGAACTCTCAGCCAAGCTGGCTGCCGTCCTGCAACAGCTTCAGCCCGCCGCCGCCAAGCCGCTCGACCGCATTTCGGTGAAGACCAACGGCCGGGTGATCTTCATTAACGTGCCCGAGATCGACTGGGTCGGCTCGGCCGACAACTACGTCGAGCTGCACGTCGGCACTCATAGCCACCTGATCCGCGACACCCTCACCAAGATGGAACAACAGTTGCCGCCGGAGAAATTCGTCCGCATTAGCCGCACAGTCATCGTCAACGTGGACCGCGTGCAGGAACTGCAGCCGCTCTTCCACGGCGAATACTCCATCACGCTCAAGACGGGCGCCAAGCTCACCCTGAGCCGCAGTCACCGCGACCAACTCGCCCGACTGGGAGTGCAGTAGGTTTCCGCCTCCCAACGCTACGCCGTCCGGCAGCCCACGGTCAGCAGCACGTTGGCCCACAGCGCCTGGTCGGCAGTCTGGATCGTGAGGACGTGGTCGGCAGACTCCACGGCCTTGTAAAAATCCCATTTCAGGATCGGCTCCAGCTTCAACGGTGAGCTGGCGTCCGCGAGAATCTGGCGGAACTCGTTCCACACCGGCGGCTCGCCGAACTTGGCGTAGGAGTCGTCGGCGGGGATTCCCATCGTGTTCACCGCATCGATCGGCATCGCGCTCAGCACGGCGCGCAGGGCCTGCGCCACCGTGATCACACCCGGCGAGAGGTTCATCGAGATGACGGGCGCGTTCGGCCCCTTTTTCGTTGAGGCAGGATAATTCCCGTCGGCGATCAGGATTTTCGCGTGGTGACCAGCGCGGCCGAGGATGGCGTTGATCTCCGGATGAATCAGGGTGTGTTTCAGCATGGGCCGAAACTCCGGGAGAGCGGCGGGAAGTTCCAAGCGTAAACTTCTCGCGCCGGCGACGCTCCGGATTCGACAGCAACCCGGACGCCCGCCAGATTCGGCGCCCGATGTCGAAGCCGTTGGTCATTGCCGGTCGCGAATTCACCAGCCGTCTGTTTCTGGGCACGGGCAAGTTCCCTTCGCCCGAAGCGATGCGCGACGCCCTCGCCGCCAGCGGCACCCAGATGGTGACCGTCGCCCTGCGCCGGGCCGATCTCTCCGGCAAGAAGGATCCGTTCGCCAACATCCTCGAGTTCATCGACCCGGCGAAATACCTGCTGCTCCCCAACACCAGCGGGGCCATGAACGCCGAGGAAGCCATCCGCCTCGCCCGCCTCGCCGCCGCGGCCGGACTACCCAAATGGGTGAAACTCGAGATCCACCCCGACCCCCGCTACCTGCTGCCTGATCCCATCGAGACGCTCAAGGCGGCGGAACAGCTCGTGAAGGAAGGCTTCGTCGTTTTGCCTTACATCAACGCCGATCCCGTGCTCGCCAAGCGGCTGCAGGAAGTGGGCACCGCGACGGTGATGCCGCTGGGTTCACCCATTGGCTCGCACCGCGGCATCCAGACCCGCGACCAGCTTCGGATCATCATCGAGCAGGCCACTGTGCCCGTGGTAGTAGATGCTGGAATTGGTGCGCCGAGTCATGCCGCTGAAGCGATGGAACTCGGCGCGGATGCCGTGCTCGTGAACACCGCCATCGCCGTCGCCAGTGATCCCAACCGCATGGCGGTCGCCTTTCTCCAAGCCGTCCAGGCGGGCCGCACGGCCTACGAACTGGGCCTCGGCGCGCCGCTCGACACCGCCAGCCCGACGAGTCCCCTCACGGCCTTCTTGAACTAGGTCCGCTCAAGCCAAACCCGATCCTTGACCGTTTGACGCAGTCAGTCGGTCAATCGTGCGGCGCCATAGGGGCGGCGAAGGCGGCGTGAAGTGAACTTCTCAAGGGGATTTCGCAGCCCGCCAACCAATCATTCGGGACTCCGCGACAACAAACCGGGCATCCCTCCAAGGGAAAAAAGTGACGCGGCAAGAACTTCCCGAGCCCGGCAACATATACGGCCTGATTACGCCGCCGGCACTTCGCCTTCAGTTTCTTCCTCATCTTTTTCCGAAACGACCGGCGCGATGGCTTGGAGCCGATCCTTCTCGGCGAGGTCGATGAGCTTTACGCCCATCGTGTTCCGGCCGGCCTCACGGATGCCCTTCACCGGAATGCGGACCATCTGGCCGCCGTTGGTGATCAGCATGATCTCGTCGGCGTCGTGAACCGTCAGCGCCCCGACCACTTTGCCGGTCTTTTCGCCGGTCTTCATGGTGATGATGCCCTTCCCGCCGCGGGACTGGAGCCGGTATTCCTCGAAGTCCGTGCGTTTGCCGATGCCGTTCTCACCCGCAACCAGGAGCGTGGAGCCGGAATCGACGAGGGCACAGGCGACCACCGCGTCGGTCTTTTCCAGTTCGATGCCCTTCACGCCGGCGGCGTTGCGGCCCATGGAACGAACCTGGTCCTCGACGAACCGGATGCTCATGCCTTCGCGGGTGATGAGCACCATCTCGTTCTGGCCGGTCGTGAGGCGCACCTCCACCAGGTCATCAGCGGCTTCCAACGTGATCGCGATGATGCCGCCCTTGCGGACATTCTGGAAATCACTGAGTGCAGTGCGTTTCACCGTGCCCTGCCGGGTGACAAAGAACAGTTCATGAAGTTGCTGCCAGGTGAGGTCCTCCTTGTTGGCCCCGTATTTCGCTTCAACCCGGACAAGCGTCTGCACCTTCTCCTCGGCGCGGAGCTCCAAGAGATTGGCAATGCTGCGCCCCTTGGCAGCCCGGCCCATGTCGGGGATCTCGTGCACTCGCTCAACGTAAACACGCCCAAGGTTCGTAAAGAACATCAGGTAGTCGTGCGTGCTGGCGGTGAAGAGCCGTTCGATGAAGTCGGCGTCCTCCGGTTTCTCCGCTTCACGCGTCGCCATACCAATGACGCCCTTGCCGCCCCGGCGCTGGGCCCGGTAGCTGGAAACGTTTGTGCGCTTGATGAGGCCGTTGTGCGTAAGCGTCACGATGACGCCCTCGTTGGCGATGAGGTCCTCGATCGCGATCTCGCCCTCGTCCGGGACGATGTCGGTGCGGCGCGGGTTGCCGTGCTTGTCTTTGATGTCCTTCAGCTCCTTCTTGATGATGGCCATCACGCGCGATTCGCGGGCAAGGATGTCCAGGAGGTCCTTGATCCTCTCGACGAGCTCGGCGTATTCGGCGCGGACTTTGTCGATCTCTAGTCCGGTGAGCTGGTAGAGACGAAGCTCGAGGATGGCGTCCACCTGGCGTTCGGTTAGCGCGTAACGGCCGCTGCCCGAGAGCCGCTCTTCGCTGCGGATGAGGATGCCCCACCGCTCGACCTGAGCGCGGGTCCACTCGAACGCGAGGAGTTTCACCCGGGCCTCGTCGCGGTTCTTTGAGCCGCGGATGATGCGGATGAACTCATCAAGGTTGTTCAGCGCGCAGACGTAGCCTTCGAGCAGTTCAGCACGTTCCTCGGCCTTGCGCAGCTCGAAGCGCGTGCGGCGCAGGATGACTTCGCGCCGGTGATCGATGTAGGCGGAGATCAGCTC
>JAYUSF010000140.1:0-5576 GCA_043755815.1 Verrucomicrobiota bacterium
ACCGATCAGCAGGTCCACTTCCGCCGGACGGTAGAAGCGGGAATCCGTGTCCACGTGGTCGTGCCAGTCTAGGCCGACCGCCGAAAACGCCACCTCCAGACATTCCCGGATGCTGTGGGTTTCGTTGGTGGCCACCACGTAATCATCGCCTTCGGCCTGCTGGAGCATGAGCCACATGGCCTCCACGTATTCCTTCGCGTAACCCCAGTCGCGTTTGGCGTCCAGGTTGCCCAGCGACAGGCGATGCTGCCGACCCAGCTTGATGCGGGCCGCGGCGAGCGTGATCTTGCGCGTCACGAAGGTTTCGCCGCGGCGCGGGGACTCGTGGTTGAATAGGATGCCGTTGCTGGCGTGCATGCCATAGGACTCGCGGTAGTTCACCACGGCCCAGTAGGCGAACACCTTGGCGCACGCATAAGGGCTGCGGGGATAGAAGGGCGTGGTTTCCTTTTGCGGCACTTCCTGGACCAGGCCGAACATCTCGGACGAGCTGGCCTGGTAAAAACGGGGCTTGATGCCGACATCTCGGATCGCCTCCAGCAGGCGGATGCAGCCGGTGCCCGTCACATCGGTCGTGTATTCCGGGGTGTCGAAGCTCACGCGGACGTGGCTTTGCGCGGCGAGGTTGTAAACTTCATCCGGCTGGACCTTGCCGACCAGGCGAACCAGGCCGCCGCCGTCGCCGAGGTCGCCATAGTGGAGGTGCAGATTCTCCAGGGGCAGGTCGGTCCGTGACTGGACGGCATCGAGCCGGGGCCGATAGGTGCTGCTTTGCCGGCGAACAATGCCGTGGACTTCGTAACCCTTTTCCAGCAGCAGTTCGGCGAGATAGGAGCCGTCCTGACCACTGATACCGGTGATGAGTGCTTTTTTTGGCATAAGATCGAGAGGCTGGATGTCGTGGGATCCCTAGGGTTGTCGGAGGTCAGACAGATTTACCTTAGCCTGCAGTTGCAACCACCGCCTGCCGAACTCGTCTAGGCGAGTAAAGGCGGCCTGGCCATCAGACCCAAAACTTGTTGAAAATCGGACAAACTGTTTCGTTCCTTCGCCTGGAATGCGATCCGTGATTGCCTTAAGAAACTTTGATTTAAGCGCGTGCCGGGCTCCGGCGTCTTGAAGCACCTTGCGGCTGCTCCCATTCGCTTCCGCACCCAGTTCAAACCGGGAGGTTTCCTCAAACACCTGTCCGCTGACGAGGGTGCACCAGACCGTCAATTCGCGCTGCCGTCCATCTGGGGTCAAAAAAGTGCGGGCTTCGAACGGGATGGTGTCGGGGCCGAAATGCAGGGGCAGCTTGTCCGGGTGTTCCGCCCGGACGGGCTTCCAGCCGGCGCCGACCCAACAGACATCGGGGGTATGTCCCACCACGCTCAACTGCTTGGGGTTGCCGGCATCCCAGGTGCCCATGAACACCGTCACCCGCTCCCCCTCTTCGTTGAAAAAAGTGCCGTTGAACAGGTTGGTCGTGGCCAGGATTTCCATGGCCTGCTCGGCCACCGGTTCCGCCCGGAACCGCCAGCCTGAAACCACGTTGGTGGCATCAAAATGGTAGCTGACCGGAAACTGCTTGGGGGCGACATGATACCAAGCCCACGCCCCGCCGGTGGCGCTAAGGAACAGCAGCGCCAGCAGGATCACCCAGCGGACAGGAGCGGGGAGCGGGGAGCGGGGAGCGGGGAGTGGGGAGCTCATGAGCCGGGAGAGGGGGCGGAAGGAGCAGGGAGCGGGGAGCGAGCAGAGCGGAAAGCGGCAAGGGCAGTGCGGGTAGCGCTCCCGTCATCCATCTTTAGCCAAAGTAGGACCGGCGGCCCGCCTGTCAGCGATTTGGGTGGTTCCACGCGTAGGTAGAGTGAGTCGACGGGCGAACTGCCTGCGTTACGGATTCCCACCGAATTCATGGCTCCTGGCTTGCAGCTTCCCGCTCCGGGCTCACCGCCCCCTGGTTTTAAGCCTGCTTCCCGCCCTGCTCACTTCGCGCTGCGGCCAGCAGGCGGGTTTCGAGCCGGGTCACGAACCACGCCAGGATGGCGATGCCGACGGCGGTGAAGAGCAGCACGCTCCAGCCCGCCGAATCATGGACGGCCTTGAGGGCATCGGCCCCACCGCGGTGGGCCGTGACGGACAAATAGAGCGAGCGGCCAAAGTTGCCCAGGACCGCCAGACCTACGCCGGCAAAGAGGAAGAAGACCTTCCAACCCGGCCGCCGTAGGGTCAGGTCTCCAATGAACAGGGCAGCCATGATGCTGGATTGCAGGCTGCGGACGCCGCTGCAGGCTTCGTCCACCCCCACCGTGGTGTTGGGCAGACGGATGACATGAGCCTGTTGCACGGCCGGAATGCCGAGGAGATTCAAGGCTTCCACGTTCAGGAAGGTGACCAGCGATTGCAGGCCGAACACGATGGGGTTCCAGAAGAACTTCGGGATCGGCACGGCCACGAAGAAAAACAGGATCGGAAACAGGAAATGCCGGGTCCGTTCCCAGCCGACGAGGGCCAGCAGGTTGCCCAGCACAAAGCAGGCGCAACCGAGACTGAAGAGCATGGCCTGAGTCGGAGTCCGCGCGAGGCCGATCCGGTAAAGTTCCGCCAGCAACACCAGGCTGAAGCCCAGCACCCCCAAACCAACGACCGGAAGGGTGGGATAGCGGGTTGAAGTGGCGGGTTGCGTCGGCCAACGTTCCCACACGAGGTAGGCGGCGAGCATCGCCACAATCCAGCCGAAGCGATACTCGACCAGGGCGGCCCACTGGTGCGAAAGCTCCCAGACCCACCAGGCGACGATGACCGCTCCCGGCGCCCACAGCGCCTTGGATGGGTTGGTGAGGTTGGATTCCGGGGCACTCACAGAAATTTTTCCGCCAGCGGCAAGATTTTTTCGATCCGGTCCTGAAGCTTGCCGAGGCTGTTCATGCGTGCCCTGCAAAACGCGTAATCGTCACCGGTGATGATGCCTTCTTTCCGGTCCTGTTCAAGCGCGCCCAGCAAGACGTCCAACTTGCGCTGCGACTTTTCAAACTTGGGCTGAAAAAAGTTGCTATACCCCGCCCGGAGCAGTTCACGCAGGTCGCCGAGCGCTTCGTAATGATCTCGGCGGTCGCCGGGAATCCAGACCTCCTTCACGGCCTGCCAGGCGGCCAATTGGCGCGTGCCGGTGCTCGCGCTGGCCTTGCTGATCGAGAGCAGTTCCGAGATGTCATCCAACGAAAGGGGTTTGGACGACAGGTAGAGCAGGCCGAAAATCTGTCCGGTCGAGCGTGGCAGTCCCAGCATCTGACAGAGACGCCCGGAAGTCTCGACGAACTCGCGGCGGGAATTGGGCAGGGTGTCGGACACGGCGGGCAGGGGGACGATCAGAGGGCGGTGACCAGTAATTAGTGTCCAGGGTGCGAAGCGCGGGAAGCCGGGCGGTGGGATGGGCGGGGATCGCCCGCTGCCCAGCCTCTGGCTTTTTTCTAAGGAGGCACTTCGTGCCGGTCACTTCGCGGAGGCGGAGCTAGGCGGCGGCGATTTCAACTGAACCCTGTTGTTCAATTGCGATTGAACGAATAAGCGGGATGGATGCCATTCGCAAGGCTGAAATCCTCGTGTGATTCCTTCCCGCGGGCATTCCCGGTAGCGCTCACGATGCCCGAAGTTACCATCAATCAGGACAAGAAGGCGCTCCTACCCAGCGAGCCGAGGACGAAAGAATACCTCCTCGTGGCGCTACACGCTTTTGAGCCGGACGTTCTCGCCGCAATCGGGCATTCGTCGCCCGGCACATGTAAACTGAAGACAGAGTTCTTGCAGGACTTCGTCCATGCCCATCCCGCCCCTCGCCGAACTACGCCGGATCGTGGGCAAAGTGGGGCAACTGATGGCCTTGATGGATGCGTTGGAGCAAAAACTCGCCGCCTCCCGCGCCGCCGCCGCGAACCTCCTCCACGGCCAGCACGGTGGCCCATCGGTGACCGAGGTGGACTCGGGTTGGGCGGCGGTGAACGCCGCGGTTCAGGGCTTCCAGACGATCCGGGCCACGGTGTCGTTGGTCGAGGCCTTCGTCGCCCCGCCATGCGTGATGAAGTAGAGGGCGCCGTCCGGTCCGAGACGGAGGGCGACCGGACCCGCCGCGGCGCCTTGCAGGAAGGGTTCGCTTTCCCCGGGCTTGCCCGTCGAGCGGTCAATCGGCGCGCTGCGGACCGATTTCCGGGCAAAGTCGGCGTAGAACAGCGCCCCCTCATACTTGGCGGGATAACCGCCGCCGGTGGCGGGCGCCCGGTAGATGGTCGCCCCCGTGCAGGAGGCGCCGGTGTTGCGCCTGTAGGCGAACCAGGGGGACACGAACCCTTCGACCCGGTTGGTGCGGGTGGAGGTGGACCACCCGTCGCCAAAGACCCGCGGCCAGCCGAAATTGGCCCCGGGAACGATGCGGTTCACCTCGTCGTAGTCGTCGGCGAGATCGCCGCCGTTTTCCGCCGCCAGGATGAACCCGGTGGGGGCATCGTAATCGAGTGACCAGGGCTGGCGGTGTCCCCGGGTGAAGATGGCGCCCTGGGCGTCCGGCGTCTTGGCAAAGGGATTGTTCGTCGGGATCGAGCCATCAAAGCCGATCCGCAGCACTTTCCCGCGCAGGTCGCGCAGGGACTGCGCCTTGTTCTCCGGATCGTCGCAGTATTGATTGAGCCTGCCGTTTTGGTTGTTCTCGCCCGTGGTGACGTAGAGCAGCCGTTCACCCGGATGGGCCAGGAGTCCGCCGCCCACGTGCTGGCCCGCCGGGTCCCCGACCCACTCCACCAGCGTCGTCTCGCTGGCCGGGTCCAGCGAGGCCTTCCCGCCCTCGCCCACCACCGTAAAGCGCGCGATCCGGGCCCGGTATTGGGACGGGGCATGAGCGGTGGCATGGTAGGAAAGGAACATCTGCGGGGTTCGCGGAAAATCCGGGTGCAGCGCGACGCCATGCAAACCACGATCGCCGCTGACCTCGGTCTCGACCCGGCCCACCCGATGCGAGGTCCGGGCCACAGTGTCGATCCGCCAGAGGTCGCCGGCGCGGCCGGTGACCCAGGCGGATCCGTCGGGCGCAAACGTCAGGTCCAGGGGTTCGCTCACGGCCTCGGGACCGGCGACGATCTCGACGGCGAATCCGGGCGGCAAATGCACTTCCGCGCGCGCGGCGGAGAAACAGGTCAGGATGGCGACGGCAGCGGCCAAGAGTCGGAATCGGGGAGACATATGTTCCGCAGGATGAGTGAAGGTCTGCCCCCAAGTCCAGACTCGGGGCGAGAGCAACCTCATCGTGGGCGTATCTGGACACCGGGTTCGGGAGCCGGCGCCGATAACGTGCTGCCGGCGTCCCGCCGGCAGCACGTTGAGCCAGCACCGTCACCCCAACGGTCAGCCTCACCCGATGACCCGATGCGCCCGGGCAAGCCCAAGCAATACGACCACAAAAAAGGCAGGGCCGAGAAAACGGGCGAGAGGGGCGGGGACGATCAGCTCATACCATTTCCCGAAGACATCCGGCCTAAAGCGTGGGCGGGTTGCCCCGCAACCCGCAGCGGTTTCCGGGGGAAACCGCCCACAGTTGTTACCGA
>JAYUSF010000141.1:0-18791 GCA_043755815.1 Verrucomicrobiota bacterium
TTCCACGGCTTCCACAATCGTGCCGGTCTTCACGACGTAATCGAGTCCGCCCACGCGGGATTGGTTGTTGCGGATGTTCTGCGTGCCGACGAGTCCGGCGCGGCCTGCTACGGGATCGGCGGCGGTGCAAGGCGGCAAATGATCGTGCGCTTTGCGAATCCAATAGACGCAGTAGTCTGCCATGCCCGGCACTTCGGCGTAAGCGCGGCGCAAGGTGTTCACGTAGTCCGGCCCGCGTTCCGGCTTGAGCAGTTTCGCGCCGAGGAACGGTGGGTTGCCGATGATGACATCGGCCTTGGGCCATGGCGCGGGCAAGCCTTCGGGCGTGAGCAGCGCGTCACCGGCGATGAAATTCTGATCGAGGTTGTCGAGCGGGAGCGGTTGTTCGGTGATGTGCAGTTCGTCAATCGCCAGCTTGCGCGCAATCATCATCGTCACCTTGGCGATCTCGACGGCGAAGGGCAGGATGTCGAGGCCGTAGAAGTTTTGCGCGCTGAGAAACGAGAGCCGCATCTGGTCGGCCTGCTTCGCCTCGCTTTTGAACTCCGTCTCCATGCGCTCGAAGATGCGCGCCTCCACGCGCTTGAGTTCGCGGTAGGCGATGTAAAGGAAGTTGCCCGAGCCGCACGCGGGATCGAGCACGCGGAAGTGCTGCAGCCGCTCCACCAGTTCCCGGAGCCGGCCGAGCGTCTTCGCGCCCTCGACCTGCGCGCGCCACGGCTCCACGATGGTCGGACCGACGATCTTCATGATGTCGGACGGGCTGGTGAAGTGCGCGCCGAACGCGTGGCGCTCGTCGTCGTCCATCGAATGCTGGAAGAGCGTGCCGAAGATCTCGGGCTGGACCTTGGACCAGTCGAACGAGGCGGCCTTGCGCAGCAGCACGAGTTCGAGGTCGTGGATCTCGATCCGGGCCGGCTCGGCGAACAGCCCGCCGTTGAAGTAGCGCACGCCCTTGAAGCGCCCGCCGGACTTCGGCGGGTTCGTGTTCATCGCGTCGAACAGCCCGCCCAGCAGGTCGTAGCTCTGCGCCGGCGTGGTGACCTCCTCCAGCAGTTGCGTGACGAAATACTTGGGCAGCAGGTCAATGTCCTCGGCGAACAGCGCCACGAGCATCTGGAGGATGAACCGTTGCGCTGTCGGCTGCGGCACGCCGCGTTCGACGAGCTTGCGGAAGCATTCGGCCAGACAGTCCGCCGCCTGGCGCGTGACCTGTTCGCGGTCGTTGTCGAACGTGGGCTTGGGCGAACCGGGCGCGAGGAACGCGAGCGGTCCCCAGCGCTCCGGCAACTCCTTCAGCGCGACCGTGTCCTTGGGCGCGTCGAGGTCGGTGTCGAAATCATAGACGCGGAACTCGTCGAAGTTGCAGAGGACGACGTAGCGCGGGCGGTTGGGCACCAGGCGCGTCCAGTAGTCGAACGCCTGGCGGTAGTGCTTCTGGAGGTCCGTGCCCCGCCGCTTCATCTCGATCAGCACAACGGGCTTCCAGACGAGGTCGGCGAAGGCGGTGCCGCCGGCATCCTTGGTGACGCGGAATTCCAGCGTGGCGCCGGCCTCCTTCAGACCGGCCTGGCCGAAGGCTTGAAAGAGGCGGTCCAGAAAGAGCTGGGCTTCGCCCTTTTCGTCGCCGGTGATGTGGGTGGCGCACCACGCGGTGAATTCGGCGAGCTTTTCCCGGCTGGGCATGGGCCAAGGTTAATTGGGCAGCGGCGGGGACATCAATTCCTGACGGCACCGAATTACCGCCTTGCCAGCGCCTCCGCCGCCGCCTGCTGGAAGGCGCGGCGGACGTCGCTGGCGTCGCTGTTGGGGAAGTTGGAGCGCTGGACCATCAGCACGTAGGCGACGCCCTTCACGGGGTCGATCCACGCCTGGGTGCCCCAAGCGCCGCCGTGGCCGTAGCTGCCGGGCGACAGCATCGCGGGCACACCGTCGTGCGGCGTCTTGAGCACGCAGGTTCCGAGACCCCAGCCGTAGTTCAGGCCGCGCCGGCCGTAGGTGTCGTTCTGGAAGAAGCCGGTGGGCATCGCGTCCGGCGTCTGCGGTGTGGTGAGGAACTTCAGCGCGTCGGCGCTTAGGTAGCGGCGGCCCTTGAACTTCCCGCCGCCGAGCAGCATCTGGCAGAAGCGCGCGTAGTCGTTGGCGGTCGAGTAGAGGCCGCCATTGCCCTGCGGCGGACGGTCGCGCGGGCCGAATTCCGGGCGCGGCGGCACCGCTTCGAGCAGGCCGGTGTCCTTGTTCTTCGCGTAGGCGGTGACCAGTTGGGCGCGCTCCCGGTCGCCGAGGTAGAAGGTCGTGTGCTTCATGCCGAGGGGCTTGAACAGTCGCTTTTCCAGGAAGGTGTCGAAGGTCATCCCGCTCACCACCTCGACGATGCGGGCGGCCGCGTTGATGCCGCTCTGGCAGTAGCTCCACTTGCTGCCCGGCTCGAACTGCATCGGCGCCGCCAGCCAGAGGGGAACGAGGTCCGCGAGCGTCTTCGCCTGCTGGGCGGCCGGGCCGCCGGCTTCGCCGAGACCGGACGTGTGCGTGAGGATCTGGGTGACGGTGAGATTGGCGGGCTGGCCGGAGGGCGTCTTCAGGTTCGCGAATTCGGGCAGATACTTCGCGACGGGATCGTGGACGTTGAGCTTGCCCTCGTCCTGGAGCATCAGGATCGCGGTGCCAGTGATCGGTTTGGTCATCGAGGCGATCCAGAACAGCGTGTCGGCCTTCATCGGCTTCCGGGCGGCGACGTCGGCCAAGCCGGTGGCTTCGAGATGCAGCACCTTGTCCTTCGCGACGACGACGGTGACGGCCCCGGCAATCTCGTTCTTGGCGACTTGTTCCAGCATCGCCGGACCAACGCCCGGGAGTTTCGGCGGAGCGGCGAAGGCGGACAGGGCGAGGGTCAAGGAGAGGCTGGCCCAAAGCGGGGCGAAGCGGGGACGGAAAGGCATGGCCGAGAACCTCAGGCAGCACTGGAGGCCCCGTCAATGTCCGCCGCAGGCCCGCGTGCGATCCACCCGGTCGGAACGACGTCCGGCGATCTCACTTCCGGCGGGTGCGCACCAAGGTGGGGCGGGCGTTGAAGTCTTCGGTCAGCTCGGTCTCATCCACGTCGAGGATGGGTTTGGTGGGCGTTGGCAGGTTCAGCGCGCGGAGCTGTTCCGCCAGCGCATCCGCCGAGGCCGGACGCTCCTCGGGATCCTTGGCCAGCAGCCGCCGGAGGAGCCCGGCCAGATCGGCCTTCATGCCGGTTGGCAGCGCCGGCAGGGGCTGTTCCTGGTGCGCCTTCACGATGACCCGGGTGGAACTGCCCTCAAACACCGGCTTGCCGAGCAGGAGATACCACGCGACGCAGCCCAACGAATACAGGTCCGCGCGCCCGTCGATCTCGGCGCCGGCCCGGCACAGTTCGGGCGCCATGAACTCGGGCGAGCCGGCAAAGTGGTCGTCCCGTTCGCCGGCCTTGGACTGCCCGAGCGATTCGCGGACGACGGCCAGACCGAAGTCGAGCACCTTGACCACCTCACGGTGAAGGCCCTGCCGGGTCAGGAAAAGATTCTCCGGCTTGAGGTCTCGGTGCACCAGCCCGAGGGAGTGGGCTTCGGCCAGCGCGTCGCACGCTTCCAGGAGCCAGGCCACCACCCGGGCGGGCGGCTGCGGGCCGAGGCGCTCCACCACGCGGCTCAGCGGCAGTCCGCGCAGCAGTTCCATCACGTAAAAGATCTGCCCGTCGTCGGTGCGGCCGTAGTCGAAGACCTGGACCGTATGGGCCGAGGTCAGCCGGGCGGCGAGTTTGGCCTCCTGCTGGTAGCGGGCGAGGGTGCGCTCCAGCTCTTCGGGCGAACCGGTGTGTTGCCGGAGCAGGGCGGCACTGACCAGTTTGATCGCGGCGGGCCGCGCCAGGGTGCGGTGCGAGGCCTGCCACACTTCGCCCATGCCGCCCCGGCCCAGGCGGCGTTCGAGCTGGTAGGAGCCGAGTTCCTGCAGTTCACCCCGGGCCGTGGCGAGCTGTTTGGCCAGGGCCAGCAGGCGGCGCCGTTCCCGTTCCCGATGGATGATGATCGCGACGGCCACGATGGAACAGATCCACGTCGGGCTGGTGGCGACGACCATGCGCCGGGCCAGTTGGGGCGGGGCATGCGGTCCACCCGCCTGACCGGTGACGATCAGCACCGCGAGGACCAACGGAGCCACGAGACTGGAGAACAGCAGCAAGGCGTAATGCAGGAGCGGCGGCGCCACCACGAGCAGGGCGAACAGCAACACGACCACCGAGTTCCAGGTCGGCCGCAATCCCACGGGCATCGGGCCGGTCAGCATTTTCGCGCTGAACCAGGCCGACATTAGCCCGTGGGCCAGGAACAGCAGCGAACCCGCCGTCAACACGACCCCGGGCCGCCGACGGTAGTTCGCGAGGGCCGCCACCCCGAGGCAGCCGAACACCAGCAGTTCGAGCCAACCCGTCGAGCCGCCCGTCGAGACCGGTGCGTCGCCAGTGTTGCCCAGCCAAAGCCGCTGCAGTTCGAGGCCGAGCAGGCTGAGGGCAAGGATGCCGCCCAGGATCACCGCGAAACGGATGACACCCGTCGCCGCATCCTCAGGGCCGCCAATCGAGCTCAGCGAACTGCCCGTGCCGGCGATCACGACGGAGGAAACGGGCGCCTTGCGGGTGGAGCCGGCGGTTGGACCTGGGGACAGCATGGTGTGGAACGGCCACAGGCTGTCGCAAAGCCCGTTGAAAGCAAACCCCGCATCGGCTGGCCGCTTCATCCCGTCAATCCATCGGCAGGCCTGCCGGGAATTGGAGTCAGGGCGTTGCGAGTGCGCTGGCACCAATCGCCAGAACGGTGAGTTCAGTCCCGCCGCATGAGGTCAAACCAAAGCCGATCCAGCGCCCACCGGTAGCCGCGTTCCCACAGCCGGCCAACCAATGGTGCGGCCGCCAGAAACCACCAGCCGGAGTCGGCCATGAAGCCCGCCACCAAGGCCGTGCCCAGCAGGGTGAGGCAGGCCAGGTGCCAGCCCAGCACCAGCACGGCGCGGAACCGCCCAAGGCGGATGTCGTTGGTCGTCTTGGCCACGCGGGTCACGAGCAGCACGGGGGTGATCGCCCCCGCGACGAAGCAGGCCCGCAGACCGAAATCGGCACCGACCCACCAGGGGCGGTCCAGCATCAGGGCGACGACGACTCCATACGGAACGACCACCGGCATCGCCGCCACGATCCGAACCAGGCTGGCTTTGGTCACCAGCGCCAGCGTTTCGCCCATGCCCCGTGGCATCAGCCCGAACTCGGACAGTCTGACCGGTTGGCTGGCCCCCGATTGGAGGCGGCCGCCGCTCAGGGCGATCCAGAAGGGCAGCAGGATCAGCCCGCCGAGTCCTCCCCCGACGGGAAGCGCCCATTCCAGGAAGACCCAGCCCAACGCGCGTCCGAGCAGCGTCACCAGCACCGAACCTCCGAGGAGCACGGAACCGGTCTTCCAGGCGGACGTCCACCCGGGTTCCGCCGCCCAATCCCATTCCGCCAGCAGGCGTTGCCGGGGCGTCCACCAACGCCACACCCGCCGCTCGATCCAGCCGGAAGCTGGGGCGGCCGCCGGTGTGAGAAAGTTCCGGCTCAGGATCCGATCCGTCGCGTCGGTCACGCCGACTTTGGTCGGCGGTTCGAGCTGCTCGCTGAAGGCTTCCAGGTATTCGTCGCTCAGCCCTTCCGGAGCCTCGGACGCGTAGTCGAGCAACACGGCTTCGCGGAAATGGAAGTTCCGTGCCAACCAGCGCAGCGAAGGGGGCAGCCACGAGCCCAAACCGAGCGGCAACAGCAGCCAGAGCCAGTCCGACGGGTGCCCTGCTCCCGTGAGCCAGCGGTGGCCGGGACCGACGAGCCAACCGGTGGGCAGGAGGCCGGTGATGAGTTCGCCGTATTCGTTGAGCCAGCCGAGCAGGCGTTCCTTGAACGGGCCCGGCGTGACCGTTCCGCCGAGCCACGCCAGCACGATGCCCGCCCAGCCAAAGCGGTAGGTCAGGGCGGCGTGGCGCCAGCGCAGGGCGAGGATTCCCAGCGCCACCAGATAGGCGCCCAATACGGTGCCGCCGAGGCCGGCCCACAGCCAGGACCCTCCGCCGTCGGCGGGGCCGGCGGATTGCACCACCCACGCCACGCCGGCGCCGGCCAAGGGCACCCAGGCGAGCCGCCAGAGGCCCATCCGGAGATGGCGGCGAAAGACCCACTCCGGCGACGCCGGCAGCAGGGCCTGCGCGAGCAGGTCGGGATGCTGGTAGAGCACCCGGAGCAGTTGGCCGTGGAGATTCAGCGCCAGCAGCAGCGCGAGCAGGGAAAGCAGGGCCCGTTGGCCGCCGCCTTCCAGCGTCTTGGCCGTGCTGATTCCGCCGGAGATCAGCATCACGATCGCGATCAACCCCAGCGCGCCGGTGAACCACTCGGGCACCGTTCGCCCGACCAGGCTGCGGGAGGCGGACTTTCCCGCCTGCGCCTTCCGCACGACGGCGCGTAGCGATTTGAAAAAAGACCGGCCGCCCGCACTCACCGGCTCTCCTCCCGCAGTTGCTGGAAGAGCGTTTCCAGAACCTCACCCGCGCCGCCGGCCTGCGGGCGCAGCTCGCTCACCGGCGCAAAGGCCCGCACCTCTCCCTCGTGCAACAGGCACACCCGGTCGCTGAAGCGTTCCACGATGTCGAGCACCTGCGTGGTGTAGATGACCGTCCGGCCGCGGGCGACCGCCTCGCGGGTGTGCCGCTTGAAGGCGCTCAGCCCATGGGGGTCCATGCCCGAGGCCAACGGCTCGTCGAGCAGCCACAGCTCCGCGTCCACCGCCAGCAGGGCCGTCAGCGCCACCTTGTAAATCTGGCCGCGGGACAGCGTGCCCACCGGCGCGTCGGACAGCGCCAGCAGGTCGAAGTCGCGCAGCAGTTCCACGAGGCGGATTTCCACGCCCGGCCGGTCGGCTTCGTAAAGCCGGAGGATCAGCGACAGGTTCCGCAGCACCGATTCGCCGGGGAACAGCGCCGGGAAATCGGGCAGGAAAAAGAAGCGGCGCCGCTGCGCGAGGTCTTCCCGTTGCAACGGCTCGCCATCGAAGCTGACCGTGCCCGAGTCCGGCGCCGCGATGCCGGCGAGCAGCCGGAGAAACGTGGTCTTGCCCGCGCCGTTGGCGCCGAGCACCGCCACCAGTTGTCCGGGCGTGATCGCCAGGGAAACCCGGTCGAGGGCGCGCACCGAGCCATAGCGCTTCGACACGGAATTGAGTTCGACTAGCACGCCGGATTCGTGACTGAAAGCGGGCTTGAAGGCGACGCGTTTCGTCGGCGCGCCGTGGAATCACGGACCCGGAAATCAAGTCGCCGGACCAGTCCGGACCGCTAGCGTCCCCGCCATGACAGAACTGGAGCGGCAGGCGATTCTTGAAGTGTGTTTCCACGCGGCGCTGGCCGATGGCCAGAAGTCGGCCACGGAACAGGCGGCCCTTCAGCGCGTCGTCGACCGGCTGCAAGTCCAGTTGCCATTTGAACTGAACACGGCGGCGGATCTCTACGCCCGCTCCCAAGCCGTGGAATCCGTCGCCCAGCAACTCCGCACTCCGGAAACCGCGCGGCTGGCCTACGAGATGGCCGTCGCGATCTGCGAGGCCGACGAGCCGCCCAACTCGGCCGAGCGCTGGTTCCTCGATGAACTGCGTCGCGGTTTGGCGCTTGACCCCGAAGTCGCCAACCAGGTGCAGCATGACGCGGACGAACTCAGCGCCGCCGCCCTGCCTGCCGCCACGGTCTCGACTGTCAGTTCGGTTCCACCCGTGACCTCCGCCGCTGCGACCGCCTCCGCGGCGGAGTTGGACCAACTCGTGTTGAACAACGCCATTCTCGCCGGCGCCCTCGAACTGCTACCCAACACGCTCGCCACGATGGCGATCGTGCCGGTGCAGATGCGCCTCGTGTATCTCGTCGGCAAGGCCCACGGCTACGAACTGGACCGCGGCCACATCAAGGACCTGTTGGCGACGGTCGGCGTCGGGTTGGCCTCGCAGGTCGTGGAAAACTACGCCGAACGGGCCGTGCGCGGCCTGCTGGGCAAGTTCGTGGGCGGCCTGCTCACCGGCATGGCGGGGCAGCTCACCAGTTCCGGCGTCTCCTTCGCCACCACCTACGCGCTTGGCCAGCTCGCCCGCCAATACTACGGCGGCGGCCGGCAGTTTAGCGCGATCGAGCTGCGTTCACTCTACGATTCGCTCAGCAGCCAGGGGCGTTCGCTGCAATCCAGTTACGGCGCGCAGATCCGGGAGCAGGCCAGCCGGGTGAATCTCGGCAACCTGACCTCGCTGTTGCGCGGACGCGGTTGAAGCCGGCGGGCGGCTCGTCTATTCGGTAAATTCCAGCCAACCGAATCGGTTGGGCGTGTGGAAGCTGCCGTTCAGCACCGGATTCGAGGCGAGGAAGGCCTGATGCGCGCGGTCGATGCGGTAGAGGTTCGCGCGCCAGCGGGTGCCGGCCGACGGTTTGGTTTCGCTCAGCGCTGCGAGCGGGATCCGCACCTCGCAGGTCCAGACTTTCCGTCTCACGTCCACCCGGACCTTCCATTCCATGCCGCTGCTCCAACCGAAGTCGGAGTCCGGCCGGCGGATGCGCAGATCGAGCGCCTCGTTGTTCGGCGCCCATTCGTATTCGGTGTAGTGCGTCAGCTTCGACGGGTCCGGTGCGCAGAAGAACTCCACGACGTCCTTGTCCCAGAGCGAGGCGTTCGGCGCGACCCGTTCGCCCTTAATCGGTGGGCCGAAGTCCGTGAGCGAGGTGAAAGGGCATTCGTAGGCGAGGTAGAGGAACCGGTCCGACCACAGCGCCCGGCAGGTCGTGCTGATCTCGGGGCGGACCTTTCCGTCGGCGCATTGCTGCTCCAGCGGAAACGGCACCGCCTGACTCCAAGCCCGGTCGTTCAAGCGACCATCAGGCCTAAAGTCGCGGGCGACGCGTTTTACCTTCACGGTCGTCAGTGGGAGCGAGCGCACGAGCAGCCGGCGGGCATTGTCGAAGTAGATTTTCCGCAACACCCCGGGTGGCAGGCCGATGGAGCTGATGTTCCAGTCGCCCTGGATCGGCGTCATGTGCGGCCAGTTGCGGTCGTTGGTTTCCAGCCAGCGCCATTCCTTTTCGTAGAACTTTACCGCGTCGTCGTCGGTGGGGTTCTCGCCGTCGCCGGACGAACCGAGGATCAGCTTGCCATGGACCTGAAAGTCAGTGGCGAAGAAGATCCGGTCCTGATGCTTGATGAACAGGCGCCGGAGTTTGTCCGTGTCGTGCCGGCCCAACTCGGGAATGCGCGCGGCGACATCGGCGTTCATGTTGGGCCGCTCGTCGAGCTTGCGGTCCACCCAGTCGAGATCCTCGGCGTTGTTGGCGAAGTGGACGCAGACGAACGTGGTCTTCGGATTCCGGACAATCACCCGGTCGAGCGCGGCGAGCAGTTCTTCGCGGGGTGGAAACTGCTTCGGGTCACCGAACCACCAGCTCCGGTGGTCCTTGAGTTCCTTCCAGCGCTCGTTCTGCTGGTTGTAGGGCAGCCAGAACGCGCGCGGGTCGGCGATGTGGATGCTCACCGGCAGCCCCAGTTCACCGCAGCGCCGCCACACCCCGTCGAGCTTGGGATCGTCGATGCGGATCAGTTCGCCCCTGCCGTCGCGCAGGAAGAGCCCGAGCCGCTTGTATTCCTTGAGTCCGGCGGCGCCGAGCGCGTGGGCGCGTTCGACCTGTTGGACGGCCCGTTCGGCGAAGCCGGGCGCATCCCAACCGCCGTAATCGAGGTTGAAGTAGCTTACGGCCCGTCCCGGCGCGAGGCGTTCCGTCAACGCTCTCACCCGTTCGAATTCGGAGAGCTCACCGGGCTTCGCGGTGACGGTTCCGCCACTGAGATTCACCCCCACTCCGATGCCGACGCGGTCAATGATCCGAAGCCAGCGCGCAACGTGTTCGTCGGTGCCGTTGACGTGTTGATGCAGATCAATGGTCCGATGCTCGCGCCGCCACTGGGCGGGCAGCGTGGTCGGCTTGTCCGGGGCCGCGAAAGCGGTGAAGCCCGCCAAAACCAGGGCGACGGCGCGGTTGGCCAAGGGAATTTGCACGGTCGAACGGGACTTCACCCGCGATCTGCTGGCGAGCGAAAGTTTCCGCTGGCAGCGTGGTGCCGGCGTAGAGCCCTGCTGTGCGAGTCGGGCCCGGGCGGGCGGTGTGCCGGGTGGGCAGGTTGAGGTCGGCAATGAAACTCCTTGGTTGGACCCGCTCCAGGAGTTTTGAAATCACTCTAACCCGAACGCATGGGTGGCCATTGGTTACGAGACCGGGAACCGCCACGCTTGGGGCAACATCTCAAGGCAGGCAGAGTTCCTTTCTCCGCTTCCACGCCAGTTTCTTTGAGTTGATGGAGTCCGAAACGAAGCTGCAAAAAGCCTTTGACGCTCGCCAAACGCCGCCGCTACGGTGCGCGCCCGCTGCGGGGTTCCAGAGTAGCTCAATGGTAGAGCACGCGGCTGTTAACCGTGTGGTTGTAGGTTCAAGTCCTACCTCTGGAGCCATTTCGTAAGCCGTTGGAGGACAACGGCTCTCCAAGTCCGGTAGGCCGAAAAAGCCCCAAGTGTGCAATAAACTGTGCAGTTGAGACCGACCCAAGGCGCTGCGCTACCAGGCCGTCACCACCCCTGCCAACGGTTCACTGCGCGCTCACGGTTGAAGCTCGGGTCGCCCAACCTCATTGGCGGTCATGGAAAACCAGTTCTGGCTGACGCGACGTGGGCGGACCTTCTACGCGATTGATTCCGGATCGGGCCGGCGGCTCAGCCTGCGGACCTCGGTCCGGAAGGACGCCGAACGGATCCTGCAGGCCAAAGACGAGGCTGGCCGGAAACCAAGCCTCGGCCTGCCTCTGGCGAAGGCCCAACTTGAAGTCTAAGACCCGCGCGTGGAGTTCCGCGTCAGGCAGGACGTGACGGATGAGTTTTTCCACCGGGGACAGGAGACCACCCGGTCCCTCCGGCGCGGTTGGCGCGCTCGAAGGCTTCAGCGGCTTCTTCAAGCGCATGCATACGTCACGACCTAGGACGGCGTAACGCCGTTTATCCCGCCTCCCGTCAGTCCACGTAGGCGAACTCGTTCAGGTTCAGCAGCGCCCGGCAGAGTTCGGGCAGACTGCGCTCCGCGGCCAACTTGAGGCACAGTTCGCGTTCGTCCGGGGTCGGGGCCCGCTGGATGGCGAGGCGAAAGGCGCGGTTGATCTGGGCCGGCAGCGCGCCACCCGCTTCGCGGCGGACGCGATCCGCAAAGGCGTTGGCGACCTCGACGGCGAGCGGAGAGTTCAGCAGCGAGAGCGCCTGCGGGGCGACCGTGGATTCGGTGCGCCGGGCGCAGGACGTCGAGTTCTCGGGCAGGTCGAACGTTTCCATGAACGGCACGCGCACGGTGCGCTTCTGGACGAGGAAGACGCTTCGGACGTTTTGCTCGGGCTTCGGTGACGGATACCAGCCCTTGGTCTTCGTCTCGTTGTCGTCAAGGAAGGCCGGATTGGCCTGCAGGATGTCAGCCGGGAGATCGGGCCAAACCGGGGCGCCGCCGGGCCGAAGCTGCAACGCCCCCGCGGTGACCAGCAGCGCATCGCGCAGCTGTTCCGCGGAAAGACGGCGAGCATTCTGGCGCCAGAGGAGGGAGTTATCAGTCGTCAGTGACCAGTCTTCAGTGAGAGCAGACGGATCACTGACCACTGATGACTGAATACTTCCGACACCGGACCGCTGCCGATACGCCACGCTGGTCACAAGCAGCCGGTGCAGGCGCTTCACGGACCAGCCGTCGCGCACGAACTCGCCGGCCAGCCAGTCGAGCAGTTCCGGGTGCGTCGGCCGGGCGCCGGCGAGGCCGAAGTCGTTCGCCGTTTCGACCAGGCCCTTGCCGAAATGCTGCTGCCAGATTCGGTTTGCGAACACCCGCGCGGTCAGCGGATTCGTGGGCGAGGCGATCCATTCGGCCAGGGTGAACCGTCGGCCGGAGGTGTTTGTGTTGGCCGTCCCCCGGATGACGGCCGGGTTCGGGTCCATGGCCGAAAGGAAGCCCGGCACCACGGCGTCGCGCTCGGCCTTGTGATTGCCCTGGAACAGGATCCTGGTGACCGGTGGCGGGCCTTCCCTGTCCGTCATCAGCAGGCCGAGGGTGAACTCGCGCCGCTGTTTCTTTACGGCGGTGATCTGCTGTTCCAATTCGGAATGACGCGTCTTCGCGTCTTCCGGCAATGCCGCCTTCACCTCCTTGCCACTGGGCTCGACCTGCTTCCTCAAGGCCTCAGCCTCTCCCTTCTGCTCGACGGTGGTCTTGTCCTTCGGCAGGTCGAGCAGGGCCTTCTCCTCCGGCGTGAGCTTGGCGACACGTTCCGCACGCAGGCGGGCCTTCGTCGCGGTCAGGATTTCCTCGCGCTGCTTTTCCAACTCGGCCAACTGTCCGTCGAGCATCCCATTGTGGCGCCGGATTTCGGCCTGCTCCGGCGCGAGGTTGAGCGGGAGGTCGTCGGCAAACTTCACCGGCTCGAAGAAGGCGCGCATCCGGAAGTGGTCGGCCTGCGAGAGCGGATCGTATTTGTGGTCATGACAGCGGCAGCACGACAGCGTGAGGCCAAGGAACGCGCTGCCGGTCGTCTCGACCAGGTCCGCCATCAGTTCGGCACGGCTGCGGTCCTGCTCATTGAAAAGCGGCGCGGCGTTGTCGTGCGGTCCGAGACGCAGGTAACCGGTCGCGATCAGCGCATCCTGTTCGGCTTCAGTGCGTGGTGGTCCGGCCAGCAGTTCATCGCCGGCGAGCTGTTCCCGGATGAGCTGGTCGTATGGCTTGTCGGTGTTGAAGGAACGGATGACGTAGTCGCGGAACCGCCATGCCAGCTTGCGGAATTCGTCCCAGTCAAAACCGTTGCTGTCCGAGTAGCGGATCACATCGAGCCAAAGCCGGGCCTGGTGTTCGCCGTAGCGCGGCGAGGCCAGCAACCGGTCCACGAGGCGTTCGTAGGCGACGCTGCCGACCTGGTGATGTTCCCGTTCGAACGCCGCCACTTCCTCGGCCGTGGGCGGCAGTCCGGTGAGGTCAAAGGTGAGCCGGCGAATCAGGGTGCGGGCATCGGCCTCGGGCGACAGGGAGTGGCCGTCCGCCTCCAGCTTCGCGAGGACAAAGCGGTCGAGCGGGTTCGCGACCGGTGTCGCGGTGGGCGGCGGGGCGGGATCGGCCACCGGCTTCAGCGACCACAAATCGAGGCGGCGGCCCGAGAAGATGCGGACAACGGGGTTGCGCGGATCATGCCACGCGTCGCCGATGCGTTCGCCCGCCGGCACCGCGACGGCTCCGGCAACGGCCGCGGCCTTCGGCCATGGCGCGCCCTCGCGGATCCAGCGGGTCAGCACCGCGACGTCGTTCGTCGTGAGCTTTTCCTTGGGCGGCATCTCCAGTTCCTTCTTCGCATGGAGCACGGCCTGGATCAGCAGGCTCTTCTCCGGCTGTCCTGGCACGAGCGCGGGACCCGTGTCACCGCCCTTCAGCAGGGCCTCGCGGGAATCCAGGCGTAGGCCGCCTTTCACCTTGTCCGGCCCGTGACAACTGACGCAGTGCAGGTCGAGCAGCGGCTTGACCCGGTCGGTGAAATGCCGGTCCGCCCCGTCGTCCGCGCGCAACGCGAGGACGGCGGCGAACAGTCCCGCCAAAATGGCTGACCAGCCGGGCTTCACGCCGCGGAGTATGCCGGCAGACCGGGTCCGCCTGCAAAACGGATTCATCGTGGTTGAGAAGGGCCGGTGGTGGGTAAGGAAGGCGCGCGGCGTAGATTCGTTCCGATGGTAGTCCCTTGGCGGCTGGAAAGCCGCCACTCCGTGCTCAAGGCCGGGAACCACGCGGTCGAATTCTCCTTTACCGCCAACGGCATGGTGAAGGGTGAAGAGGCGGCCAAGTTCTGCCAGTCCGCCGGCGAAAGCGAAGTCATCCGTTGCAGCTGGGAGCTGGCGGGCCAGGTCAGTTCGAGGCCGCCAGGTGTCAGCCGTCGTCGTTCAGCCGGGCAGTTCCGCTGCGCGCCACCCTGAACGCGGTTGAAACGCCCCCGACGAGAAGTGGCCGTCCGGGCATCCCTGTGCGACCGGCGGCCGACGTCGAGGGTGCATCCGTTGCCGGCCCGGTCGCGTAGAGCAGGTGTGAGGCATTCGTGTCACCTAGACGCAATCCAAGGCTGGCCGTGCCGTTGGAATGCTGGCAGTTTGTCGCGGCTTGAGTGGCCACCGCACAACTGGTGGCGGTGGCGTTCCGAACGTATGGCAGATCCTTTCCCGCCAGAACCCGACCTTCGCGACCTGATGCAACGGATCGTCCGTCAGGACGGGGCGTCCTTCGGCGAACTGTATGACACGCTGTCCGTGCCGCTGTATTCCCTGGCGCTCCGGATGCTGACGGACCACCAGGAAGCGGAGGACGTGACGCATGAACTGTTCGCCCAGCTCTGGCAGAAGGCTGCCCGCTATGACCCCGGGATGGGCACGCCGCTCCAATGGGCGGTGCGGATGATGCGCAACCGGTGCATTGACCGACTGCGGGCCCGGAAACGCCGCAACCTGGTGATCGTGCCCGCCTCCACGGAAACGGACCTGGCCGAGCGCGTGGCGGCGGCTCCAGATGGCGGGGAGGCCATGAGCGGCGAGGAACTCGCCCGGGTGCGCGGGGCGGTGGCCGCCCTGCCGGCCGACCAGCGGCAGGCGCTGGAGATGGCATTCTTCGCCGGTCTCAGCCATCATGAAATTGCGGCGGAACTCGACCAGCCGCTGGGAACGGTGAAGGCACGGATCCGGCGAGGCATGCTGAAACTGCGCGACACCTTGAAAGACTACCGATGATCACGGAGCAACAGGAAGAACAGGCCAGCCTTTACGTGCTCGGAGCGCTGGACGGCGGCGAACTGGCCGCCTTCGAGCGAGAGATGGCAGGCAGCCCCGAACTGGCCGAACTGGTGCGGAGCCTGGGGACCAGCCTCGGGCAACTGGCCCGGGCGGTGCCGCAGGTTGCCCCGCCCGCCCGGCTGAAGGCGCGGGTCATGCAGGCCATCGCCGAACCGTCCCGGAAATCGCCGCGGTCCACCCCCAACGCCATTCCGGCGGGCCTCGCCTTCGCCCTCGCCGCCGACGGGTCCGGTTGGAAGGCGCTGCCCATTCCGGGAGCCTTTATCAAGCTGCTTTCGTTTGAACCGGCGCGGGGCTACGCGGTGTTGCTGGGGAAACTGGGTCCCGGCGTCCGTTATCCGGCCCACGTCAATGCCGGGCCGGAGGATTTCCTGATCCTGTCCGGAGATCTTCACGTCAGCGGTCAGCGGCTTGGGCCGGGTGATTTTCACCACGCGGACGCCGGTTCACTGCACGAGGAGAATTACTCCGAGGAAGGCTGCACGCTCATGGCGGTGCTGACCACCGACGATCCACTGGTGGCCTTGGCGATGGCCTGAAGCGGCGGAAGTTCACGTCCGTGAGGCGCCGGCCTTTTCCACATCGGCGCGCTGGGTCCGACCCAACGCCTCAGGCCGGTAGAACTGGTCGTAGAATTCGCCGTCCAAGTGACATGCCTGAAAGCCAAGCACCGTGCGATACGGCGTCAGGTGGACCGGGAACCGCCCATAGCGTTGCCAGAGGTATTCGCAGTGCGCCGCGGTGGCGGCGATGGCGCGCTCGCTGACGGGCGGTATGTCCCGGTTCACGGCGGCGTGATTCTTCCAAGGACTGCCGGCCCCCTCGCTCCGAAACACTCCGGCCGGGCCGAACTTGGCCGCGACCACGGCGCGGACGGCGTCAGTCATCGAGGGATAGTGGGGGGGGCAGAACGGCTTCAGTAACATCTCGCCGTTGCGCTCCAAACCCACCGGGTAGGGGATCAGGGGATCCTGGCCGAGCGCCTTCATGCCAAGCGACACGAGCCGGCCGGCGCCCACATAGCGGCTGGCCCGCATTTCCCGCATCTGGAAACCCAGGGCCTGAAACCAGCCGAACTCATGGTTGGCGAAATTGGGGTAACCGCCCAGTCCCAACGCCTGCGCCATCAGGGCGAGGTTCTGGAGCATCATGCCCTGTTCCACCGTGACGAACTCCGTGACGAACTGCTCCACCTGCCGGACGGTCACCACGCGACCCTTGTGGGGATTGTCTTCCAGATGTCCGCCGCGGCTCCGGGCAAAGGACTTCAGCCCGGCTGGCAGGTAGTGGTTGCGCTCATCCAGGATGAAGGCGCCGGTGTGCTCGTTGAGCACTTCAAGCAGACCGTTGATGTAGAGAAACGTCAGATCATTAACCGGAAGGAAGCAGGTGGTGCCGGGCGCCGCGGCGGCCCAGCGGTTGACGCTGAGGTTGAACAGCGGTTCCACGGGCGGCGCCGAACGGCCGTCTTTCAGCTTCACGCGGGTGCGCCGATACAGCTCCGTGAACTCCCCTTCCCGGCCCAGTTCGATCAGCCGGGCGAGGTCGCCGGCCGGCAGTTCGCGGGGCCGACGGATCAGGTGGGTGGCGGCGTCATTCGTCACGATGAGCGCGACCGACTGGAGTCCGTCGCCGCTGGCGAAAGTCCGCGCCATGAGGCCGCCCATGATGTTGCCGCCCCCGGCGGCCTCAAAGCTCAGGTCGGCCAAGGCATGGCCCGTGATGCCACCCGCCGCGAACACCAGTGCCGCCTCCTCGTCCTCGGACAACGGGCGCGGCGGGTGCCGGCTCTCGAACGCGAGGGGACCGCCGGGAATCTTCATGCCCCGGCCAAACCGGCGCGACCGCCGCTCGCGCAACGCTTCCAGCAGCGGATATTCTTGAAGACCGTCGGCAGCCGGGGAGGACTGGGAGTTGGGCATAAGTGTCGGGCGGACCTGAATTGCCGCAACGTTGACCCAGCTTCACGCGGTCGGCAAATCACGATGCGCTGCTTGGGTGACGGTCGCCCGGCGGGTTTGCCAAGCCGTCCTCGGTTTGTCATTGCCGAGTGCGGCATTCTTTCCTAGTTCACGCCAGCACATGTTCCACGCCTCTGTCTCTCCCGGCCGTTCACCCGCAGTCCTTCCGGCGCCACGTTCGGGCTCGTCAGGCTGGCTCCTGCTGGCCGGACTGAGCTTGGGGCTGTCAGGCGCGGGCCATGCCAACGGCATCTTTCGCAACGGCGCCGGAGCCCGCGCCATGGCGCTGGGAGGCGCGAGTGTCGCCTCCCCCGACCGGTCGCTCGAAGCGCTGCATGCCAATCCCGCCGGACTCAGTTGGACCGGGTCGCGAGCCTTCGAACTGGGCGGCTTTGGGGCGTTTGCGGAAGGGGGATTTGCCAACGCGGCGGGCACCGACGGCGAACTCAAGACCACCCTCGGGGCGCTGCCCGAGGCGGCGCTGGTCTGGCCGCTCCAGTCCATGCCGGTGGCGTTCGGGCTGGGCGTGATTCCCGAAGGTGCCCTGAGTGCCGACTGGCGGTTCACCGATCCGCCGGGCGGTTTGGACGGCGTGACCCGCTACGGCCCACAACGTCACCGGTCCGAAATCCTCGTCGTGCGCTCCAGCTTCGGGGTGAGCGTGAAGGCGGCCGACACACTTTCGTTGGGTGCCAGCGTGGGTTTGGTTTACAACCGCAACCAGCTTGAGAGCCCCTACATCTTCCAGAGCCACCCCGTGCTGCGGGGCTTCAAGACCCTGCTGGATCTGGAGACGGACGGCTTGGGCGTCAACGGGTCGTTCGGCGCCGTGTTCCGGCCGGGCGAGACCGTGAGTCTGGGCGTGAGCTACCAGACCGAGACGCAGATCGACACCACGGGCAGCGCTACCGGAAATGCAGCCGCGCAATTGACCAGCCTGGGCGGCGCGTTCGCCGGCGTGCGGCCGGATTTCGTCTACGCCGCCGAGGTCGGCAACGTGTTTCCGCAAAGCGTTTCGGGCGGCATCTCCTGGCAGGCGCACGACCGGCTGCGATTGGTCGCCCAGGTGGACTGGATCAACTGGAGCGCTGCCTTTGCTGCGCTGCCCATCCGGCTGACCGCCGGAAACAACGCGGACCTAAATGCGTTTCTTGGTTCTGACTCGATTCAGGATAGCATCCCGCTGCGCTGGCAGGACCGGTTCGTTTACCGCACGGGAATCGAATTTCGGGCGACTGAATCATTCATGCTTCGTGGCGGTTACGCTTTCGGGGAAAACCCGGTTCCGGCGGGCACCCTCACGCCGATGACCGCCGCGATCATGGAACACACGCTGACGGCGGGCATTGAGTGGCGTTTCGGTCGTTTCTCGCTGGGCGGCGCCTACCAGTTCGATTTTCCCGCGAGCGAATCCGTGGCGGCATCCACCCTGGCTGGGGGCGAATACTCGAACACCACGACGGAGCTGGCGGTTCATTGGTTTGGTCTCACGACCGGGTGGGAGTTCTAGCGGCGACAGGGAACTGGTTGCGCCTGAACTCAAATAGGGGAGTTACCCACGGCTGGATCGGAAACGGTTTCGGCCGCTCAAAAGACCAGGCACGCGTCGCGCCTGGAATATCCGGACTTTCGGATACGCGGTCATTCCTGCCCACGCCGAACGCGGTCGGCGGGAACAGTGCGAAAAATCTCCGTCGTGCCCAGTGACGGCTGACGTGCGCGACTCCTTGGAATCAAGGTGTCGGCACCACGCGGTAGAATTCTCCGGGGCCGCCCAGCGGCACGGTGAACGGCGACGGGTTTGGCAGGTTCTGCCAGTCTGCCGGCGAGAGCGTGGTCGTCCGCTGCAACTGGAAGCCCGACGGCCAGGTCAGTT
>JAYUSF010000142.1:0-18690 GCA_043755815.1 Verrucomicrobiota bacterium
AACCGGGAAAATCTACCTCAGCCTCGTCCCCAAAACCCCACTCACCAACTGATGCTCACCGAATTTACAGAAAGAGCATTGCGCGGCCATCCTTCGACATGAGGTTGTTGCGAGCCCGGCGTAGAATCCGTTGAGCCAACCCAAATCTAGCCTTCTTGCCCGCGTCTTTCTCGACCTCGTCCATCCTGACGAAGTCCTTCACGGCCAACTCAAATTCGTCGGTCTGCAAACGGGCAAATGCCCGAGTCGCCAACAATTCGAGGCCCTTCGGGTCCAGTTCAATTCCCTTGTCGAGATCCGCGATGCACGCTTTCCAGTCGCCAGTCATCGAGGCGGCAAGCCCTCGGAACATGTAACGTTTCGGGTCCTTAGGCTCTGCTTCTATCGCCTTGGTGTAGGCTTTGACGGCGTCTGGGTAGTCCTTCTGCTTGTAGAGTCCGTGAGCCTTTTCAAGGAGTGCATCAACGACGGGTTCTCCGTCTCCAAGCATGAGGAAGCTGAATAGACCGAGGAACAAGAGGCCCGCGGCGCGAAGGACATTATGGACGCACGACACTTTGGAAGGAGAGCATGTAGGGCTTACGGGACGAGCAGAAAGATCCGTAGTGCATTGGGCTTGCTACCGAGGTTCCTTCGGCGCGGCAGCAACAACCCACCTCAACCCGCCGTCACCACCACGTAGTTCCGTTTGCCCTTCCGCAACAGCAGGTGTTTGCCGAACAGCAGGTCGGCGGTGGTGGCGAAGCGGCCGGTATCCGCGAGGCGCACGTTGTTCAGGTAGAGGCCGCCACCTTCGAGATCCTTGCGGGCCTGCCCCTTGCTCGGACAGAGGCCGGACGCCACGAACAGGTCCACGACGGACAGGCCGGCGCCGGCGAAGGTCGGCAGTTCCAGCTTCCGCGTGGGCACTTCGCCGACGACCTCGTTGAACATGTCCTCGCTCAGGCCGTCCAGCGGGCTGCCGGTGAAAAGGATTTCACTGGCGCGGATCGCCTCAAGCGTCGCGGTTTCGCCGTGGATGAGGTCGGTCATCGCCTTGGCCAGCGCGCGGTGGGCGACCCGTTTGCCGGGATCGGCCGAGTGCTCCGACGCCAGCGCCTCCACTTCGTCGCGGCCGATGAAGGTGAAGAGCTTGAGGTAACGGATCACGTCGCGGTCATCCACGTTGACCCAGAACTGGTAGAAGCGGTAGGGGCTCGTCTTCTTCGGGTCGAGCCAGATGGCGCCGGACTCGGTCTTGCCGAACTTCGTGCCGTCCGACTTGGTGATGAGCGGCAGCGTAAGGCCGAAGGCGGGCTGGCCGAGCTTCTTCCGGATGAGGTCGATGCCCATCGTGATGTTGCCCCACTGGTCGGAGCCGCCGATCTGGAGCGAGCAACCCTGGTCGCGGGCGAGGACGTAAAAGTCGAAAGCCTGGAGCAGCATGTAACTGAACTCGGTGAAGCTGATGCCGACCTCGCGGTTCTCCATCCGGGCCCGCACGGATTCCTTGGCGATCATCTGGTTCACCGTGAAGTGCTTCCCGATGTCGCGCAGGAACCCGATGAATGACACGCCGTCAGTCCACGAGGCGTTGTCCAAGATCTTCGCGGCGTTGGGCGTCACGTTGAAGTCGAGCAACCGCGCGAGCTGGGGGGCGACTGCGGCGACGTTGGCGGCGATCTGCTCCTTCGTGAGCAGGTTGCGCTCGGCGGACTTGCCGCTGGGATCGCCCACACTGCCGGTGGCGCCGCCGGCGACGGCGATGGGAATGTTGCCGGCGTTCTGGAAGCGGCGCAGGCAGATCAGCGGCACAAGGTGGCCGACGTGGAGCGAATCGGCCGTCGGATCAAAGCCGCAATAGAGCGTGACCCGGCCGGTGTTGAGCCGCGGGCGCAGCTCGGTCAGATCAGTGCAGTCGGCAATGAGGCCGCGCCATTCCAGATCATCGAGAATGTTCATCGGAGGGCGAGTTATCGCGGGCGCCGGGGAACGGGAACAAGGGGGAAGTTGCGCCGCGACGACGAAACCGCGGCGAATCAGAGTGTCAGCAGGTCGCCATCCCGCGCGATCACGAAGGGCGTTGGCCCCAGCTCCCGGCGGATCAGCGCCTCGGTCGCCGGCAGGTCGCTCCAGAATTCACGGCCCAGGTGGATGAAGATCACCTTCCCGATGGAACGTCCGCGGAGCGCCTGCAGCAGCGGGACGGGATCGACGTGCGCCAGTTCGCAGACCAGCATATCCAGCGGTTCCCGCAGCAGCGGTGCGAGGTCTTCCACGGCGCCGATGTCCGCGGTGTGCGCGATTCGCTTCCCGAGCCCGGCGAGCAGAAAGCTGAACGCGTCGAAACACATCGCCGGATGGCGCACCTGAAGCACCTGGCGCAGCGATTCAAGATGGGACGTGGCCTGCGGGGTCACCACGACATCCGCCAAACACATGGGCGAACCGGGTTTGAGAGGCAGCCATTCCACGGGAAAGGCCAGCAGATCCGGCGAGAGCAGGGTCGCTTCGAGCCAAGCCTGCAACGGGGCGATGGCGGCGGCCGGCGCATGGATGGTCAGCGGCTTTTGACGCCGTTCCAGCCAGAGCCCCTGGAAGAACATCGAAAGCCCGCCCACATGGTCGCTGTGCAGGTGCGAAATCAGGAGATGATCCACCGCGTCGTAGTCGAGTCCGGCGGACTTGTAGGCGGAGCTCAGACCGTCGCCGCAATCCACCAGCACGGAGGTGGAGCCGAAGCGAAACAGAAATGAGGAGTGTCGCCGGTCCGCCGCCGGCCAGCCATCGCCGACGCCAAAACACCGGAGACTCACGCCAGACGACTCATCAGGAGAACAGGTCATTGGAAAGGCGGGCGGAGTTAGGCAGGTCCATTTCTCTGAAGCAAGCAGGCGGAGAATTCAGCCGGGAATCCAGCATCGCCAATCGAGGTCGGGGAACAGCGGATGGCGGAACTCCAGGTCCGCCAACAAGACTTCCAAGTCAGGGGTCGATCCGGATTCGAGTCCCGCCGTGAGCCGATTGAAGTTGTCGAGGTGGCCGCGAAAACGCCGGGCGGGATAGTCCCCGGCGGTCGCCATCTTCAGGAGGAACGGCCAGTCACTGGATTGGGCCAGCAGCAATTCACGCCCCGCCTGGGTCAGCGCGCGTTGGGTCACGGCGTCCACCGACCGGGCCTGCCAGGCGCCGGCCAGTGCGATCATGTCGCGGGTTGCGGCCCGCAGCGGGCCAAGCATCCAGGCGTTGGTCTCGTCCAGCCACACTCCGAGGTGTCCGCCTTCACCCCAGGACGATCGCGCCGGCATGGCCGCCTGTTGGGCAGGAAATTCCCGGAGGAAACCGCCCAGCGTCGTCAGGGACAGACCGGATTCTTCCGCGGCAAGGACGCGAACCACGGCATCGAGGAATTCGGGGCCCTCGAACCACCAGTGCCCGAACAGTTCCGCGTCGAAGGGCGCCACGACGAGCGGCGGCCGGTCGGTCATCATTTCCGCCGCCGCGGTCGCTGTGCGGACGCGTTCCGCCACGAAATGCAGGGCATGTTCGGCGACCGCCGCGAGCGCCGCGGGCCGGTCGTAGGGCTGCTTCGGTCCGTCGCCGCCGGTGACCCGTCGGTATTTCAGTCCGGTGAAGACCCTTTGTTCCACGCCCGGCAGATGCGGCCGGACGTAATCCCACTCGGCGTCGTGCGCGAGGTCGTGGTGAAATTCCCGATAACGCGGATCGCCGGGATACCCCCCGTGGCGGCTCCATACCTGACGCGCGCTGCCCGGATCGCGGCCAAAAGCCGCGAGGCCGGCCGGTGTGATGATGGGCGCAAACGTCGCGCACCGGGGCCGCGGAACGCCGTGGAGCAGCCCGTGAGTTTCCAGCACGCAGCGACGCAACCCGGCTTCCGCCAGAAACGGATCCAACCCGGGATCCCAGGCGCACTCCGGCAGCCACAGGCTTTCCGGTATGCGGCCAAAATGCCGGCGGTAGTCGGCCACGGCCGTCGACAACTGCGCCCGGAGCGCGGATGGCGCGTCGAGCCACAACGGCAACAGGGCATGGGTCGCGGCGCAGGTCAGGATTTCCAGGTTGCCGGAATCCTGATGCCGCCGGAATGCGCCCAGGAGATCCCCGCCCAAAACCTGCCACTGGGCCAGCAAGCGGGCGAAGCGGTGGCGGTAGAATTCGGCCACGGCCTGCATCTCCGGCTGGAGCAGGTGACGTTCAGTTTCCTTGATCGCAAGTTCCACCCGATCGGCGAGGTAACCTTCGCACCGGTCCCGGAGCAACGGATCGGCAAGCATCGCACAAAGCGTGGGCGTGAGCGTGAGCGTCAGCCGCCAGGGCACGGCGTCCCGGGTCCAGCCGGCCATCGCGGCCAGCTGGGGCAGGTAGCTTTCCGCCACCGCCTCGTAGAACCAGCTCTCCTCATAAAACCGGGCGTGTTCCGGATGCCGCACGTAGGGCAGATGCGCATGAAGGACAAGGGCGAGACGGCCGGGCATCGGAGTCGTTCGAGGTTACCGGACGCGGTTGATGAGGACGATCCCAGTCCCGGTGAAAAAGATGTTGGGCAGCCACGCCGCCAGCCACGGTGCCAACTGCCCGCCCTGCCCCAGTGCAAAGCCCAGCCGTTGGAGCACAAAAAACGCAAACCCGAGGGCCAAGCTGCCCGCGACGCCGTAGAAGACGTTGCGCCTTCCGGAAGGCGCCCCGAACGGGATCGCGATGAGCACCACCACCGAGCAGGTCCAGGGGGCGGCGAACCGGGCCTGCAACTGCGTGTCGAGGATCGCCTGGTCGCGCGCCGGAATCTGCGGGTGCAGGCGCTGGTAGTTCATGATCTCCCGCGAACCGAGCTGCGGTTTCCGCATCGTCCTGGTGCGGTTCAGCTGGGCGCCCACGCGGATTTCACTGCGGATGATCTCCGGTGTCTCGGTGAATCCGGTCAGGGTCAGCTCCGGATAAGGTTGGTCGAGGTAGTTGTCGTCGGTGCCGGACCGGAAGATGAAGTCCCGCACCCCGTAAAAGGTCCAGGCCCCATTGGTCCAAGCCCCCGACTCCGCGGAAATCAGCCGGCGCGCCCCCTTCCCCAACGGAGCGCGAAAGCTCAGCCGACCGCCTTCACCGGTATCCGGCCGCAACGATTCCAGGATCCAGCGTTGCGCCGAATCGGGGGGGTCCTCCCGGAGGAGGTTCGTCCGCAGGACAAATCCGTTCGTAAAGGCCTCGTTGGTCAGGGTGAGCGAAATACCGCTCCAACGGCTGACCGCCTCGGGCGAACCGCCCATCTCGGCAGCGGTGAACAGCGACTTCGATTTCGCAGCCGGCAAGGGATCACCAGCCCAGCGAAAGATCCGTTCCGTGCCGTTGGTGAGGCGCCAGTAGCCGTTGGTCCAGCGCACGCCGTCGGCCGTGACCTCCCGGAAACTGTCCGGCGCAAGAAAGAGGGCGATGCGCAGTTGGCGCAGCTCGCCGTTGGTCAGGTTGAAGGCGCCGATGCTCCACGCGCGGTCGTCGGCCTGGTTCTTGAAATCTACCCGCCGCCAGGACCGCTGCGCGGCATCCGAAGGGTTTCCCCAGGAGGCCTTGAGCTGGTCTTCCTGTTCCTTGGCGTCGGGCATCCAGAACTCGTTCAAAGCGTAGAGCCCCAGGGAGGCCGCCAGGCCCACTCCGAAATAGGGCAGGCAAATCCGCCAAAGACTGACGCCGGCAGCCCGCATCGCCGTCAGCTCGTGGTGCTTCGAATGGGCGGTGAGCACGTAGAGCAACGCCAGCAGCAGGGCGAACGGAATGACCGTCAGCAACAGCTCCGGCAACCGGATCCAATAAAGCTCCACAATGCCCGGAAGCGTCGCGCCGAGCTGGTGAAGGTCATCCAGCGTGCCCAGCAGATCGAACGCGACCCAGAAAATCAGAAAGCCGCCGAGGCAGAATCCCAGCGGCGTGAGCAGTTCGCGCAGCAGATAACGGTCAAGCAGGCGCATGCGGCAGCCGGAGCTTACGGAACCGGGCCCGCGAGCCAAGGTCCGAAGTCATTTCCCGAGGGAAGCCGGTAGAATCACCGTTCCGTCCGTCCCGCCGTTGGCGAACCTGTCCCTGAAACTCCGCCGACCGGTCCGGAAACCGCCACCCGGGCACCCGTAGGCGCCGGCGGGTTGGCGCGGGTCGCGACGGGAAGTTGGAGTTGATTTCACAGCCGTAATTTTAACGCTTCCCTTTCGGGCACGGGCATTGCTAAGTGCGGCCCGTGCCTCCCGCCGGGACAGCGATGCGTCGCCAAGCCTTCACGCTCATCGAGCTGTTGGTCGTGATCGCGATCATTGCCATCCTCGCCGCCCTGTTGCTGCCGGCGATCCAGAAGACGCTCGTCAAGGCCCGCCAGACTTGGTGCGCCAGCAATCTGCGTCAGGTGGGAGTCGGACTCGCCTCCTTCGCCCACGACCATGCCAATGCCTATCCCCAACAGTTTTCGATTGCCGCCGGCGGCGCCTACGAGTCGGCCCGATCCAACCTGTTCCTGCAGGGCCGCTTTACCGTGACGGCCGGTGCCTTCAGCGTGCTGTCCAACGAACTGGGCAGCCCCAAGGTGCTCGGCTGCCCGGCCACAAAACGGCAGCCGGCCAGTTTCGCGCGGATCGCGCCGTTGGATCTGGGCTATGCACTCGCCATGAAAGCGGCCGCGGGCGACGCCACGGCTGTCGTGGCGATTGACCGCAACGTCGATCTAAGCCGTTCCAGCCCGCCGACCAATCGCAATTCCGCCCGGGGCACCGACGTCGTTTGGACGCCCGAGCGACACGGCAACCGGGGCAATGCCCTGTTCGGCGACTCGCACGTGGAACTACGCGCCAATCTTCCGTTGCCGCCGGCGTTTTCCGGACCTGGACGTGGAGGCGGCCCGAGCGGCGGAACGGCGAACGGCGGAACCGGTAACCTCGGGAATGGATCCGGGACTCGGGGAACCGGCCCTACCGGTGGCGGCAACGGAGGTGTTTCGCCCAGCCGAGCCTCCCTGCCTCCGGCCCCATCCGGCCCTTCACCAACTGGCGCGGCGGGCGGCGGACGACCGTCGACCGCGGTCAGCGGCTCCCATTGGTCCGCCCCTACGGCCCCGGCTCCCGCCGGACCAGCCCTCTCGGCACCAACTTCAGGAGCAGTCTCCGGGGGCCCAAACCCAAGTTCAATCAACGGGGTCGACAGCGGCGCCGGCGCCGCCGGCAACGACTCCGACGACGCCCTCTCCGCGCGGATTCGCCGCAGCCTGATGTGGCTCTTCCTGGTGATCTTCCTCCTCGGCCTAGGAGCCGTGCTGTTTCACGCGTGGCAGCGCTACCGCGCGCTTCAAAGCTGAATCGCAAGCTGCTTCAACATTTCATATCAACGAATCCAGATTCGTTGATTTATACCTTGTCTCAGCGACTATTCTGCCGAAGATGCAAGCGTGATTCGGTTCATCCATGACCTGCACCTCGAAGCCCGCGCCGCAGGTAAGCCCGCCATCTCCATCGAGTTCTTTCCCCCCAAGACCGAGGAGGGCGAGCGCAATCTGTTCGAGCGCACCCTGCCGGAACTGCTCACCGCCAAGCCGCACTACTGCTCGGTGACCTACGGCGCCGGCGGCAGCACCCGCGACAAGACGCTGGGCATCGTGGACCGCATCCAGCGCGACTTCGACCTGACCACGATGATGCATCTCACCTGTGTCAACGCGACCAAGGCTGAGCTCCAATCGGTCATCGAGGAAGCGCGCCAGCGGGGCGTGAAAAACATCCTCGCCCTGCGCGGTGATCCACCCAACGGCAGCGGCGAATGGGTGCAGACCGAGGGCGGCTTCCGCTACTCGACCGAATTGGTTGCCTATCTCCGGCAACTCGGCGGTTTCAACATCGGCACCGCCGGCTTTCCCGAGGGCCACATTGCGCAGCAGGCCGGCAAGCTGGTGGATTGGGGTTTCCTCGCGGAGAAGGTCCAAGCGGGAGCCGACTTCGTCGTGACCCAGCTCTTCTTCGACAATGACGACTACTACCGGTTCCGCGACCACCTGACCGGCAAGCTGGGAGTGACCGTGCCCATTGTGCCGGGCCTGCTCCCGGTGGTCTCGGGCCGGCAGACGAAGAAGTTCACCGAGCTGTGCGGTTCGCGGTTGCCGGCGGCGTTCCTGGCCAAGCTCGACCAACTCGGCGATGACGACGCGGCGGTGACGGATTTCGGAATCGAATACTGCACCCGCCAGATTGAGGATCTTGTCCGCAACGGCGCGCCCGGCGTCCATTTTTACACGCTGAACAAGGCCCACTCGACGGTGCGGATCGTTAAGAATCTCGGGCTGGCCTAGGACCGGTGCGTTAGTCCACAAAACGCCTCGTCAGGTCGCCGTAAGCATCGATACGACGGTCGCGAAGGAACGGCCAGTGGGTGCGGGTCACGTCCACCTTCGCCAAGTCCACCGGCACGATGAGGTTTTCGGCCTTGGCCACCGACGCCTTGGCGAGGATCTGGCCTGACGTTCCGGCCACGAAGGACTGGCCCCAGAACTCCAAGCCATCGCCGCCAATCGGCTGTTCCAGACCGATCCGATTAATGGCCGCGACGTAGCAGCCATTGGCCACCGCGTGGCTACGCTGGATCGTTTCCCAAGCCATGTGCTGGTTGACGCCATACTCGGCTTTCTCCGACGGATGCCAGCCGATCGCGGTGGGATAAAAAAGGATCTCCGCCCCGTTCATGGCGGTAAGGCGGGCGCCCTCCGGATACCACTGGTCCCAGCAGATCAGCACCCCAATGCGGCCGAACTTTGTGTCCCACGCGCGGAACCCAAGATCGCCCGGCGTGAAGTAGAACTTCTCGTAGAACAGCGGATCGTCGGGAATGTGCATCTTGCGGTAGATGCCCAGCAGCGAACCGTCGGCGTCAATGATCGCAGCGGTGTTGTGGTAGAGCCCTTCGGCGCGCTTCTCAAAGAGCGAAGCGATGATGACGACCCCGTGCTTCTTCGCCAGCTTCTGGAACTTTTCCGTGCTGGGACCGGGAATGCGTTCGGCCAGGCCGAAGTATTTGTGGTCCTCGCTCTGACAGAAGTATTGGGACCGGAACAGTTCCTGGGTGCAGATGATCTGGGCCCCTGACTTCGCGGCACTCTCGACGGCCTTGAGACAGGTGGCCAGGTTGTGGTCGGGATCGGGAGAGCAGGCGTGCTGGAGGAGACCGAGGTTGACGGTTCGTCCCTTGGGCTGGGGGCGGCTCATTTGAACTTGGACTTGAGGCGTTCGATCAGGCTGCTTTTGCGGGTCTTGACCGTCTTGCTGGTCGTGCGGCTGGTGCGTCCAGTCCGGCTGGTTTCACCCCGCGACGACTTGGTCTCACGGGTCGTCTTGATCGTCGAGTTGAGCTTCATCGTCCCGCCCCGGGGCGCACGACGGCGCGGTGCCAGCTCTTCCTTGAACAGGTCCCGGATGAACTTGCCCAACGTCTCGTTGGTCGGGCCGTAGCCCTTGTGATAAATGAAATGCTCGAGGTCGAAGAGCAGCTCATCCGCGGTCTGATAACGCGCCGACAGATCCCGGCTGAGGGCGCGCTGCAGGATCTCGTTCAGCCGGACCGGAAAGTCAGGGTTGCCCGCGGTGAAGTCCGGGATCGCGGTCGTCAGCACGCGTTGCCGCGAGTCTTCCGCAGTCAGGGCCTTGAAGATGTTTTTCCCGGTGAGCAACTGGGCGAGCACAATTCCGACCGAGAACAGATCGGAGCGCTTGTCGGTGATCTGGAAGTCCGCCTGCTCGGGGCTCATGTATTCCGGCTTTCCAGCGACCTCCTCGCCTTCCTTGTCCGTCAGGAATCCCCTGGCCTTGGCGACGCCGAAATCGGTGACCTTCACGTCCCCCTCCCAGGCGATCATGATGTTCTTCGGATTGATGTCCCGGTGAACGATCCCCAGCACGTTGCCGTCGGCATCCGCCTTTGAATGCGCGTAGGCGAGACCCCGCGCGATCCGGCTCACGATAAAGACCGCCAACTCCTTCGGCAGGGTCCGGTTGAGGTCGGCCATCTGGTGCAGGAACTGTTCAAGATTCACGCCCCGGATCAGCTCCATGCAGATGAACGCCGTGCCCTGGAACTCGCCGAGGTGGTAGGTCTGGACGATGTTGGTGTGAATGAGGTCGGCGACGAGCTTGGCCTCGCCCACAAAGTTCTCGATGAACTCCGGGTTGTTGTTGTAGCGCTCCCGCACCACCTTGATCGCCACGCGCTTCACGAACCCATGCGCGCCCCGCTGCTGGGCCTCGTAGACGATGCCCATCCCGCCTTCGTAAATCTTGCGCACGATCTCGTAGCGAAAATCGTGGACGATGGATTGCAGCTCCGGCACGTGCCGATGTTGGTTAGGTGCGCCCCCAAGTCAAGGCGGGCACCGGATCCCAGAAAGAAACTGGTGATTCCTCAGATTTTTTGGGGTTTTTCCCTTGCCGGGCAACACCCGCTTGCGGTAACTCGCCAGCCGTTCGGTTTGCGGTGCAAATCGGGCAGTTCAACACACAACATTCCTCATCGTATCTCACCATGGCTAAAGCCCTGACCAAGTCGCAGATCGCGGCGACCCTCGCCGAGAAGGCTGAAATCTCCAAAAAGCAGGCCGTCAGCGTCCTCGAAACCCTCGCCGAGCTCGCCTACAAGAACGCCAAGAACACCTTCACCTTCCCGGGCGTTGGCAAGTTGGTGCTCGTCAATCGCAAAGCCCGTATCGGCCGCAATCCGGCCACCGGTGCCGAAATCAAGATCCCGGCCAAGAAGGTCGTGAAGTTCCGCGTGGCCAAGGCTGCGAAGGACGCGATCCTGGGCGCCAAGTAATCTGTCGCCTTTCCCGAAAACGGCACCCTTTGTCCGGGTGCCGTTTTTTTCTGCCTTCCTCTGTGCCGGTTGCGACGGCCCGCCCCGGCTTTGTTCTCACTCCCCATGAAAATCGGAATTGTCGGCTGTGGTGCCCTGGGCAGCTACTACGGCGCCCGCCTTTGCCAGGCCGGCCACGAAACTCATTTTTTGTTGCGCTCCGACTATGACGCCGTCCGCGTCCACGGGGTTCGGGTCCGCAGCATCTCGGGCAACTTCGCGGTGCGCCCGCATTGTGCCCGCGCACCTCAGGAAATCGGCCCCTGTGACCTCGTCCTGATTGGGCTGAAGACCACCGCCAACGCCGAGTTCGCGCGCCTCCTGCCCCCGCTCGTCGACACCCGGACCACCGTGCTGACGCTCCAAAACGGCCTGGGCAACGAGGAGGCGCTCGCCCGGCTGTTCCCGGCCGAACAGATTCTTGGCGGCCTCTGTTTTGTCTGCCTGAACCGTTTGGAGCCCGGCGTCATCCAACACCTTGCCCATGGCCGGATCGTGATGGGTGAATTTCGGCGTCCCGCGGAAGCCCGGACCCACACGCTGGCCGCGGCGTTTAGGTCGGCGGGAGTTCCGTGCGAAGTGACGGAACAACTGGCCCACGCGCACTGGCAGAAGCTGGTCTGGAACATCGCCTTCAACGGACTCGGCGTCGCCAGTGCCGCCAGCCTGCGCGCCCTGAACAGTCCGTCCGCCTTGCCCGCCGCCGCTGACCCCATCGGCCCCTGCCTGACCACGGATCGCCTGCTGAATGATCCGGATTGGCACCATTGGGTCCGCGCATTGATGCAGGAGGTCATCGCGGTCAGCCGGGCGCTCGGGTTTGAGTTGGGGGCCAACTACGCGGACTTCGAAATCGGTCGCACCCGCGAGATGGGCGCCTATCGGGCTTCGACCCTGATCGACTTTGAGCGGCGCCAACCTCTCGAACTCGAGGCGCTCTTCCTTGAACCGCTGCGCCAAGCCCGCGGCGCCGGTGTCCCCACTCCGCGCCTCGAAGCCCTGTGTCGCGTCCTGATGGCGCTCGCGGAACGGTGCGGCCAGCGGGATTGAAGATGCGCCGCGCGAGCCGGTTTTGAGTCCAAATTCCCGACCGCGGCGGCGGATTCTTCCCAATCGCCAGAGCAACCGCCCGGGCTCATTTCAGCGAAATGCCTGTGCATAGGCCCACTTGGACGATTCCCAGTTGAACTAACGCTTGCAGTGAGGGGCCCCACCGTTATTGTCCGCCCCGCTTTCAAGCGGGTTGGTAGCTCAGCGGTAGAGCAGCGGCCTTTTAAGCCGTTGGTCCAGGGTTCAAATCCCTGCCAACCCACCAGCGATCTTTTTCAGAAGACGACCCCATCGTCTAGCGGTTAGGACACCGCCCTTTCACGGCAGTAACCGGGGTTCGATTCCCCGTGGGGTCGCCATCTTTCATGGCCGCTGATCCGCTTCAGCGGCCTTTTTTTCGGCGGTGGATGTTTCGCGCTTCGAGCCCGAGGCCGGCTGCATGGGGGCAGTGCGCCAGGTCCGCAAGCTGAACGCCTCGCCAAGTCGGCGACGTTGCCGAGATCGAAGTTTCGCTCGCGCAGCGATTCCAATTCGTCAGCCCGCTCCCGATTCAGTGTCCCGTCCGCCGCCTCTGCTGCCGACCGATTCAGCTCAAACCGCCCCTGCTGCCACGCCTTGTCCCCGATACCAATCGAGGGTGCGGGACAAGCCTTCAGTCCAGCCAATCCCGGGCTCCAAACCAAGCGCTCCTTGCGCCGAGGTGATGTCGGCGCACGATGTCTGAACGTCGCCCGGGCGGGCGGGCTCAAAGCGCGGTTGCAGCGACTGGCCGGTGAGCCCGTTCAAGTCAGCGACCAACCGCAAGAGATCGACGCTTTTCCCCCGCGCCACATTAAAGACCCGCCCCGCGACCCGTTCGGCCGGAGCCTCGGCCGCCCGAACGTTCGCCCTTACCACGTTTTCGATGAACGTGAAGTCGCGGGACTGCCGGCCATCGCCATAGATCACCGGCGCTTCCGCACGTAGCATGAGGGTGCAGAAGCGCGCGATGACTCCAGCGTAGGACGAATCAAATGCCTGCCGCGGGCCAAAGACGTTAAAATACCGGAGGCTGACGACGGGCAGCCCGTAGAGCGTGTGAAAGAGCTGGCCGTAACGCTCGGCCGCGTATTTCTGCAAACCGTAAGGGGACAAAGGCTGTGGCGGGAGTCCTTCGTGCTTCAACGGAGCTTCGCTGTCGCCGTAGATGGAGGACGACGAGGCAAAGACAAACCGGGACACTCGCGCGTCCCGGGCCGCGACCAACAGGTTCAGGCTCGCGTCCAAATTGTCCGCGTTCGAGCCGAGCGGATCGGCCACCGAACGCGGCACACTGGGCCGGGCCGCCTGATGAAACACCCAGTCCACTCCCGGGAGCAGGCGGCCGAGCAATTCTCGGTCCCCGGTATCGCCGGTCACCACCGTCACCCGGTCAACGGGTCGGATCCACGCGAGGTTGGCCCGCGACCCGAGGGAAAAATTGTCGAGCACCACAACCTCGTCACCGCGATGCACGAGGGCTTCGGCAAGATGCGATCCGATGAAGCCGGCGCCGCCGGTAACGAGAGCCTTCATGCGCGGCGATGCAGAGTGCAACAGGTGGTCAACACGGCGACGAGTAAGGCGGCTCGGCGTGACGGCGTCAAACCGGCGAGGCGTCCCTCACGCTCCTGGGCCGACCTCGGGGAAACGCCATTCCACAGCCATCTCGGGCCGTTCAGGTTCTCCATTGCCCCGGAGTCCGACCCCATTCCCCAACCGCCTCCGATTCATTCCGCCCGCTGGTAGACCAAGGATTCCGCCTGTTCGGCAATGCGAGCGCCCAACGACTTGAGATTCTTGTCGGCGACGAACACGAGCACGTAGCCGCTGAGGCTGAGTTGCGCCACCACCCGGTTCACCACCTGTTGGTCGGCGTTGACCGAGGCGGGTTTCCAGAACGGACGATCGAGAACCAACGCCAGCACGTAACACGGGTTCTCGGGGAACACCTGCACTTCCTTGCACGCCAGATGCGCCCGCCGCACCGCCCCTTCGGCGGCAATCGCCTGACGCAGCGGCGCGAGGACGGACTCGGCCAACCCGTGCGGCCGAAACGTATCGGCCGCGGTAACCGTGTCGCGTTCCCGCTGGGCGATCCGCTGCCGCTCGCCAAATGCGTCAAGCCGTTGCACCACGCTCCGCAGCCGGTCGGTCTGACCCGTGCGGGCAAAATGGCCGGCGAGCAACTGGCACGCCGCCTCGGTCAGCGTGGAATCCTCAGTCACCGCCCGCTCCACCAAACCGACCCCGTCCGGATCGTCCGCTTCCAGAAGGTGTCGGCCCCGGACGAGGCACGCGACCGGATGATTCGGCCGCAGGGCGAGCAATTGATCCAGGAGGGGCACCGCCGCGGCATCTCCCCCGAGCTGCAATTTCAACTCGGCGCGCTGCCAAAGCTCATCCGGTGTCGGCGGCTTGCCGTTGGCCACGGCTTCCAGGCCGGCGAGTTCCTGCTGCAACCGGACCGCCTCGGCGTGCCTTTGCCGCCAGAGCTCCGCCACGGCCTTGCGCCAGCGTTCGGAAAGCCGGCGCTGCCAATCTCCACACCGATCCCCGAGGAGCGCCTGGGCCGCATCCGGCCCGGCCCGGGCCGGTAAGGAACTCGGCACCTCTGGCGTGCCGTTTTCGGCGGGCAGTTGCCCGAGCGCGCGGAGGCGATCCGCCAGGCACGGATGCGTATCCGCGTTGTTGGTGGTGACGAGGAAGCCCGCCCGCAGCCAGCGCGCCGAATCCGCCGGGTCGGCACCGGCCCGCAGCGCCTGGCCGAGTTCCTCAAAGACCGCGGGGGGCGGCGCCGCTTCCGTATTCGTTCGCCGATAGACTGCCGGCCAGAATTGTTCGTCGAGCAAGGGCGCATCCACCACCAAGCGGCTCAGGGCGCTGCCCAGGGCACGGCTGCTCGTCGCCCGCGCCGCGGCGGCGTCGGCCTCGTATTCGTGGGTCCGCGACAAGACGAAGGCCCGGGCATTGAAGCGAGGCCAGAACCAGTCCACGAACGCCGTGAGCACCCATGCCAGCTTGCCGGGCGGATTCCGGACCAGTCCTTCGAAGACGCGCTCCCAGCTTCGGCGCAGGCGATAGAGCCAGTTGCCGAGGCGGCCGTGGCTCCGGGAAAGGTGGCCGAATTCGTGGGCCAGCACGGCCGCAAATTCTTCGCGGCTTAGCGACAGCAGCAACGGCAGCCCGAGCAAAAGAAAATTCCGGTGCCAGCCAAACACGCCCAGCCGCGGCACCTGCACCACCGAGGCGTTGTAGTCGGAGACCAACAGCACCCGGTGAAACGGCGGCGCATCCAGCTTGCGGCCGATCTCCGCCAGCAACAAAAACAGTTCCGGCGCTTCGGCGGCCGTCAGCGCCAGTCCCTCCGGGTCTTCCGTCCGCACCCAAAGGGCGGACAGGATCGACCACGCCATGCCGGCGCTGCCAAGCCCGAACATCAGGCCCAGCTTGATCGTGAGTCCGTTCGGAAACCGGAAGATCATCCAGATCAACAGAGCCGTTGCCGTCAACGACAGGAGCAGCACCCCGAGCATGTAGGCGTAGCCAAAGGCGGCGAAGGCCGCCACCCGCGCGGTGAATCCCTTCGGATCCCGGCGCGCCTTGGCGTCCAGTTGCTGGATCAGTTGGTCCGCTTCGTCCCGCGTCACGGCCGGAGCATGGAATGCCGGCGCCAGCACTGGCGAGGCGAATGGGGCATCGCGAATCGCACCGCAGTAACCTTCAGCTAGCCCGCCAAGGCGCCGCCGGAACTTGGAATCCGACCGCTCGAACGACGGTTCAGCGCGCCACCGGTTCAGCCCGCTTCGCCTCGAAGCGCACGACCGCGAAGTCGCCGATGCGATTGCTCGCCGTCAGCGTGCCCAAATCAAGGGCCGCCCACAGCGGGCTCTGGGGATTCCCCTTCAGGCTGACCAGCCAGACGCCCCCCGCCGTGATCCGTGCGAGGCTCGGCAGCCAGTTCGTGTCCGAGAGGAAATGAGGCTCGCCCAAGGCCGGGCTGATTCCTTCATCCGTGGACCGCTGCTGGGGCGCCCGGGGCACGAGATATTGCACCTGTTCGCCAAAGTAAAACTCCAGCCCCGGCCAATACCGGTCGCAGAACACTTTCTCCGCCTTTTCCGCCCGCAGAAACGCCCCGAGTTCGCGCACCGACGAGTTGCGGCCCAGTCGGGATTCGATCCGCGGTTCCACAAACAGGACGGCGACGTAAACCACCGCGGACACGAGGGCGGTTTTCAGGCGCGTGTTCGGCAGCGCCGAAAAGCGGCCCTCGCGCGCCAGCAGTTCCCATCCGCGCGCACAGAACAGCGCGGCCCAGGGCGCGTAGGGCAGAGTATAGGTCGCAAGTTTGGAGCTGATGCCGGTGAACACCGCCAGCCCGGTCAGCACGATCCAGAGCTCCAGCGGCCACTGCCGCAAGGCGACCCGCGGCTTCGGGGCCTGGGCGCGCCACCGCCGAAACAGCGCGAGCAGCATCACCGGCCACCACGGCAGCCACCCCCCAAGCGTCACCAGCAGATGAAAGAAGATCGGCGCCCGCCGTCCATCGGGATGACCCGCGATCCGACCCACGACTTCGCGCCCGAGGAAAAAGTCCTTCAACTCCGGATGGATCCGCATCAGGTCCAGATACCAGGGCGACCCCAGCACCAAAATCCCCAACAGCATTCGACCCGGCCGCAGCGCCCGAAGCCCCTCGCGATCCCGCCGGATCAGCAACGCCACGGCCAAACCCAGAAGCGGGATGAGGGCCGCCGTGGCCTTGGTCCACCACGCCGCCGCCCAGGCCAGCAACGACAGGCCCCACCACAGCCACGAACCGTTGCGCTGCCGCGCCTCGGCCCACGCCGCAATCGCGAGCGTGGTCCAACCCGTCAGCAGCATGTCCGGCGACAAGAAACGCGCCAGCAGCCAGAACTGGCCCAGCGTGCCACACATCAGGACGGTCCACCACGCGATGCGCGAGCCGTAGAGGCGAAAGGCCGTCCAGCCGACGCCCACCAGGGCGAGCACCGCACCCAATAGGGGCGTGAGCCGCGCCGCGGATTCGCGCACGCCCAGCACCTGAAACGAAAGTGCGGTCAGCCAATAGGTCAGCGGTGGTTTGTCGTAGTGGCCGAAATCGGACATCCGCGGCTCCCAGATCGAATGCTCCGGTTCGAGCATCTCGAGGGCGATGTTGGCATAGCGCCCCTCGTCGGGTTCATTCAGACCGCGATCACCCAGGCGGAACAGGAGCAGGAACGCCAGCGCGAGCAGGAGCAGGGCCCACTGACGGGCGTTGGGCGCCGGCTGAACCGGGTCGGCATTCGTCGTCACACCCGCCTCCCGGGCCGGGAAGCAAACCCAACGTGCCGACGGGCTTCGTCGGACCCGGAAGCGAAACGTCGCGGTGATCGGCTGGACATGAACGGTAAAACGCGGCCCGGTTCCACCCGAGCAAATCAGGCAGGGCCGCAATGCGCGTGATGCTAGACCGCCTGAGCCCGATTGACCACCCCCGCCTTGCTGGTCGGCCGCGAACGGTCGACGCCCTTGCGGCCCGTGGTAGCGGGGTGCGAGTCTTACCCAGCCAAGTCCTGGACATGCCCGGCAGGTATGACCTTGCATGGCTGGATTTGAACGAGAAACACTTTGTCCATGGCCTGAGCGGCTGGGTGCTCAAGTCGGCCGAAGCCTTCAATAATAGCCGTCCGTCCGGCAGCGGTCACATTGTCGGCACCGGCCTGCTCAACGGAAGCCCGCGGGCCTTTGTCTTGGTGCCGAATTCAATTCCATAAACGTCCAATCCCAACGAACGCACATGAAGACAATGATTTGCTTGGGTGCCAGTTTGCTGGTCTTAACCTGGCCAGCCTTTTTGATTCACGCAGTCCCTACACCTGAAACTGTGCGAATTGACCTAGACGGCAACGGCAACATCGAACTGAGCTACGAGATTGTTGCTACAAGGGTTAAGGATTTTCCTCCAGTTTGGGACGTTTTGTCAGGTGCGAATCCCTCCAGTGGGGCAAAACTCCTCCGCGCCGCTAAAGACCGATTTGGCTTCCATTTCGGAGAACCCATAGAGGAAGCGTCACCAGTGTTTGAGAATCCTTTTCCCGACGGCATCGAGTATGGTTTCGGGGTGTTAGGATACTTTTTGTATGAAGCACAGGAGAACCCTTACCGGGACAACGGGGCGCAGTCGCTGTTGATTGGCGAGAAGGAATTCCTCCTCGGTGTGAGGCTGGTAGGGGAGGGTGCCACTCACTACGGCTGGGTGAAGTTCAGCCGGCCGGTGGTGGACAACCACACGATGTTCGAGATTGTGGGCCACGACTGGAATCCGATCCCCGGCGCACCGATTCCCGCCGGAGAGCCGCCCGGGCCGCCGCCCTTGTTGGCTACGGTAGGGGAGGACGGCGGGCTGAACTTCACCTGGGACAACCGGCTCGGGAAAATGGTGCTGGAATTGGCCGAGAGCCTGGAGTCGACGACGGTCTGGCAGCCCGTGCCGGAGTCGGGGTTCTCACCCGTGAGCCTGCCGATCAGCGCAGGCCACCGCTTCTTCCGCCTGCGCCGGCCGTGAGCAGCCGTTCAACTTCAATCGTCAGAAGCCCAATCGCCTTACTGGTCGGCCGCGAAAGGTCGACGCCCTTGCGGCGCGTGGTAGCGGGGTCCGAAGCCGGTGTAAGAAGCTTTCTGTAATTTGCTTTCCTTGTGTTTCCACCCAACCCCAGAGGGGGAGGTGGAGCGGAGGCGAGCGGAGCGAGCCGAGCG
>JAYUSF010000143.1:0-18588 GCA_043755815.1 Verrucomicrobiota bacterium
AGCTCACGGATTCGTTCACGGTCACCACCAACGTTCCGTGCGACCAAATCGTCACGCTGGACCTCGTGGTGCGCGGCGCGACGGACCTCGGGCGCATCATTGGCAAGGTGGACATGCAAGGTGAGTTCGAGTGGACCACCGAGGCGGTGGATTACCAGGGGTTGCTGGGCCGCACGGCGGTCTTTGCGAACGGCCCCACGGGCAACCGGCGCTGGGATTTCGTCGCGGGCGACAACGCAATCGTGCCGGCCAGCGGTCCGTTTGAAATGGAGAACCTGCTGCCTTCCGACGCGGTCACGCCGGCCGAAGGCTGGCAGATCTGGACGGAACTGCACTTCCGGGCCGGGCGCCGCTTCGAGTATTTCGTGTCGCCCCGCCTGGGAGCCGGCACGGTCAATCCGGGCGTCACGGTCACGGCTGGAGCGACTGCCGACCTCGCGGACACCTTCGTCCTCAATCCGGGCACCATCGCCGGCGCGGTCGTGCTGCTCGGCCCGCCAGACACGGCCGCCACCAAGTCCGCGCTGCGGGGCGTGCAGCGGCCCGACGACTACTACGGAGCCGACAGCCACGGGATTCCCAATTCCACCGGCGGGGCCGGCATCAACCAGTCCTACGTCGTCGCCACCGGCGTGGACCGGTTGGCGGCGGGCGCGACGCTGACGGCGGCGCTCGGCTATGCCTATGCGACCTTTCCCGGCGACTTCAATCCGGCCAGCGGCGCGTTCGAGGGGGACTACGAACTGGTGGTCGCCGGCCTCAACGGCGAGACCAGCGTCTGGCGGCAGGATTTGTTCCGGCTCGCTATCTACACGCCGGACACGCCCGGGGTTCCCCACGTCAACGAGGGGTTGACCATCATCGAGAAGTCCGCGCCGGAACTGGAGGTCGCGCCCCTGCAGCGGGTGGTGCGGGACGTGCGTTACGGCTTCAGCGAGGTGTGCATCCGGTTTCGCTCCTCAGGCAGGCCCTTCTATGCGCCGCAGATCGGCGCCAGCTCAGGGGTGTTCGACGGCATGGACTTCGAAGGCCGGGTCCGCCGTTACGAAGTCCAACTCAGCGGCGGTTACGGGCCAAACATCACGAAGGACGCCCCGGTCACCGAAGCCCTGATCACGCTCTACCTGCCGCAGGGTGACTACACGCTCCAGCCGGCGGTCACGGTGCTGAACAATGACGGCAGCGAGTCCGTGACCGGCCTCAACCCGATCCGTCTTTCCGTCGGCGCACGGCAGCGCGTGTGCGTCGAGGCCTGTCTCCAGGTGGAGGCGTCGTTGAAGCGGTGCGGCGACGGTCCCGGTCTCATCGCCGGCCAGGTGAAGACCTGTGGCCAGGCGGTCAGCCGGGTGAGCTACGCACTGAACGGCGGCGAAGAGGTCACCGTCTGCGAGGACTGCGGTGTGGATCCGACCTTCAGTCTCGAAGTCGCGCTGCCGCCGGATTCGGGCGGGACCAACGTCGTCCAGATCATCGCGCGCGACGTCAACGGCGGCGAAGCCTTCCTCACGTCCACTATCACGCGCGACACCACGCCGCCCGTCCTGCAATGCCCGGCGGACGTCACGGTGGCCGCCACGGGTCTGGCCGATGTCCGCGTGAACTTCACCGTCGGGGCGACCGATGCCGGAGGCGGACCGGTGAGCGTAGTCAGCACGCCGGCCAGCGGCAGCCTGTTCCCGTGGGGCACGAACGTGGTCACCTGCACGGCGATGGATGCGTGCGGTAACACCAGCACCTGCACGTTCAACGTGATCGTGGGTCCGCCGACGCAGCCGTGCTTCACCGTGACCTTCGAGCCGCCGGCCTGCACCGGGAACTTCGGCTTCCTCGCCCGCGCGAATGTCACTTCATCCTGCGGCACCATTCTGACGAATCTCAGCTTGCGCGCGTCGCCCGTGGGGCGGCCGGACATCCGGCTTGGCTACTCCGACATCCGCATCCTCAACGGCGGGCGGGACACGCTGACAACCGCGAACGGACTGTTTCCGGAGTTCGACGGGCAGCCGCGGGAGTTTTACCAAGGCGGCATCCTCTACACCGCCATCGCGATTGATAAGGACGGTCGGATCGCCGCCGCGCAGTTGGTGACCCGCTACGACACCACGCCCCCGGTCATCAACTGCCCCTCTGACATCGTGGTGCCGCGGAGTTCGCCCTGTGGGGCGCGACCCAATTTCGACGTCACGGCCCTGGGCGGCTGCTCAAAGTCGCGCTATGGCGTCACCGTCGTGTGCGATCCGCCGGCCGGCAGCCTGTTCCCCGTGGGCGAAACCACCGTGACCTGCACCGCCACCGATTACGTGGGCAACCGCAGCCAGTGCACCTTCAAGGTGACGGTGATTGCCGGCGAAGAGTTCCCTACGCCCACCCTCGCGGAAGTCACGCCTGCGACCATCGCCAATGCCGGTGACCTGGTCACTGTGCGCGGCGCCAACTTCACCTCGGACGACGAGGCGCTGATTGACGGCGAGCCGCTGCAACTCGCTCTCGTCGTCAGCGACACCGAGATCTCCGGGCACGCTCCGGCGCTGGCCAATGGTCAGCACTCAGTGAGCCTCCGCCGCTGCGGCGTGGTTGTGGCGGAACTCGTGAACGGCAGTTCCACCGGCACATTGCCGCGCATCTTCTCCGTCGAGCCGCGGGAAGTCTTTGCGCGGGGCGGGAACCTGATTTCCGTCACCGGGACCAATCTCACGGCCGAGACCAAGGTGCGCATCGCCTTCCCGGCGACCGGTGAGGAGAACCTGCTCCTGAACACCACCGTCTCGGAAGACGGCTCGGTCATCACCGGTGAAGTGCCGCCGCTGCCCGCCGACGAAGTCCTCGGCCCACGTGCCGTCATCGTCGCCGACGCCCGCGGCGGGGACCTGCTGCCCAACGGCCTGAGCTACCTGCCGAATCCGACCGACACCGATCCGCAGGTGCTGAGCCTGCGGCAATTGGAGGCGGATTCCACCGAACCGCTCAGTGTCAGCTTCCGGGGTGGATTCCCGGTCGGTTTGCAGGCCCGTGTGAGCGTTGCCGGCACCGAACCCGCCGAGCGCGCCCGCAATTTCCTCGGCCGGTATCGCGACCTGTTCCGCCTGCCTGATCCCGCCGTCGCACTGCCGGCGGAGGAACTCCGGCCCGGCGATCTGGAGCCGGACGAACTGAAGCACGTCGCCTTCGCCCAGACCTATCAGGGCCTGCCCGTGCATGGCGCGGAAATCGTGGTGAGCCTTGCGGCTTCGGAGGTCATCGCCGTCACAGGCTTCCTGCTGGCCCCGGAAGATCTGGACGCGCGGGCGCTGAACCTCACGCCCACGTTGGACGAAACCGCCGCCACGGAATCCGCCCGGGCCGCCCTGGACCTCAACCTGCCGCTGGCTGCGCTTCAGGCGAGCACGGCCCTCGAAATCTTCGACCTGAGCGTCATGCACGAAACGCCGATGGCTCCGCACCTCACCTGGCACGTCACGCTGGCCCTGCCCGAACAGGAATCATGGGTGGACGCCCACACGGGTGAAGTGCTGTTCAGCCGTCCGCTCGCGCACGAGCACGCCAACGTGCTGGAAGGTCTGAACCTGGACCTGCGCGACGGCGGCGGGACGGCGAACGTGAAGAACATGACCAACTGCGTCACCTTCAGCACGCTGACGCAGATCGGCACCGCGGCCGGCTTCAGCGGCACCTACGCGGGCGACAACGAGGCCGTGCTGGCCTACCAGCACCTGGTTGACACCTACGTGTTCTTCCACCGGAACTTCGACTGGCATTCCTACGACAACCGTTCGAGCCGGCTCGACGTGTTCATCCACACTTCGGTGGCCAACGCCTCGGCCGGCGGCGGCTGCTGGATGATCCGTTTCCGCGACGGCTGGATGGATTACGAGATCATGGTGCATGAGCTGACCCACCTGATCATTGATGCCTCCAAGGGGCTGGAATACTCCTTCCAGTCCGGCGCGCTCAACGAGAGCTACGCCGACGTCATGGCCGTCGTCGCCGACCGACAGGCGGGCGACTTGAACTGGACCCTGGGCGAAAACCGCACCAGCGGCGGGGGCCAGTTGCGGAACATCGAAGACCCGCGGCTGTCCGCGACCGCCCAGCCCGTGCTGGCCACGCAATATGACGCAGGCACCGCGCAGCCCGACGGCACCTGGCCGGACAACGGCGGCGTCCACCGCAACAGCGGCATCCCGAACCGCGCCGCCTTCCTGATGTCCGAGGGGCAGACCATCGGTGCCCGGCAGATTCCGGGGATCGGCATCAACAAGCTCGGCCGCCTGAAGTTCGAGGCGTTGCGCGGATTGGCGAAGTTCTCTGACTTTGCGGCGGCGCGGACCTTCGAGGTGGCGACCGCCAAGAGCTGGGCCGGCAGCGGCACGCACGGCTTCAACGCGCAGGACGTGTGCGCGGTCCGCAACGCCTGGTTCGCCGTGGGCGTCGGCGCGGGTGACCTCGACTGCGACGGCACCGAAGACGCCATCAGCGATCCCGACGGGGACTTCATCCCCACCCAGTTCGACAACTGCCCCCGCACCGCCAACCCGCGCCAGGCGGACCAGGATAACGACGGCGTGGGCGACCTCTGCGACAACTGCAACGGCGAGCCCAATCCCGGCCAGGAGGATCTGGACTACGACGGCATCGGCGACGTGTGCGACCGCGACCGCGACAACGACGGCTGCCTGAACACGGTGGACCAGCATCCCGACTCCGCCGTCGCCGTGGTGGGCACCGAGCGCCACGTCAACTGCTCGCCCGCCACCACGCTCCATTACCAGAGCGAGAGCGGCGACACCGACCGCGACGGCACGCGCGACTGCGAGGACACCGACGACGACAACGACGGCATCCCGGACAACCAGGATACCTGTCCGGCCGGCACGCTGCCCGGCAGCATTGCCGGGGCGGACGGCTGCACGGTCTTCGGCGCGGACTGCCCGCGGATTCCCAACAACTGGTTCTTCACCTGCCTTGGCGGCGGCTGCGTCGAGTATTACGCGCGCTACCGCGACGTCATCAATCCCGATCCCACACGTGATGTGATCTTCGACCGCATCAGCATTCTCAACGACACGATCTACGTCGCGCCGAACATCGGCAATACCATCGCCCAGACCGCCGTGCGGATTTCCGGGCTGCGGTTCGCGGCCGCCCAGGGAGCGCGGGCCGCGCTGCCCGGAGCGGAATTGCGCCGCCTCGAAATCTGGCGGCGCCCCGCCGGCAACACGCCCGCGCAACTCGTGGGTGTGGCTGGGGAATTTGATCCCGCCACGATCGAAGTCGGCGAAACCAGCCAGGGAGTCCTGCTGGCGTTTACCCCGTCGCGCGGCACCAACGCCCCCACGCTCAGCTCCGTGTGGCACGTGGGCGAAGACCCGACCGTCGCCAGCCGTGACACGGATGGCGACGGCCTGCCCGACGGTTGGGAACGCCAGCACGGGTTGAATCCCGCCGACCCGGCCGATGCCACCGCCGACAGTGACGGCGATGGCTTGAACAATGCCGACGAATTTGCCTCTGGGGCAGACCCGCAATCAGTTGTCAGCAACTTTGACGTGAAACAAATCCAGCGCACGGCGACCGGGGTGCGGGTGCGGTTCGCCGCGCCCGCAGGGCGACGATGCCAATTGGAACGGACCGGCAGCCTCACCCATCCCAACTGGCAACCCGTCGGTTCGCCACACATCATGCACAGCGACATCGCGGAACTGACCGATCCCGACATGACGGCCGAGCAAGCCTTCTTACGCGTGCGGCTGCTGGACCTGTGACGTAGGTAATCCTACTGCGCAACGGGGAGGACACCGCCCCGTAGAGGCGGCTTCCGAGCCGCCTCTTTTCTTTACCTGGGCAGCCGGGCCCATACTTGCGGCAAATTCCTCAGGCACTTCACGCAAACGCTCATGTTCACGGAGCGGACTTTCCGGCACCGTTTCCCCCACGAATTTCCCATGAAGCTGTCCGCCCACCGTTTCGCCACCGCGCTCGCCGCCACCCTTTCCCTCCACGCCGACGAACTGGCGCCCGTCGGCCCGAACATCCGTCCGCTCGCCGCCAAACCCGGCACCCGGCCGTTCACCTACGTCGAGGCGCCCGACAAGCTGCCCAACTACCTCGCGGGCGAGAAATGGGGCACGCAGGGCCAGGCCATCACCCAAATGCAGGCGCCGCTGTCGCCGGAGGAATCCGCCAAGCGCCTCGTCGTGCAGCCCGGCTTCACCACCAGCCTGTTTGCCGCCGAACCCGACATCACCAAACCCATCGCGCTGGCCTGGGATGAACGCGGCCGACTGTGGGTTGCCGAGACTGTGGATTACCCGAACGAGCAGCAGCCCGAGGGGCAGGGCCGCGACCGCATCAAGATCTGCGAGGACACCAACGGCGACGGCAAGGCGGACAAGTTCACGGTCTTCGCCGACAAGCTCAGCATCCCGACCTCGCTGTGCTTCGGAAACGGCGGACTGATCGTCATCGAGGGCGGCCACACGCTGTTCCTCAAGGACACCAACGGCGACGACCGGGCCGACGAGCGCAAGGTGCTCTTCTCCGGCTGGAACATGGGCGACACCCACGCCACCGCGAGCAACCTCCGCTACGGCCCCGACAACTGGATCTGGGGCACGGTCGGTTACAGCGGCTTCGACGGCGAAGTCGGCGGCAAGAACGTGAAGTTCGGCATGGGTGTCTTCCGCTTCAAGCCGGACGGCTCGGCGCTCGAGTTCATCCGCTCGAGCAACAACAACACCTGGGGCCTCGGCCTGACCGAGGACGGCGTGGTGCTGGGCTCCACCGCCAACGGCAACGCCGCGTGGTATATGCCGATCCCCAACCGCTACTACGAGGCGGTCAGCGGCTGGAACGCGAGCCGCATGGAAACCGTCGCGGACACTCAGGCCATCTATCCGGTGACCGAGAAGGTCCGCCAAGTGGACTGGCACAACAAATACACCGCCGGCGCCGGCTCGGCGCTCTACACGGCGCGCGCGTTTCCGCAGGAATTCTGGAACCAAATCTCGTTCGTCTGCGAACCGACCGGCCACCTCATCGGCTGGTTCCGCTGGGAACGCCAGGGCGCGGATTTCAAGGCGGTGAACCTCGGCAGCTTCCTCGCCAGCGACGACGAATGGACCGCCCCGATCGTCGCCGAAGTCGGCCCTGACGGCGCCCTCTGGGTGCTCGATTGGTATAACTATATCGTCCAGCACAACCCGGTGCCGATCGGCTTCAAAAACGGCAAGGGCAACGCCTACGAAACCCCGATCCGCGACAAACGACACGGACGCGTTTTCCGCGTCATGGCCACCGGCGGGACCGCCAAGCCGGCTCCCGCTGCCCTGAATTCGGCGAAGCCGGCGGAACTGGTCGCCGCCCTGAGGTCAGACAACCAGCTCTGGCGGATGCACGCGCAACGGCTGCTGGTGGAACGGGCCGACAAAGCCGCCGCGCCTGAGTTGCGCGAACTCGTCGCGGACCGATCAGTCGACGCGCTCGGACTCAACGCCGCCGCCACCCATGCGTTGTGGACCCTGCAAGGCCTTGGCGCGGTTGGAGCCGAGGCCACGGCAGCCCTGAAACATCCTTCGGCCAGCGTTCGCCGCGCCGCCGTCGGGGTCCTGCCGCGCAACGACGAGTCCCGGGACACGCTGGTGCGTTCGGGCCTGCTGAAAGATTCCGACGCCCAGGTGAGGCTGGCGGTGTTTCTGGCGCCGGCTGACCTGCCGGCGGACGAGGATGCCGGCTTCGCCCTCGCCAAAGCGCTGCGCGACCCCGTCAACGCCGGCGACCGCTGGCTGCGCGACGCCTTGGCCGCCGCCGCGGCCAAACATCTCGAAGGCTTTGGCAAAGGCATTATCGGCAGCCTCGACCCGTTGCCGGAAAGCGCGTTGGAAGTCGTCCGCATCGTCGCCCGGCACTACGCCACCGCCGCGCCGGACTCCGTGGCGATGGTGGTCCGGGCCGTTTCCGAGACTTCGGCCACTACTACCACCGCGGTGCTCGACGGACTGATTGCCGGATGGCCCGCGCAGTCGAAGCCCGATTTCAACGACGAGGCCGTCACCCAATTGGGCGAGGCGATGCGCGCCTTCCCGGACGCCGCCAAGGACAAACTCCTCGGGCTCGCCCAGAAGTGGGGCCGCCTGGATCTCTTCACCGCCCAGGTTTCCGCCACCAAACAGCGCCTCGCCGCCAAGCTCGCGGACACCGCCGCCGCCGACCCGGAGCGCATCGAAGCCGCGCGCGGCCTGCTCCGCCTCGCCGACCAGATGGGCACCGTCCGGGCCGCGCTGGGACAGATCTCGCTGCAAGCATCTCCGGCCCTGGCCGGCGGCCTGTTGGGCGCGCTTGGGGAAAGCCGCCTGCCGGAAACCGGCACCGAGGTGCTCAGTCACTGGAAGGAATTCACCCCGGCCCAGAAACGCGCCGCTTTGAACACCCTGCTCCGCCGTGGTCCTTGGGCCGCCGCGGTGCTGGACCAGCTCGCCGCCGGCAACTTGGTCCCGAAGGACCTCGACGGCGGCCAATGGCAGGCCCTGCGCAACAACCCCGACCGCGACCTTGCAGCCCGGGCCAAGGCGCTTTCCGAGAAGACCGCCAAGCTCAGCAGCGACCGCGAGGCCGTCATGAAGCAATTCATGCCCGCCGCGAAGAAGGAGGGCGACCTGAAGCGAGGCCAGGAGCTCTACTCCCAGAATTGCGGCGTCTGCCACCTGTTCTACGGCGCCGGCGGCAAGGTCGGCCCGGACCTGAGCGGCATCGGCGTGCGCGCCAAGGACGAAATCCTGGCCGAAATCCTCGACCCGAACCGCTCCGTCGAAGCGAACTACGTGCTGTGGACCGTCGAGACAAAGGCCGGCGATTCGCTCTCCGGCCGGCTCGACACCGAGACCCAGACCAGCGTCGAGCTCTACGACCTCCAAGGCCAGAAGCACGTCTTCCAGCGCAAGGACCTCGCGAGCCTCACCGCCTCGAACCAATCCATCATGCCCACCGGCCTCGAACAGCTCGGCGAACAGGGCCTGGCCGACATCCTCGCGTATCTGGCCGCGGGCGTGCAGAAGTGAAGTTTCGCGGCTAGACCGAGACAGACCCGACCGGGAACAACTGGAATCACCCCGGGTTGACGTCCTCCGGCAGCCGAAGGCGCTCATCAAGGAACGCCGTCGACGTGCCGGGCGTGTGACATTTCGTTTGGCCAGAGTTCCCTCTCCACCCGGGACGAACTAATGTTCTGTCAGTGAACGGAAGTGACTTCATCCGCGACCTGGCAGTGGTGACGCTGGTGGCGGGCGCGGCCGGCTGGCTGTGCCGCCGCCTCGGGCTGTCCGCCGTGGTGGGTTATCTGATGGCGGGCATCATCATCGGGCCCCACACACCACCGTTCCAGCTCGTGGCGAGCAAGGAGCGGGTGGAGATGCTGGCGGAGTTTGGGCTCGTGTTCCTGATCTTCTCCGTGGGCCTGGGGCTCAGCCTGGGACGGTTGAAGCGGCTGGGACTGTCCGTCGCGCTGGGCACGGCGATCAGCGCGTTGCTGGTGCTAAACCTGTGCCGGCTGTTCGGCGCGGCCCTGGGCTGGTCGTCCACGGAAAGCCTCTTCCTCGCCGGCATGCTGATGGTGTCCAGCTCGGCGATCATCGCGAAGGTGCTGGAAGAGCTGAACGCCAGCCACGAACGCTGGGGCCAGCTCGCGTTGGGTATCTCGGTGCTGGAGGACGTCGTCGCGGTGGTGATGCTCACGCTGCTGTCGTCCCTGGTGAAGTTTGGTGGTGAACAGGCGCCGTCGATCTGGCCCACGCTGGGCAAGCTCAGCGCCTTTGTCGTGTTCCTGCTGTTCCTGTCGCTGCTGGTGGTGCCCCGCCTGCTCAAGTCGCTGGCCCGCGAAGGCGCCGGCGAACTGCGGACGTTGCTCCTGGTCGGCATGGTGCTCGGGCTCGCCTGGCTCGCGACGGAGGTCGGCTATTCGCTCGCGCTCGGCGCGTTCGTGCTTGGCGCCATCGTGGCCGGCACGCGCTACAAGGCGGAGGTCGAACGCAGCTTCGAAGCCCTGCAACAGACCTTTGGCGCGGTGTTCTTCGTGGCGATTGGGATGCTCTTCGACTTCAAGCTGCTGGCCGAAGCATGGCCGCTGGTGCTGGCCGTTTCCGCGCTGGTGTTGGTCGGCCGGCCCATCGCCTGCACGCTGGGGCTGCTGGCCGTCGGCAATCCGAACCGACAGTCCATCCAGGCGGGGCTGGCCGTGACGCCCATCGGCGAATTCTCGTTCGTCATGGCCCAGCTCGGCGTTGCCTCCGGCGCCGTGCCGAAGTCGTTTTCGGCCCTCGCCGTCGGCGTCAGCCTCGTCACGGCGCTCGTGTCGCCGATGATCATGCGGCGCTCCGGCGCGATCACGGACCGACTGGAACGCAGCCAGCCCCGCTGGCTGCGGGAAGGCATCGCGTTCTACCACGAACGCCTCAGCCAGTTGTCCGGCCGGCAAAGTTCCAACATCGTCTGGCAGCTCACCGGCAAACGCCTGGCGCAGGTGGCGCTGCACCTGTTGTTCCTCAGCGCCATGCTGCTGTTCTGGCACCCGGCCTACGCGGCACTGGCGGCGGTGGTGGGCGAGGATTTCCTGTTCACCAAAGGGACCCGGGTCCTGTTCTGGGTCGGCTACGGCACCGTGATGATGGGGCCGCTGATCGCGCTGTGGCGGAACCTTGAGGCCGTCGTGATGATCCTCGCCGAAGGGGCGACGCGGGAGAATCCGCGCCGCGCCACGCTGCAACCATGGCTTGAGCGCGCGCTGAAGCTGATCGTCGCGCTGCTGCTGGCGGGTTGGCTGCTGACGCTGCTGCCGCTCAGCGGGGCGAACCCGTGGATCGTCGCCGGCGTGGGCGCCTGCTTGGGCGTGGTGGCGGCGCTGTTCTGGTCGCGGCTGTTGCGGTGGCATATCCGGGTGGAAGTGGAACTGCGAACGCAGCTTCGGAGCGCCTCGAATCCCGCGGCTTCGGCGGGCGTTTCCTTGTCCATGCTCGAGCAACCCGCCGGCTGGAACCTCGCCATCGACGAGGTGACCCTGCCGCTGCAATCCGAGCATGCCGGCCGGCGGATCCGTGACGTCGGCCTGCGGAAACAGACGGGATGCTCGGTCATCGGGCTGGATCGCAGCGGCTACGTCGTGACGAATCCCGGCGCCGACGAGGTGCTGTATCCCGGTGACCGGCTGCTGTTGCTGGGCAGCGCCGACCAGCTTCAGCAGGCGGAACGGTTTCTCACTTCCGGCGTGCGCGGAGCCGAAGCCGGCGAGGCCTTCGCCGAACTGTCGAACGAAACCGTCCTGTGGCCTCCGGCCCATTCGCACGAAGGCCGGACGCTGGCCGAACTCGACCTGTTGCGGCGCTTCGGCGTGCTCGTCTGCGGCATTCGTCGGGGAACCGAACGGCTGGTGATGCCGGCGGGGACCGAGGCGATCCGGGCCGGTGACCGGCTGCTGGTCGTGGGCACGTTGCCGCGAATCCGGGAGTTTCAGCACTGGCTGGACGGCGAAATCCGCTGAAGGGCATTCCGCGGTTGCACGAACCCGGCCCGCCAGCTTACGAATCAGGGCATGTCCCCGCTGCCGCTGAATCGCCGTCGTTTCCTCCAGTCTTCCGCCGCGCTCGCCGGGGCGGCCGCGCTGCCCGCGTGGTTTGAAGCCGAAGCCAAGGACGCCACCAAGCCGCGGGTTCCCCTGTCGCCCAATGATCGCCCCGCCATCGCCCTCATCGGCTGCGGCGGCATGGGCCGCTACGATGCCCGGCTTGCGGCGCCGTTCGCTGACGTGGTGGCGATCTGCGACGTGGACGAAGGCCGGCTCGACGAGGCGCAAAAGCAGCATCCGGGCGCCAAACGCTACCGGGCCTTCCGCGATTGCCTGCAGCACCCGGGCCTTCACGCCATCATCAACGGCACGCCCGACCACTGGCACACGCTCGTCAACCTCGCCGCGGTCCGAGCGGGCAAGGATGTCTATTCCGAAAAGCCGCTGACGCTGACCATCGACGAAGGCAAGCACCTCGTTAAGGCGGTTCGCGCCGCTGGGACGGTGTTCCAGACCGGCAGCCAGCAGCGCAGCGACAAACGCTTCCGCCTCGCCGTCGAACTCGTCCGCAACGGCCGGATCGGCAAGCTGAAGCACGTCACCACCTCGTTGCCTTCGGGGCCGCATGGCGGTCCGTTTGCGGCGGGTCCGGTTCCGGCCGGCCTCGACTGGAATGTCTGGCAGGGACAGACGCCCGCGATTCCCTATGTGAAGGAGCGTTGCCATGGATCCTTCCGCTACTGGTGGGAGTATTCCGCGGGCACGCTGACCGACTGGGGCGCCCATCACAACGACATCGCCCTCTGGGGCATGGGGCTGCCGCTCGGCGAGGCGGGCCCGGTTGCGGTGGAAGGTCATGCCCTGCGCGATCCCGTGCCGGGCGGTTACAGCTTTCCGAGCACTTACCTCGTCAATTTCCGCTACGCCAATGGCGTCACCCACACCTGCCGCAGCGTGGAAACCGAAGGCGGCTCCGGCAACGTGCTTGATCCCAAGACGCCTCCCGCCCAGATGTCGAATGGAGTGCTGTTCGAGGGGAGCGACGGCTGGATCTTCGTCACGCGCGGCCGCATCGAGGCGAGCACGCCGGCCATTCTGGAGGAACCCCTGACGCAGCGCACGTGGACCGCCTACGCCAGCGACAATCACATGGGCAATTTCTTTGACTGCATGCGCTCGCGGAAGGCGGCGATCTGTGAGGCCGAAATCGGTCACCGCAGCGTCAGCCTCTGCCACTTGGGCGGAATCGCCATCCGGCTGGGCCGTCCGCTGCGCTGGAATCCGAAGGACGAGCGTTTCGAAGGCGACCGGGAAGCCAACGGCTGGGTGGCGCGCGAACAGCGCAAGGGATTTGACTACGCGTCGGTGACTTGAGCCGGCGGTGCCGGCGGCGCGTTGACGGCTTGGCGTTCGAACCTACTGTCGCCGGTCCATGGCTCGCGCGGTCCGCAAATCCATCGCCCCGGTGACGGCAGCGGTTCCGCCGTCCGGCCCTGCGCCCGTGCCGGCGTGTATCCGGCTGTTTAACGTCCGGCAGAACAACCTCAAGGGGTTCGATCTCGATTTGCCCCTAGGCAAGCTGATCGTCATCACCGGACTCAGCGGTTCGGGAAAAAGCTCGCTCGCGTTTGAGACCCTCTACGCGGAGGGGCAGCGTCGCTACATCGAGACGTTCACGCCTTACGCGCGGCAGTTCTTCGACCGCATGGACAAGCCGGCGGTGGACCGCATCGAGAACATCCCGCCGGCCATCGCCATTGAGCAGCGCAACGCCGTCCGCACGACCCGCAGCACGATCGGCACGATGACCGAGGTCTGCGACTACCTGAAGGTGCTCTGGCCGCACCTCGCGACGCTTCACTGCCGGCATTGCGGCAAACCGGTGCGTCGGGAACCGCCGCAGGTGGTGTGGGACGGGGTCCGAAATACCCAAGGACCAATTCCCAATGACCAAACCGGAGCGCCGGGGGAAGTCCTGGTCACTTTCGATCTGCCGCTTTCCGACAAGCTGGCTGTTGCCGAACAACTCGCGCTGCTTTCCAAACAAGGCTTCCAACGCCTTTTGCTCGATGACGCCGTCGTGCGCGTGGACGAAGCGACTCGAAACTCGAAACTCGAAACTCGAAACTCTCTAACCGTCGTCGCCGACCGCGTGAAGCTGGCGCCGGTGAACCGCTCCCGCTTCGTGGAAGCCTGCGAGCAGGCCTACCATTTCGGCCGCGGCAAACTCACGGTTCGCGCCATCGTCGCCGACGGTCATTGGTCATTGGTCATTGGTCATTTTTCGAGCGGCTTCCACTGCGCCGCCTGCGACCTGGATTACCGCGAACCGACGCCCGCGCTCTTCTCCTTCAACAACCCCGTCGGCGCCTGCCCGACGTGCAAGGGCTTTGGCCGGATCATCACCATCGATCCGGACCTCGCGCTGCCGGACCGCTCGAAGACGCTGGCCGAGGGCGTCGTTAGGCCGTGGCAGACCGAGACCGGCCGGCAGTGCCAGGACGACCTCGTGCGCGCCGCCAAAAAGCGTGGAGTCTCCATGCATGTGCCGTTCCGTGAACTGACGCCGGAACACCAGCGCTGGGTCACCGAGGGCGAAGACGGTTACCTCCCGGACGACCCTGACCATTCCTGGCCGAAGCTGTGGTATGGTGTGAAGGGCTACTTCCGCTGGCTGGAGAGCAAGGCCTACAAGATGCACGTCCGCGTGCTGCTCTCCCGCTACCGCAGCTACAAAAGCTGTCCCGCGTGCGATGGGCTGCGCTTCAATGCCGACTCGCTGGCGTTCCGGCTATCGGCGCGGAGTAATCAGTGGTCATTGGCCAGTGATCAGTCAGTTGGGGTGCGCAGCGCCGCCACATTGAACACTGACCCACTGATTACTGGTTCACTGACCTTGGCCGCCTTCTACGCCCTCCCCATCCGCGACTCCTTGGCGTTGATCGACCGACTCGCCGCGTCGCCTGAATTCCGCACTCCGAATTCCGCACTCCGCAATCCCTTGCTGGTGGCGTTGCATGAGGTCCGGACCCGCCTCGGCTTCCTCGCCGAAGTGGGCCTGGGCTACCTCACGTTGGATCGCGCCACGCGGACCTTGTCCGGCGGTGAAACCGAACGCGTGAATCTCACGACCTGTCTCGGGACACGCCTGACCAACACCCTGTTCGTGCTCGACGAACCCAGCGTGGGGCTGCACCCGCGCGACACCGACCGGCTCGTCCGGATCCTCCACCGCCTGCGTGACGCCGGAAACACCGTCGTCGTGGTGGAACATGAGGCCAGCGTCATGCGCGCCGCCGACCGGATTGTGGACCTTGGGCCCGGCCACGGGGAAAGCGGCGGCCAAATCACCTTCCAAGGCCCGCCCACGGCGCTCGTCCGCGCCACGGGCTCGCTCACCGCGGACTACCTCACCGGCCGGAAGCGGCTCGCGGTGCCGACGAGGCGCCCCGTTAACGTAGGGCAGGCTGCCAGCCTGCCCGCAGGCTTGGGTAAACGTCCCTCCACACCCCAGCATGCCGAAGCCGCCTTCGCCGCTGACACCATCACACCCTACCGCACCGCCCAAGCGCCGGGCAGGCTGGCAGCCTGCCCTACGTTGTGCCTGACCCACGCCGCCGCGAACAACCTCCACGACATCTCGGTCGAGATTCCCCTCGGCCGCTTCGTGTGTGTCAGCGGCGTGAGCGGTTCGGGTAAGACCACGCTGATTCGCGAAGTTCTGCTGCCGCTCCTTCAGGCCAAACTCGCCGATACTGGCGGAGCCACCGCGCTCGACGACGAGGTGGACGGCGAATCGCGCGAGGCCGCCGCCGCAGCGCTCACGGCCGCGACGCTCACCGGTTGGGAATCGCTGGGCCACGTGGTGCTCGTGGACCAGTCGCCGCTGGGCCGCACGCCGCGCTCGAACCCGGCCGTCTACATCGGCGCCTTCGACGACATCCGGGACTTTTTCGCGGCGTCGGAGGCGGCGCGGGAACGTGGACTCGACGCCAGCGCCTTCAGCTTCAACTCGGCGAAAGGCCAGTGCGAACGCTGCCGCGGCGCCGGCTTCGAGAAGATCGAGATGCAGTTCCTCAGCGACGTGTTCATCCGCTGCCCCGCCTGCGCCGGCCGCCGCTACCGGGAGCATATCCTCGATGTGAAGGTGACTGCTGGCATTGGCTGGAAAGTGATCAGTGAGTCAGTAGTGAGTAGGTCAGTGGGCAAAAAGCCCGCCACAGATACTACGCGGACTGACTCACTGAACACTGACCCACTGATTACTTCCCCCTCTTGGTCCATTGCCGATCTGCTCGACGCGACCGTCGAGGACGCCGTCGCGTTTCTGGATTCGTTCGGCAGCGCCCACCGGCCGGCCCAGCGCGCGGCGACCAAGCTGAAGCTGCTGGTCGAGGTCGGACTCGGCTACCTGCGCGTCGGCCAGCCGATCAACACCCTGAGCGGCGGCGAAAGCCAGCGCCTGAAGCTCGTGAGCCATCTCGCGGAAAGCGCCGCGGCGGAAACCAAGCTCGTCATTCCGGAACCCGTCGCCAAACGCCTCGGCAAAGCCACGCTCGAACGTCTCGGCCGCTCCAATCCGCAATCCGCAATCCGCAGTCCGCAATCGCCGAAGCCCACCCTGTTCCTCTTCGACGAACCGACGACCGGGCTGCATTTCGACGACGTGCGGGTGCTGCTCGCCGTGTTCCAAAGGCTGGTGAACGCCGGCCACACCGTGCTCGTGATCGAGCACAACCTCGACGTCATCAAGTCCGCCGACTGGGTGATCGATCTCGGTCCGGACGCCGGTGACGAAGGCGGACGGGTCGTCGCCAGCGGCACCCCGGAAGACGTCGCTGCTTGCCCCGAAAGCCACACGGGGCGGTTCCTGCGGGAGACGGGAATCGGCGACGAGGCAGTGTAGCTGGCCGGAGATGGGCCCGTGCTGAAGTTGCGGGGAAGCGGAGGAGCGCCGGCCGGGTCGTAGGCGGTAAGCTGGGAATGGAAGCCTTCCATGCCGTTCTGTGACCAAGGTGTTCGCGCTTTTCCTTGGTCATGGTTTCACGTTTCCTCGTCTGCACATGGAGATTCCACTCCTGAAATCCCGCCGCCGGATCGAGGGCATTTCCGCCGTGCTGCTGCCGTTCCGCGTGGATGGGAAGTTCGACCTCGAAGCGTTTGCCCGCTTGGTGGAGCGCACCTGGGCCGCCGGCCTGACCCCCGCGGTGAATATGGATACCGGCTACACCAATCTGCTCAGCCGGGACGAACGCGCCGAAATTCTTGGACTGGTCAACAGCTTGGCCCGGGGGCGCCGCTTCGTTGCTGGGGCGTTCATCGAAGGCGAGGCCGGCGATCCGGTTCGGCTCTACCGGCGTGAGTGCAACGCGATCTACTATGCCGGCGGGCTGCCGATCCTGTTTCCCTGTTCCGCGCTAAAGCCGCTCTCCGGGCCGGAATTGGTGGACGTTTTCCGCGGCGTGGCGGCGGAGTGTGACGAGTTCCTCGGCTTTGAATTGGGTGAAATGTTCGTCCCCTTCGGCCGCATCTGGGACCTCGACACCTACAAGGCGCTTCTGGACCTGCCGCAGCTGAAGGGCGCGAAGCACAGCTCGCTCTCCCGCGAGCTCGAATGGGAACGCCTCGCCGTGCGCGATGCGCGCCGGCCGGACTACAAGGTTTACACCGGCAACGACCTGGCGATCGACCTCGTCATGTGGGGCAGCGATTATCTGCTGGGCCTGTCGGCGTTTCATGTGGAGGCCTTCTCGGCGCGGGACCGGCTCTGGGAAGCCGGTGATGCGCGGTTCCACGAGCTGAATGACTGGCTGCAATACCTCGGGATGTTCGCCTTCCGCGCGCCGGTGCCGGCCTACAAGCACAGCTGCGCGCAGTTCCTGCATCTGCGCGGCCTGGTCGCGACGCCCGAGCCCCATTCGCTCAGTCCGCGTCGTCCGGCCACGGACCTCGCGATTCTGGAACCCATCGCACGCCGGCTCGACGAATTGGTCGCGGCGGCCAAAGCTCCCGCCGCGTGATCTACGGCTCCGTCAATCCTCCGGTCTTCGCCCGCATTCCGCGGACGGCGGCCCGCATCCTCGACGTCGGGTGCGGCGACGGCTCCTTGGCACGGGCGCTCCGCTCCGAGTGGCCGGCCCAGGTCACTGGCATCACGCATTCCGCCGAGGAAGCGGAGCAGGCCAAGTCCGCGATGGAAGCAGTCCTGGTCGCCGACCTGAACCATTTCGACGGCACCGGTCTTGGGCAGTTTGACTGCGTGATTTGCAGCCATGTGCTCGAGCACCTCGTGGATCCTTGGCGGTTGCTGCGCACGCTGCGCCCGCACCTGAACCCGGGCGGCACGCTGATCGTGGCGCTGCCCAACCTGCTGTTCTGGCGCAACCGGCTGGCGCTGTTCGCGGGCAATTTCCGTTACACCGACGGCGGCCTGATGGATCGGACCCACTGCAAGTTCTTCGACTGGCAGACCGCGGCCGAATTGGTGACGCAGGCCGGTGTTGAACGGGTCGAACGCTCCGCCCATGGCGCGTGGCCTGGATCACATCTGCTCGGACCGCTGAAGGCGCCGTTGGACCGCTTCGCCGAAACGGGGTTTCCCGGACTTTTCGGCTGGCAGTTCGTGCTCGTGGGCCGCGCTCCGTAATCGCCCCTTTCCGCCATGCAGTTTCCCAAGCTCGCTTCGCTCAAGACACCCGAGGATTTCCGCCGCCGCCTCGCCGAACTTGGCCTCGAACTCCCGGTCGCTGATTCGATTGTTCCGGCCCATTTCGCCACGCCGGCCCGCGCGGCGGACGACAAACGCAAGCCCATCGGCAACCGCTTCGCCATCCTGCCGATGGAAGGCTGGGATGCGACTCCGGACGGCAAACCAACCGATCTCGTTCGTCGCCGTTGGCGGCGTTTCGGCCAGAGCGGCGCCAAGCTGATCTGGGGCGGCGAAGCGGTCGCCGTGCGTCACGACGGGCGTGCCAATCCCAACCAACTCGTGCTCAGCCCGGAGAACGAGGGTGAGCTGACCGCGTTGCGTGAACTGCTGG
>JAYUSF010000144.1:0-5515 GCA_043755815.1 Verrucomicrobiota bacterium
GCTCTGGCTCATAAAATGGTTCCGTTCATCGGCGCAAACCCATCATTGCTTCAGCCAGAGCGGCGGGGAAAACAAACGACCCCTGCCCGCGAAGCGAGAAGGGGTCTGAAAATCAGGACCGGCACTTCTCATCTTCGCCGGAATTTCGTTGCCGAAACTCCGACCGGATTTGGCACCTGGTCATCGGACTGCCCGTCCGACCGGTTGCCGTGGTTTCATCGGGCCGTGCCCTCCACCACTCTGGATGAGTGCCCTGGTTGCCCAGAGCGACCGAATGGATGGGGGAAAAGCAGGGCAGGTGTCAAAAGATTTTTCCGGCCCGCGCCAGAATCACTTGGGCAGAGGCGCAGGTGCCTCATTGGGTGCGAGTGGGCGTTTGGAGCCATCAGCATCGCGATAGACGATCTGGGTTTGATCACGATTTCGGACTACGCCAATGAGGACCGGCCAGTATTCAAGGCACGGTCCGGTGCGATACAGACTATGCTTCTGCCATTGGCCGGCCTTCCGATGCATTACGCCAACCTTATAGCCAACGCCGAAGTAAACCGTCGATCCACCGTCCGCAGCATAGTTCGGTCCACTGGCGAAGCGGGGAGTCCGACCGGCTACAACCGCTGCCCAGTCATTTTCGCCAAGGAATCTGGCTGTCATCTGTAGGCCAAAATATCCCACCAACAGCAGCAGCGGCAGACCAAGCTTGCGATGTGGCTGAAGGCGCTTGATCACTTGTCAGTCAAGACTCCCGAAAATTCACGACGCTCAACGACACCGGGAAATCCTCTCCCTTCGCAACGGCAATCAATAAGCCGCGCTGTCTGGTCAGCGCTCGAAAATCTCACAAAGGTCCAATCGGACTTCCGGCAATGCGCCTGAAGCCAGCTCGTCGCCAAGATTCACAACGGTCGTCTCGACAAACCGATCGCCGGCTGGAACGCGATGGACCTCCACCCGCCGCTCCGGCACCAGCACCAGCCAGAATTCCTTCACGCCGGCCTGGGCGTAGGCCCGGGTTTTGTTGCGATCGTATTCCTGACTCGTCACCGCAACTTCAACGACCAGTTCCGCTGTAGTCGGGTGGGCATCCCAGAAATCTTCCTCCCGGCCGCGGATCACCGCGAGGTCGGGTTCGGGTTCGGAATCCACACAGGTCAGAGGTTGTTCCTGACGGACAATGCAGCCGTCGGGAAGCCGATCTCGGAGGAGGCGGAGAATTCGTTGGGCCAACGCGGAGTGAAGGGGCGACTTGGACATCTTCTTGAAGATGGAGCCGTAGAGCAGCTCGGTTGATTCCGGGATCAATCCCATCTGCCCCAAGGCACGATACGCCGAAACCGACAGAGGCCAGACTTGGGGGCTCTTCACGGGAAGACGGGTTGTCTCACTGGCGGTCACGCCGGAAACCTAACCCGTGGCACTAGCTTTGGAAGCCCAACCTCCTGCCTCCACATCTGAGAAGACCGTGCCGCCGTCGCTGATCGCCGGCTTCGGAATGCGCGCGATGATCTTCAGGATGTCGAGCAGCACGTGCAGCGGTTCCTGAGTGGAGTCGATCTGGTGGATCAGCCGGTCATCGTAGCATTCCAGGACGGCGCGGGTCTCCCGCTTGTAGGTTTCCAACCGGGCCCGGATGACGTCCACGTTGGCGTCGTCAAGGCGGTTGTCCTTCAGGGCCCGCCGCTGCAGGCGTGAGACCAGTTTTTCGACGTGGGGACAGAACAGGTTGAAGATGGCGACCACGTCCACGAGGTCGGTCATGATCTTGGCCTGGTTGGGATTCCTCGGAATGCCGTCCAGCAGCATGGTGTCGGCGTCGGGATGAAACCGGCCGGTGGCTTCCAGCGCCTCGATGGACTTTCGCCAGAGCTCAATCGTGGGTTCGTCGGGCACCAGGTGGCCCTTGCCGGCGTATTCGACGAAGATGCGGCCCAGCGGGGAATCGACGCGCAGGTTTCGGAAGGCGTCACCGCACGAGAAATGCACGAAGTTCGGGACCTGACCGAGAATCTTGCCCTGCGTGCCTTTGCCCGCGCCTGGCGCGCCGAAGAGGAGGATGGCCCTGTATTTCACGGCGAATGGAGGAGAAGGTGGTCAGGATGGGGGCAGCCGGGAACAGTGGGTCAGGCCGCGTCCTTGTGGCGGAGCGTGACCTGGGTGATTTCGGCGAAATTGACGCCGACTTCCTGTTGGTTGGCGGTCTTGAAATGGATTTCGTTCGCCGAGATCCGCGAGATGCGCGAGGCGATGACGCTGCCCTTGCCGGCGTGGACGTCGATCACCATGTCACGGTCGGCCTCGGTGGCGACCATCCGGAAAAAGTTTTGGAACTGGGTCTCGAAGAAACGGCGGTTGAAGGTGGTTTCGCCCCGCTTGAAGACCTTGGGACCGCTGCTTTCCGCCGCGCCGCCGTGCGCCTTGGAAAGGCCGAGGGCCGCCGCCGCGCCGCCGCGGGCGGCATCGGCCGGCGGCGGCGGGGTGCCGGTCCCCACGGAGACCGATTTCTCGGCCAAGGCGGCTTCGGTGGCATTTTCCTGCACCTCGGCGACCCGGCGCGGAACCAGAAGGAATATGGCCGGACCGACCACGGGCAGGATGGCGGCCAGACCGCAGACGAGCGCCGCCGGACGCCACTTGAACCGGGCGATTTCAAAGGCGCCGTAAAGGTTGGCGAGGTAGAGCGCGAACAGGAGGATCAACGAATTCGGCGTGGTCAGGGCGGCGATGAGCCCTTTCGAGACCTGAGGCAGTTCCAGCCGCTGGGGTTGGTGCACGCTGATGGATCTGGCAGCCGAGACGGCGTTTTGGACGTCAATGAGCGGCGGTTCGATGAACGGTTCTACGAAGCGTTTGGCTTTCGGATCGGTGTTGAGCTGGTTCAGGGTCTCGTCGGTCAGCTTCGCCCAGTCCACGCGCGGCGAATACTCGCCGCTCTCCAGCCTAACGATCAGACCGTCCTTGTCGGCCGCGGCAAGGGTGCCCTTGTAGACGTCGCCCGTGATCAGTCGAAATTCCGCGGACCAGCCCCCGACCGAGGTGGCGAGCAGTGCGACCCAAAGGATTCCGAGACGAAGCAGACGCATGATGGCGCGACGTTGGCAAATCCCATGCCGGGGGGAAACAAATTTTGGGGTTTCTCGGTCCGGCGGTCAGGCCTGGACGATCCACCAACCGCCGACCCCGAAGGCCGCAGCGGCGCACGCGAACATCAATCCGCGATAGGCGCGGCGATGATTCAGGCCCCAGCGGACAGAGACGGCTCCCAGCAGCGAGGCGAAACCCGTCATGGCGAGCACCGTCCCAACGGCAAAGGCCAGAAGGTAAGCAACCCGCTGGGCGGCCGTCGGCAGGGCCAAGGACGGGAGCACTCCTAGGAAATGGGAACTGCCGGCCAGTCCGTGCAAGGTCCCGATGCCGAACGCGGCGTGGGCATGAACATGGCGCGCGGTTGCCGAACCGTGGCGGTGGGTCGGTGAATGATAGTGCACATGCTCGTGCTGGTTGCCGTCGTGAACGTGCGTGTGGGCGTGGACTTCCACCTGCAACGCCTTGCGAACGCTCCAGACGCCGATGCCGATCAGCAAGACCCCCACCATCCGCTCGCTCCACGAAGAAATGCCCTCCACCGGAATGACCTCCCGGGCGGCCAACGCGAGCAGGCCCACCAGGGTCACGCCGGCCGAGTGACCCAAGCCCCAGCGCAATCCGGCCACCCAGGCCCGTCGGTGCCCCCGCACCGCCAGCGGCGCGACGGCCGCCAGGTGGTCCGGCCCGCTCAGGACGTGGAGCAAGCCGGCGGACAAGCCTGTGAGAAGGGTGAGCATTAGTGGCGCGCGGAGGGTGGGCGCGCAATCCGGGCGCCGCAAGGGCGGCGTCAGCGCCACCAGGCGGCGCCGGACGGGAAGGCGAATTCGGTCCGGCTCGCCGCCTTCATCTCGGTGCTGTGGCCCGGCGCGGTGGGGGCCAGATAGCGGCCGCGCTGAATCCGGCACGGCTCAACAAAGTGCTCATGGAGATGATCCACAAATTCGCAGACGCGCCCCTCCCAACTGCCGCTGACGCGGACGAAATCGACCATGCTCAGGTGTTGGACGAACTCGCACAGGCCCACCCCGCCGGCATGGGGGCAGACCGGCACGCCAAACTTCGCCGCCAACAGCAGGATGGCGAGGTTCTCGTTCACTCCGCCCACGCGGCACGCGTCAATCTGGCAATAGGAGATCGCGCGGGCCTGCAGCAGTTGTTTGAACAGCACCCGGTTCATCCCGTGTTCACCGGTGGCGACGCCGATGCCGAACGGCTCCATCGCCCGGGCGATGGCCGCGTGGCCAAGCACGTCGTCGGGTGAAGTCGGTTCCTCGATCCACCAGGGTTGGAAGCGGGCGAGCTCCTTCATCCAGGCAATGGCCTGCGGCACATCCCAGACCTGATTGGCGTCCACCATCAGCTTCCGCTCCCAGCCGATCTCCTCGCGGATGATGGCGAGGCGGCGCAGGTCGTCCTGAAGGTCGCGCCCCACCTTGATCTTGATATGGTTCCAACCTTCAGCGACCGCTTCCCGGCAGAGCCGGCGGATCTTGTCGTCCGGATAGCCGAGCCAGCCGGCGCTGGTCGTGTAGGCGGGATAACCTTCCGCTTCGAGCCGGGCGATGCGCTCCGACTTTGTCGCTTCCCAAAGCCGCAACTGCGCCAAGGCTTCGTCTGGAGTCAGTGCGTCGGCGAGGTAGCGAAAATCGACGCAGGCGACGAACTGTTCGGGCGTGAAGTCGGCCAGCAACCGCCACAGGGGCTTGCCAACCGACTTCGCGTAGAGATCCCACAAGGCATTGACGATCGCCGCCAGGGCGAGGTGAACCGCGCCCTTGTCCGGGCCAATCCACCGCAGCTGTGAATCGCCATTCAACGAACGCCAGAACGCTCCCGGATTGGCGATGAACTCCTCCAGCGTTCGGCCAACGACAAGGTGTTCGTGCGCCTTGATCGCCGCGCAGACGATGTCGTTGCCGCGACCGATGGTGAACGCCGACCCGTGCCCCTCGCTCCCGTCCTCGGCCTGCAAGACGACGTAGGCGGACGAATAATCCGGGTCCAGGTTCATCGCGTCCGAGCCATCGAGCTGGTGCGAGGTCGGGAAACGGATGTCTTCGACGGAAAGTCGGGTAAAGCGAGGCATGACCAAGTGCCGTGAGCATGGGGGCAACCGGCTGCCCTCGCAATCGCTGGAAACTGTGCTTCAAATCTCCCCGGCGCCTCGCGAAGGTGCCCGCCCGTTTCGTGGAATGAAAACCATCTTCTGCCTGGCCGAAGACCGTCGGGGAGCCGAGATCGGCTTGAAGCTGGCGGTGCTTTCGCTCGCCGAGCATTGCCCGGACAGCCGGGTGGTGCTGTTCCGGCCCGCGTCGGCGCCGGGCTTTGCCGAATAGATGCCATGAGTGGTTGCGCGGCGCGGGGCCAACAGGCACCCGTGCCGGTGTATGAATACCGAAGCAACCCGACATGATTCCGCGACTGCAACCGC
>JAYUSF010000145.1:0-5510 GCA_043755815.1 Verrucomicrobiota bacterium
CCAGCTCGACATCGCCTTCCGCGTCATCGCCGACCACATCCGCACCCTCAGCTTCGCCATCGCCGACGGCATCCAGCCCGGCAACAACGACCGCAACTATGTCCTCCGCCGCATCCTGCGCCGCGCCGTGAAATACGGCCGCACGCTCGGCTTCAAGGAACCGTTCTTCTACAAGCTGGTGGACGTGCTCGCCCGGACCATGGGCGACATCTTCCCCGAGATCCGCGCCAAGCAGCAGCAGGTGAAGGACACGCTCAAGCTGGAGGAAGAGGCGTTCAACAGGACCCTCGACAAAGGCATCGCGCTCTTCGAGGAAGAAGTCACCCGGCTATCAGGCACATCGCTGTCACGGGGAGCGCACGCGCCCTCGCGTGCAGCCGACGGCGCCCTCGCCGTCGGCACCCAGACGTGTGGAGGCACCCAAACCCGATACGCCCGCCGGCACCTGCCCCACTTCGAGCGCCCGTGGGCCAAATACATGGTGACTTTCTCGACGGTCCAAACCGAAGGCCAGCGTCGGCTCCATCTGGCTCCCGCGGAACGCGACCTCGTCCTCAAGTCGATCCTTTACGCGCACGAGCACCGGCAAGGTCTGCTGTTCGCAGCCTGCGTCATGCCCGATCACGTTCACCTGCTCTTGGAACCCCAGGTGAAGGAGCAGGATACTCAGGGGCATTCCGTGGTTTGGACGCTTTCGGAAATCCTTCAGGGCATCAAATCCGCCAGCGCGCACGCGATCAACAAGGCCGCCGGGCGCAAAGGACATCTGTGGGAACAGGAATCCTTCGACCGGATGATCCGAAGCGAAGCCGACCTGCAGGAGAAATTCGGATACCTCTGCGGCAACCCGTGGGACAACGGCGTGGTCCCCCAGGACCAGCCGTATCCCTGGCTGTGGACTCCCTCCATAGCGGCGGATTGGCAGGCGGGCGACTCCACATGCCCGACGCCGACGGCGGGGGCGCCGTCGGCAGCACGCGAGGGCGCGTGCGCTCCCCAAATCAGCGGCGCCTTCGCCTTCAAGCTTTACGACGAGCAAGGCTTCCCGCTCGACCTTACCGAACTGATGGCCCGCGAGCGCGGCCTGACAGTGGACAAGGAAGGCTTCGAGAAGTTGATGGAAGTGCAGCGCGCCCGCGCCCGCGCCGCCCAAAAGAAGCAGGTCATCGAGCTTTCACAGATCGAGACCAAGACGCCCACCCACTTCCTCGGCTACGAGCACAACCACACCGGCGCCGACGTCCAGGAAGTCGTCCAGCTCAAGGACAAGACCGTCGTCGTCCTCAACAACTCCGTCTGCTACGCCGAGATGGGCGGCCAGGTTGGCGACACCGGCGAGTTGCTCGTAGCCGCCGACGTAAGGAGGCGGACCGAAGCTCCGGACGCCTCCGCCTCGTCACCTCGGCGGCTACGGATCGTCAACACGCAGAAATCCGGGAACACGATTCTCCATTTCATTGAGGGCGACGACGCGCCCGAGGTCGGCCAGCACGTCACCGTCCAGCTTGATTCCGCCCGCCGCGCCGCCATCCAGCGCCACCACACCGTCACGCACCTGCTCCATTGGGCGTTGCACGAGGTCGCCAGCAAGGAGGCGTCGCAGAAAGGTTCCAGCGTCACGCCCGAGAAGCTCACCTTCGACTTCAACAGCGCCGCGCTGACGCCCGGGCAGGTCGCCGACATCGAGAAGCTCGTCAACGAACGCATCCTCGAAAACGCCGGCGTGAGCTGGACCGAGGTGCCGCACGCCGACGTGAAGAACCGCAAGGACGTGATGCAGTTCTTCGGCGACAAATACGGCGACGTCGTCCGCGTCGTGCAGATCGGCGGCAAGTCCAACGCCTTGGACGGTTACTCGATGGAACTCTGCGGTGGCACCCACACCCGCGCCACCGGTGAGATTGGCCTCTTCCGCATCGTCAGCGAAGCCGCCGTCGCCGCTGGCGTCCGCCGCATCGAGGCCGTCGCCGGCCTGAGCGCCTACGCGCTCGCCCGCGAGCAGGCCGAACTGATCAAGACCCTCGCCGGCAAGGCCGGGGCGCCCGTCGCCGAACTGGAAAAGAAGCTCGACGCCATCCTCGCCCAGCAGAAGGAACTGGAGAAGTCCCTCAAGGCCGCGAACCAGCGCGAAGCCGCCGGTCGTGGGAAGGACCTGCTTGCCCGCGCCGAGACCGTGAATGGCACGCCCGCGATCATCGCGAACCTCGGCGAAGCCGTCGGCGACACGCTCCAGACCGTAGCCGACGCGCTGAAGGGCAGCTTCAAGGGCGTGATCGTCCTCGGCGGCCACAGCGCCGGCGCGGTCGCCCTCATCGCCGCCGTCACGCCCGAATTCACCGCCAAGGCCCAAGCCGGAAAACTGATCCAAGCCATCGCCCCGATCGTCGGCGGCAAAGGCGGCGGCAAACCCGACAACGCCCGCGGCGGTGGCAAGGACGTGACCAAGCTCGACGAGGCGCTGGCAAAGGTGCGGACGTTGCTCTGATTTCGCCGCGCGGGCCGGCAGGATGCCGGCGCCACGGCAACCGGGACGGTTGCGCCACAGCACGCGGGCGTTACGGCGTAGCGCCGACGTCTCGTCGGCCGTTACGCCGGCTTCCAGCCGGCCGTGCCGCAAGCGTCCCGCTTGCCCGGAAGTTGTCGGGAGTCCAAGATCCGATCACCGCCATGAACCCGGAACAGCGCCTGCGTCAGCTCCGTCGTCTCGATCACGCCGCCCGTTCCAAACCCGCTGAGCGACGTCCGCCCGGAGCCCCAGATGGGCTCGTCCAAGGCACCCATTCCCGCGGCTACCTGCCGCATGTGAAGGTCCCCGGCGCGTGCTACTTCGTGACTTTCCGGCTCACCGATTCGCTGCCGCAGGAAGTGCTCGCGCGGTTCCTGCATGATGCCGAGGCAGCCGCCCAAGCCGCCAACTGCGAAGCCAAAGCGTCTGGCCTTCCTGAAACCGCCAAGCCAGGAGATTTCCTGTCCAACCGTGTCGAGAGCTATCTCGATGCCGACCACGGCGCCTGCTGGCTGCGTCGCCCGGAGATCGCGGACCTGATCGCCGACGCCCTCCGTTTCTTCGACGGCCAGCGGTATCATCTCAGTGCCTGGGTAGTGATGCCGAACCACGTCCACGCGGTGCTCCGCCCAATTCCCGGCTTCACACTTAGTTCCATTCTGCACTCCTGGAAATCCTACACGGCCAAAGCGGCCAACCGGCTGCTCGGCCGAACCGAGGCAGATTTCTGGCAGCGTGAATCGTTTGATCACTGGTGCCGGGACGATTCCGAAGTGAAGCACTGGGCAACCTACACCGAGGGGAATCCGGTAGCGGCGCGGCTGTGTGAACGGCCGGAAGACTGGCGGTGGAGCAGTGCGGCGGGACGCGGTGGGTGCTGATTCGCCGCGGGGGGGCCGGCAGGATGCCGGCGGCACGGCAACCGGGACGGTTGCGCTACGACACGCGAGCTACAGCGTAGCGCCGACGTCTCGTCGGCCGTGACGCCGGCTTCCAGCCGGCCGTGCCGCAAGCGTCCCGCTTGCCCGACCCGGACGGTGAGCGCACCAAAACGTCACCGGTCCTCCGCCACGAACTCGCACACCACGGGCCGATGGTCCGAGGCGAGGCCCCAGTTCGGCGCGGTAAAGACGTAGCTTCCTTCCGGGCGCCACTCCTTCGCCATCGGACGGCTGAGCAGGAGGTAGTCAAACCGGCTGTAGCTGTCCTCCTTCCCGTAGTAATGGGTCCACGTGACGTTGCGCGGATCCCATGAAGCCCGTTCGGCCGGCAGGTTGTCGCCGTTCCTTTCGGCCGGGCGCGGGTCGATCAAGGCATTGGCCCCCCGGCCGATCAGGGCGCGGGTGGAACGGGCGTCCTTGGTGTCGTTGAAGTCACCGCAGACCACGACGTTGGCCTGGGGATTCCTGGTCAGGACGGCGTCCACGTGCTGACGCAGGAGCACGGCTTCCTGCTCGCGGAGTTCGGCCTCGTCGGCCTCGCCCACCTGGCGCTTGGACTTGAGATGCGTGGTCAGCAGCGTGAAGCGGTAGTCTTCGGTCACCTTCAGCGTGACCTCCGCGATCCCGCGGCTCGAATAGAAGCGCCGGCCGTTGAGCAGAAACGAATCGTTGGTGTGATGATTGCGCGCGACGACCGGGAACCGGCTCAGCACGCCGACAAAGATGTTGGTGTCCCAGCCGGTGACGTGTTCGAGGTGCGGCAGATCCACGCCGGCCTGCCTGAGCGATCCCTGCAACTCCCGAAGCGCGGCCACCTCGCCGATTTCCTGAAACGCGACGACGTCGGGTTTGATGGCCGCGAGATGCGCGACCACCTTGGCGCGGGACGCGGGCGCCTTGGGCTGACGATTGCCGAAGGCGCGAAGGTGGTAATTCTCCACGTTGTAAGTGACCACCGTGAAGCGGGTCTCCGCCCAGACGTTAAAGGCCAGCAACGGAAGCAGCAGGATCCCGACGGTGATTCGCATCGCGGAAGCGTAGGGCAGCGGCGTTCGAAGGGGCAAAGTTCAAAGCGTGCCAAGCCGGCTCGTCGCCCAAAGGCCCGGGAAGGCCGTCAGAGGTAGGTCACAGCCATTCGGTCAGGGTTGATCTGGGAATTGAAATGCGGGCTCCGGGTGGGACCAAAGCGCCGCGTTCTGTCGCCCCGCTGGGGCTTGAACCATGTTCGGACCGTTACCCCGGCCCTACGGCCGGGGCGACTTTCTTTCGCACCTCCGGTGCCGATCGGTCGTGGCTCTCGCAGCAAGGCGGATGCCCAAGGTTCAAAATGACGGCGCACCGGAGCACGGCGCTCAGGCTGAAGCGCGCGCATTTTTTCATCACGGCCAAGAGTTCACCCCGACGGAATCCTCCTGGGTGGCGCGAAGCTCCGGCTGAGCCGCGGGGACCCACTCACTCGGCCGGAGCCTCGCGCCACCGGCTCCAGCCCGCGAGGCGGGCTCTCAGCCACGTTGAAAAGACGCGCCCGGCTGAAACCGGACGCGAAATTGCGGCTTGCGGTCCGATGACCGGTCTTCCGACTCTTCTCGCGAATCCCCGACTTACCGCCATGAACTTCCGAACTCGCTTTCACCGCTGGCTCGCATTCGTCGCTCTCCTGCTCCAGCCGGACTTGGCAGTGACTCTGAACGGTCAGGACGAGGGCCTGCAGTTTACTGAACTGGGCGCGGCGCCATTACGCTACAGTCGGCGGCCGCATTTGGTAGGTAATGTCGTCTGCGTGGCGACTTACTATGACGGCTTGGCCATCGTCGAAGTTTCGAATCCAAACGCCCCAAAACAGATTTCCTCCTTCAAGACCGGAAACCCAAGCTACGCATCCGACGTATGGCAGGATGGGACGACGGCCTACGTGCTCACTTGGTCCGCCGATATCAAGAGGTTGGAGTTTTTAACAGTCGATCTCACTGATCCAAAGGTTCCCACTTTGCTAAGCGAGATTGAACTCCCCGGCTACGCTGGAAAACTGGTAGTCGCGGACCACATCGGCTACGTGACAAATT
>JAYUSF010000146.1:0-18542 GCA_043755815.1 Verrucomicrobiota bacterium
GATTGGGAAACCGGGAAAATCTACCTCAGCCTCGTCCCCAAAACCCCACTCACCAACTGATGCTCACCGAATTTACAGAAAGAGCATTGCGCGGCCCAACAGCGCAGAGGCAGCAACAGGCCACAACACTGGAGAACCATTTCTTCATCGAAGCAGAATAACTTTGGATAGCACGAAAGCCAATAGTGCGAATCCACCCAACGCAAGTGGCACTCCAACCCTGCGCTGATGGCTGAACAACAGCAGTATGCAGCAGAAGGCATCCGTGAAATCTGCGGACCGGTCCTTCAGTCACGAACTGGCGCTGGTATATTGGCGCATGGCCTGGCGCCAGACCCACTCGCTGAGGCCGAAGCTCAGCAGCGCCATCGCGACCAGAAGGGCCATTTCCCAGGGCGATTCCAGCCGGCCGACGAGCAGCTTCGAGGGGACATTGGACACGAGCAGCATCGGCAGCGCGAAGGTGAACACGGCCTTGAACACGCCGCGCGGGAACGCCGCGTCGGGCAGCCGGGCGATGTTGAAGAGGTTGTAATAGCCCCAGACGATGCCCTGCGAGCGGACCGTCCAGAAGGCGGTCGTGGCCAGCAGGCACATGAACGAATAGTGGATGAGCAGGCCGGCGCCGCAGAGCAGGGCGAAGCCGAACATCTGCGCCACGGTGGGCAGGTAGTTGAGCTTCACCAGGGCCCACACGATGACGGCGAGGCCAAGTAGCGCGTTGACGCAGTTGCCGACCTCGAACTTGCGGGTGGAGATCAGGAAGCGGGCGTTCACCGGCAGCAGCAGGAAGAAGTCGAGCTTTCCCGTTCGGATCAGTTCCGAGAGGTTCGTCAAGTTGGTCATGAAGAAGATGCTGACCAACTGCATGAGGAACTGGCTGCATCCCGAGAGCAGGATCACTTCCCACTTGGTCCACCCGCCGATGCTCTCGGTATGGCTGTAAAGCACGCCCATGAACGCGAGCTGGAGCGCGAACCACAGCGCCTCGACTATGATCCAGAGGAGGAAGTTCAGCTTGAACATCATCTCCTGCACCAGCGAGATGCGGCACAGATCGAGCCAGAGCGAGGCGTAGCGGCGCAGGGTGTTCATGCGGACGGGGTGGTTGAACAGCGAAGGCGCGAAGGAGCTAAGGAGGCAGAAATCTGGAAGGCAGGAAGACAGGAAGACTTGAAAACAGGCGCCAGAGGCGAAGTGGCTTTTCCATTCTGCGGCCGTTCTCTTCGCGCCTTCACGCCTTCGCTGTTCATTTCCCTGCGCTTCATCGTCATCCCCCTGCGGCGGAGTAGCGCCGGATGCCGCGAGACCAGACGAATCGCGCGATGCCGTAGCCCAGCACCACCCAGAGCGACTGGATGGCCAGCCCTTGCCAAAGGTTCGACCCAGTTATCCGGCCGAGATACACGCTGACCGGGAAGTGACAGAGATACGGATATGGCGTGAGCATAAGCGCCTTCGTCAGTGCCGGAGGCAGGATGTCGAGGGGGAACAGGTGGCCGCTGGCGATGTATTCGAAGGCGAACAGGATGAAGATGAACGTGCTCACATCCAGCACCCAGAACGCGAGCAGCGCACTGGTGTAGGCGAGGAGAAATTGCAGCAGGCCGGCCATCAGCGTCGAGGCCACGAAACTTAGGGTCGCCGTCAGGTCCGGCGGTGGAACGAGATACTCCCGCTGGAACCAAGCGAAGAGGGCGACCGGGACCAATGCCACCGTCGTGTAGATTGCCCGCCCGGACACGTAGAGGCAGAAGCGATACGTGAAGTAATCCACGGGCTTGAGCAGGAACTGGCTGATGTTGCCGTCCTTGATGTCGGCGGCGATCTGCCAGTCGTCTTCGGCGACGGCCGTCAGCGCGTCCACGAACGTCACCAGCAGGTAATAGCTCACCATCGCCGCAAGCGTGTAACTGCCCACGAGTTCGCCCGGCGCCTTCTCGCCGTAGATGGTGCGCCAGACGAACAGCGTGCCCATCAGCGGGATGAGCCCAAACGCGGCGCGGAACAGAAAGTTCACGCGGTAGACCAGCGTGTTCTGGATGCCGATGCCGAGGACGTGGAGGTATTTGCGCAAGTGCGCGGCGAAGATGCCGGGAATCGGCGCGTTGGGAACGGGGAAACGCTCGCTCAGTCGAAGCCCCAACCCCGGACATGCGGCAGGGCCCGGTAGAGCACGGCGTGATACCAACTGCGCGGCAGCATCCGGCGGAGCAGGGCAAAGAGATGGGCGTCAGGCGTGGCGTAGACGCGCAGGGGTGGATTGCGCTGATGAAGCGTGCGCACGACGGCCCGGGCCACCGACTCGGGGGTGGCGAAGGTCCGTTCCATCATCCGCTCGATGAAGCTGGCCATGTGCAGGTAGTGGGCGTGATACGGTTCCTGCCCGTTCATGGCGGCGGCGAAACTCCGTTGGGTGAAGCGGGTGTTGCGGAACGAGTCGGAGCGGATGAACCCGGGCTCGATGAGGCTCACGCGGACGTTCCACGGACGGACCTCATACCAAAGTGATTCCGTGGCGCCTTCGAGGGCGAACTTGGCCGCCGAATAGAGCGACATGGTGGGCATGGCCATCATGCCGCCGACGGAGGAGATGTTGAGGATGCGGCCGGTCCGCTTGGCCCGCATGCCGGGCAACACACGGCGGACGAGTCCGAGCGGCGCCCGGACGTCCACCTCCATGATCTCGCGCCAAGCCGCGTCGTCCCAATGCTCGACCACGGCCCGGTAGGCGATCCCGGCGTTGTTGATGAGCACATCCACCCCGCCCCAGTCCGAATCGGTTTCCTGGAAGAGCTCATCGCATTCGCGGGAAGCGGTGACGTCCAGGGGGCGAAGGCGAACGCGCTCGGATTCCCTGATCCCGGCGCGAGCGAAGCGGTCGAGTGATTCGCGCCGGGCCGTGAGGATGAGGCGAAAGGATTGGCCGAGGAGTTGACGGGCGATGGCGAGTCCGAGTCCCGTGCTGGCACCGGTCAGCAAGACCACGGGCAGGTTGGCCGGGGAATCGGACATCATTCGGAGGGAACTGGCTGGACGGTCGTTCCCGGTGGTTCCCGGGGTCAAGTGTGTGATCATGGCACCGCCGGGAAAGCCGCCGATGATTTTGCACGGTTCGTTCAGGCGTCGTAACGTCCGGGCAGTGAAACTCGAAATCTTCACCCTCTGCGACTCGGCCATCGATTATGGCGGCAAGCTCTGCATCCTTGGCGCCTTTGACCATGTGCGCACCAAGGAGGCGCCGCACGTCATGCCGCTGTGCGCGGTCGTGGCGCGGATGCGGTTTCACCGGATCGAGGAGGGCAATCACACGCTCCGCGTCACCCTCGCCGACGAGGACGGCAAGACGATCGTGCCGAATGTCGAGGCGCAGGTGGCGGTGCGCTTTGGCAACAAATCCCAGAGCGCGACCTTCAATCTCATCATGCAGATCAACGGACTGAAGCTCGACGTATTCGGCGAATACACGGTCGATCTCGCGGTGGACGGGGTGCATCAGGGCTCCATCCCGCTCTATTTTGAACAGGCTCCGGCAACGGTCGCCTGAGGTGCCCCTGGCGGCTCCGGGTCCGGGCGGACGGCGACGGGTCCGCGTCATTCCTGTTGCACGGCGCCGGCCGGTTCGCACACTCCGCGCGCTCCGGTCGAAGTGGGTTCGCCGGGCAATCCACGATGACGGCAATTCTCGTTCTCGAAGACGGCTCAGTTTTCCACGGCCAGGGCTTTGGCGCCGCCGCCACGGTCGCGGGTGAAGTGTGCTTCAACACTTCGATGACCGGCTACCAGGAGATCCTAACCGATCCTTCCTACAAGGGGCAGATCGTCACCATGACGTATCCGCTGATCGGGAACTACGGCGTCAATTCCCAGGACGTCGAGTCTTGGGCGCCGCACGTGGCCGGCTTCGTCATCCGGGAGCTGTCGCCGGTCGTTTCCAACTGGCGGGCTGATTCCTCGCTGCACGAATACCTCCTCAAGCATGGCATCCCGGGCATTCAGGGCATTGATACGCGGGCGCTGACCAAGAAGCTTCGCGTCCGGGGGGCGATGACCGGCTGCATTTCCACGGCGAAAATTCCGGTGGAGGAGGCGATGGCCCAGGCGCGGGCTTGGGGTGGCATGGCCGGCCGCGACTACGTCACCGCAGTCACCCACAAGGAGCCCTTCCTCTGGGATCCCGCGGACGAGGATTCGGCGGCCTTCACGATTACGCAGGAACATCGTCCGGCCGACCCGCGGCAGGTGCGCCAGCCGTTGCCGGCGGCGGACGTGCCGATCGTCGCCTACGACTTTGGGATGAAATACAACATCCTGCGCCGGCTCCGCCAAAAGGGCTTCAAGGTGCAGGTGGTGCCCGCGCACACGTCGGCGGCCGACGTGCTGAAATACAAACCTGCCGGCGTGTTCCTCTCCAACGGGCCCGGTGACCCGGCGGCCTTGGGTGGCATCGTGCGCGAGGTGAAGACCCTGGTGAACACCGGCCTGCCGATCTTCGGCATCTGCCTTGGCCACCAGATCCTCGGTCAGGCGTTCGGCGGCAAGACGTTCAAACTGAAGTTCGGCCACCGGGGCGGCAATCAGCCGGTGAAGGACTTCGAATCCGGCCGGGTGGAGATCACGTCCCAGAACCACGGCTTCGCGGTGGATGCCGCCTCGTTGCCTGCGGACGTCGCGGTGAACCGGGTCAATCTGAACGACCAGACGGTCGAAGGGCTGCGACACAAGACGAAGCCGATTTTCTGCGTGCAGTATCATCCCGAAGCATCGCCCGGACCGCACGACTCGACGCCGCTGTTCGACGAGTTTCGGGCGATGATCCTGAAGCACGGCTAAGGCCGTCCTGCGCATGGCTGCCGATACCCGCATCCGCACGGTCCGCTTTGACGCCCGTCGAAACGCGGTGCTGCTGATCGAGCAGCGGTTGCTGCCGCACGACTTTCAAGTCGTCGCCACGCGGAATTTCAAGGAAACCGCGGCGGCAATCCGCGACATGATCGTGCGCGGTGCCGGGGCGATTGGGGCGACCGCCGCCTACGGCCTCGCGCAGGGTGCGAGGGCGTTTCGAGGGCGCGACCTCGGCAAGTTCGCCGGCCACCTGGACTCGGTTTACCGCACGTTTGCGGACGCGCGCCCGACGGCGGTGGATCCGGTCAACGCCATGGACGGGGTGCTGGCGGCGATGGCAGTGGGCGATTCCGTGATGCTCCAGCAGGCGCTCGCCCTCGACGCCGCAGAGCGGTTCGCCGACGAGGATGTGGCCCACTGCGTGGCCATTGGCCGGCATGGGCTGAAGTTATTCCGCTCCGGTTGCCGCGTGCTGACCCATTGCAATGCCGGGAGGCTGGCGTTCGTCGATGTCGGATCCGCCACGGCCCCGATCTATGCCGCGCATGCGGCCGGCCGGAAGCTGCATGTCTTTTGTGACGAGACCCGACCACGCTGCCAGGGTGCCTCGCTGACCGCCTGGGAACTGGCGCAAGCCGGTGTGCCCCATTCCGTCATCGCCGACAACGCCGCCGGCCACCTCATGCAACGTGGCGAGATCGACGCAGTGATTGTCGGTGCCGACCGGGTCCTCGGCCGAACGGGCGAAGTGGCGAACAAGATCGGCACCTACACCAAGGCTGTGCTCGCCGTCCGGCACGGGCTGCCGTTTTACGTGGCGATTCCGCTCTCGACACTCGACTGGGAAACCCGACGGGGCACTGACATCCCCATCGAGGAGCGGAGCGAGGACGAAGTGGTGGGAGCGTGGGGTGCCGACCCAACCTCAAGGCCGGCGCGCCGGCGCCACGTGCGGATCGCCAACCCCGGGAGTCGCGCCCGGAATCCGGGCTTCGATGTCACGCCGCCCGAGCTGATCACCGGAATCATCACGCCGGTGGGCGTTTTCTGCCCGGCGGAACTTTGGAAGAACCGGGCCCGGCTGGGGCAAGCCAAAGTCTGAATCTGCGGATAGGCCCCCGCTGTATCAGCCTGTGGATACAGTTGGTATTCCGGGAAACCGTTTGACCTACCTTTGCTGCAACCGTTAAACATTCTCCGCCCTGCCTATGCCTAAATTAGTTGTCATCACCGCGGGCTTCAGTGACCGCGCGTTTGAGATCACCGCCGACAAGTCGGTGATCGGTCGTGTCGATGACAATAAGTTCTGTCTCCCGGAGCCGAGCGTATCGAGTCATCACTGCGAAGTTTACGCCAAGGGCGACGACATCGTGGTCAAGGACCTAGGGTCCACCAACGGCTCCTTCGTCAACGAAAGCCAGCTCACTCCCGAAAAGGAAGTCACCCTCCGCCCCGGTCAGGTGCTTCGCCTCGGCCAGATCGAGATGAGATATGAAACCGGCAAGCGGCAGGACACTGCCGCGGCTCGTCCGGCAGTGAAGTTGGGCGATGCCGGTGGTGGCCAGACGGTCGTGATGTCGAAGAACTCGGCGTTCGCGAAGAAGAACAACAACGTCAACAAGATCTTCCTCGCGGTTGGAGCCGTGCTGGTGATCGCGATCATTGTCTTCCTCGTGATCGCATTTTCCGGCGTCAGCAACACGGGCACGCCCTGATTTCCCCTGTGATTTGGTGCTGACACGCCGCCGCACTCCGGCGGCGTTGCCGTTTCCGGACGCCGTTCGCTATTCGGGGCCGGCTTCGCCGAGTCCCGCCATCAGGCGCATGAGTGCCGCCTGGGTAAACTGCGCCCGGGGCAGCTCACCGGCCACTTTGCCTTGCCGCAGCACCACGATCCTCCGGCTGAGATTCATGACCTCGGGCAGTTCGCTGGAGATCACCAGCACCGCGACCCCTTGGCAGGCCAGTTCATCGAGCAGCTTGTGGATCTCCGCCTTGGCGCCCACGTCCACGCCGCGGGTGGGTTCGTCCACGATCAGGATCGAGCATTCGCGCGCGAGCCATTTCGCGAGGGCAACCTTCTGCTGGTTGCCGCCGCTCAGGCCGGCAATGCCGGCCTCGATGGAGGGCGCCTTGACCCTGAGCCGGTCGGCGAATTTCTGCGCGACGCCGCGCTCCGCCCGCTGATTGACCCAGCCGAACGAGGACAACCGGTCCAGTGCGGCGAGCGAGGTGTTTTCCCGGCAGTTCATCGAAAGGACCAGGCCAAGCCGTTTGCGATCCTCGGGCAGAAGTCCCAGGCCGGCTTCCAGCGCGGCCGAGATGCTGTGACCCGGCAGTTCCTTTCCCTGAACGAAGACCCGGCCGGTCGCTTTCGGGTCCAACCCCAACACCGCCTGGGCCACCTCGCTTCGGCCGGCCCCGATCAAGCCGGCGAATCCGAGAACCTCGCCCGCGCGGAGCGTGAAGCTGACGTGGGCAAACTTTCCCGGTGACGAAAGGCCCTCCACGCGGAGCACCTCCTCGCCGAGTTCGCGGTGGAGGTGGTCGGGTTCGTGACGATCCACGTCGCGGCCGATCATCTGCTGGATCACGCGTTCGTGATTGGTTTCGGCAATCGGTTCCGTGGCCACGTGCCGACCGTCCCGCAGCACGGTGATGGCATCGCAAAGCCGGAAGATCTCCTCCATGCGGTGTGATACGTAAATGACGGTGATGCCGCGCCGCTTAAGGTGCGCGAGCAGTTCAAAGAGGTGCTCGCTCTCCGCAACGGAAAGGGAACTGGTCGGCTCATCGAAGACGATGACCTGCGCCCCGGTGCCCACGGCGGCGGCGATCTGCACGAGCTGTTCCTGGCCGGTGGTCAGTTCTCCGATCGGACGGTCCACGTCGAACTCGGTCCCGATCTCGCCCAACATCGTTCGGGCCCGAGACCGCATCGCGCCCTGGTCGAGCCAGCCGGCCGTCGATGGCATGTCGCCGAGGCAGAGGTTTTCGGCGATGGACAGATTGGGGCAGAAGGCGAGTTCCTGATGCACCATGGCGATCCCGAGGCGTCGGGCGTGCAACGGGTCGGTGGGATGGATCGGCTGCCCCTCCAGGCGCAACTCGCCGCCATCCGCCCGGTAGACGCCGGCGAGGATCTTGCCGAGCGTGCTCTTGCCCGCGCCGTTCTCGCCCATCAGCGCGTGGCAACTGCCGCGCTCAACGGCGAAACTGACTCCATCCAGCGCCTGCACGCCGGGGAAATGCTTCGAAATGCCGTGGAAGGAAAGGAACGCCATGGGAACCCGCGCAGCGTCCGCCGAAACGGCTTCCCGGCGCAACTCTCACCGTCAGGCGGTCACCGGCTGTCCGGTAAACAATCCCTTCAGCGCGCCCCAGAATGCCCGCAGGCCGACTGGACGCACTTCCCTCAGGTTCAAGGCAGTGACCAGCGCGTCTTCATGCCCGTTGCAGCGCGGGGGCAGGTTGAACACGTCGGGCGCGTCCTCCCCTTCGACCCGGAGGATCTCCGAATGAATCAAGCCTTTGCCGATCACGTAATTCCCCGCCGGCAGGAGTTCGGTGCGCGGGGCGAACATCAGCCAGGGCCGCCAGGTGAAGGTCAGTTCGCCCTTTTCGTTGCGACTGACGCGGCCAAAGGCGCGGTGTGGCGCCTTGCCCACCTTGCAGGCGGCAAACGCCCACACGCAGTCATGCTTCGGGGTCCACCAATGTTTGCGTCGTGACACGATGTCCCAGGCGAAGATCGTGCCGAAGATCGTGGTGCGGAACGCCCACGGCGCGACCAGCAGGCTGACCAGCACAATGAACCCGGCCCAAACCGCGCCGGCCTGGTCGCTGATCACCGGTAATCCGACCACCGAACCGAGCACGGCCCCCCGCAGGGACTTCAATGCGGTGTCCACCGTGGTGAACGGGCTGACCAGGATCAGCACGTTGATCGTGTGCGAGAACAGCCAGACGATCGCGTAGACCAGCAAGGCCAGCGGCACCATCACGATGTCGCCCAGCCACGACAGGTCAATGGCCGCGAAATGCGCTCCGGCAAAACCCAGTCCGGCGCTCGGACCGGACGGTTTCACCGCCTCAAAGATTTCCAATGCCATCGGAACCACCGCTCCAGTGGCGATGATGCCGCTGGCCTTGTTCTCGAAGAGTTCGATGAGGTCGAGCGGCTTTTTGAGCGACGTCGGCACCACGGGGCCGGCGGCGTCCTTGGCCACGCAGGCGCCGACCACCAGCAACGCCGGCAGGAAGAACCAGGGCTGCGCATACCACGACAGGCCGGGTCGTTCCGCCGGCTTGGCCCGCCAATACTTGTAGGCTCCGACGCCACCGACGCCCGCCAGCGGTGAGATGGCGATGCCGGTGATCTGGGTCAGCTTTTCCGCGGCGACCAGGCCGGGCGAAGTGTCCTGCTTGAAATTGTCCTTGGCCGCCGCCAACGCCGAGGGCGCAAACAGGGAAGCCAGCAGGAGGATTGCGGTGAAGCGGCGCAGGATAGCCTTCATGACGCCCGCGACGTTGCGGGCCCCCTGCGCCGCTGTGAAGTGGGAAAGCGGGGGGCAGATTCCGACGGCTCCTCCGGGGCAACCTTCGCTGGGTCGAACCGGCGGAGCTTTTCATCGTGGCGGGTGGCGCAAGCCCAAGGGCAGCCACTGTGAAAAAATGCGCCCGGGACCGAACCGGGAGCACTTCCGGCGCTTTACGGATCGCGCCAAATCAGGCACAACCCGCGGCCCATGGAACGCACGTTGATCCTCTGCAAACCGGACTGCATGGAAAAGAACCTCGCCGGAGAGGTGCTCCGCCGCTTTGAAGCGGCCGGCCTCCAGCTCGTCGCCGCCAAATCGATGCGCCTGACGCCGGCCATTTTGGCCGAGCATTATTCCCATCTCGCGGACAAGCCCTTCTTCCCCGAAATCGTCACCTTCATGAGTTCGCGCCCGGTGCTCGCGCTCATCCTCAAGGCCGACGGCGCGGTGACGAAGGTCCGTGATCTGCTCGGACCAACGGACAGCCGGAAGGCGCCCAAGGGCTCCATCCGCGGTGATCTGGGCACCGACAACATGCGGAACATCGCCCATGCGTCGGACTCGGTGGAGAACGCCGAACTTGAAGTGAAGCGCTTCTTCAAAGCGGACGAGATTCCCGCGTGAGCGGAACCGCCAAGCTGAACCAACGGCCGGGATTCTTCCCGGCCGTTTTACTTTTCGGGAGCTGCCTGCCGGCCCGCTATTCCGCCGCGGTAGGTTTGAAACGTTCCACGTTTCGCGCCCGGGACACGGCGGTGTCGTAGCTGATCTGGCACTTGGTGTAGAGATCGTGCAGGCAGTTATCCATGAGGACCATGCCCTCGCGCGTGCCGAGCTGCATCGTGTTGTGCAGTTGATGGAGCTGGTTTTCGCGGATGATCGACCGGACGGCGCCGCTGACCATCAGTAGCTCGTAGGCGAGCACCCGGCGTGACCGGTCGATGCTCGGGAGGAGTTCCTGCGCGATGATGCCCTGGAGCGAACTGGCAAGCTGGAGGATCACCTGACGTTGGGCGTTGCCCTCGAAGATGCCGACGATCCGTTCCAGCGCGTGACCGACGCTCGGCGCGTGGAGCGTCGCCAGCACGAGATGCCCGGTTTCCGCAGCGGTCAGCGCGGTCTGGATCGCCTCGTGGTCGCGCATCTCGCCGACGCAGATCACGTCGGGGTCCTGCCGCAGCGCGTGGATGAGCGCACGGTTGAAGGAACGGACGTCGGTCAGCACCTCCTGCTGCACGACGATGGCCCGGCGGTTGTCGTGCACGAACTCGATCGGGTCCTCGATCGTCAGGATTTTGCAGCGGCGCTCGCCGTTGATGAGGTCCACCATGTAGTTGAGCGTGGTGGTCTTGCCGGCGCCGGTCGGCCCGGTGATCAGCACGAGTCCGTTCGGCTTGCGCGCGAGTTCGTCCATCCGGCCGGGCAGGCCGAGTTCTTCCCGCGTGGGAATGCGGCTGCCGCAGAACCGGCAGCTCAGTTCCGTGACGGCGTTGCGTTTGTAGAAGGTGACGCGGATTCGCCCGGCGACTTCGTGGCGGATCGAGATGCAGAGTTCCCAGTCACGGTCGAACTTGTGCTGTTGCAGTTCGGACAGAAGCGACGCGGCCATCGCGTTGCATTCGTCCGCCAGCAGCACGTCCTCGTCGGCAAGGATGATCTCGCCCGTGGAGCGGAAGGCCGGTGGCACCCCGGCGACGATGTGGAGGTCGGAGGCGCCCATCTCATGGGCGAGCACCAACAGGCGGTCGAGGTGGGGATGAATCATGGTCGCGACGGCGAAGCTCATGAGCGAAACAGTTTGCGAAAAGTGCCGGCCAGCCGGGCCAGTGGCCCCTGCTGTTCCAAGGCGCGCAGGCCCTCTACGGCGGCCTGCGACGCCGGGTCCAACTGCTGGGCTTGGGTGAAGGAAAGTAGGGCGGCCTCGGTCAGCCCGAGTTCGAGCTGACATTGCCCGCAGAGAATCCAGAGCACGACTTCGCCCGGTGCCAGTGACATCGCCTCTCGGGCCAGCTTCAGGGCCCCGGCAAACTGCTGGTGGAATTGCCGGATGCGCGCGGCCAACCAGGTGATGAGCCAGTCGCCGGCAGCCCGGGTCTGCGCCTGTTCGAAACAGTGGTCCGCCCGCTTCTCGCCGCGGGCGAGCAGGACATCACCGCGGGCGAGCCAGATGTAGGGGGTGTCCCCGCGCTCCTCCAGGCTGGCGTCGGAAAAGGCGAGCGCGTTGTCCACGTCACCCAAACGGCCGAGAGCAACGGCCTTGGCGGCGAGCAGTTCGGGCGCGACCGGGAACTTTTCGAGCGCCTTGTCGGCCCACATTCTGGCTTCGCGGAATTCTCCGAGTTCAACGAGCGCGCGGACCTGGCCGGTCCACGCCGTGACGTTCTGCGGATTGTATTCCAGAACCCGGGCAAACTGGCGCAGGGCCGGTTCGAATTCCGCCCGGGCGAAGGCCGCGTGGGCCTCCGCCAGCCAGTAATCCTCGTCCCGCTCGACGCGGCCGCTGACGGCGCCGGTCGACGCGGCTTCGAATTCCAGATTCCCAAATCGGCTCATGGTGTGTCCTGACGCAGAAGGAACCAGCGGGAGTAGGCGCGGCCAACGAAATTTCCGTGCGACACCGCCGAGAGCCGGTGGAGCGCCTCGTTCAGGCTGGTGGTGTCGAGCCGCTGATTGTTCACGACGCGCAGGTCCACGGTGGGCCAGACAAGCCATTCTCCCGGCGCCACGGTGAGCCCGCCTTCGACCGGCATGGAATCAATCCGGGGACCGGTTTGGCCGTTCACCGTGATCGCCCGTGGCCCAAACTCGACCCGTTCGCCCGGCAGGGCGATGGCCCGGCCCAGGAGCAGTCCGCCTCGGAAATTGACCGGAAGTTCACCGCGTCCCCTGATCCGGAAGTCTTCGACCTCATACGCAATCAGATCGTTGCGCCTGACCTCGGTCGGCCGGGTCCGCGGGTTGATGATGATTGAGCGGTCTTCCAGTTGCAGATGAAGCGGCTTGGCCACCGTGCGTTGGAAGAGCCCGAAACCGGGCCAATAGAGCAGCGTCGCGCAGGCCAGCCAGGCGGCGAACGGAATCCCGATCCGTCCCCGCAGGCTTTCCGGAAAACCACGGCTTGTCTCACGCTCACGCAGGATCAGGAAACCGATGCCGCTGGCGTGGCACGAAGCCATCCCACCGATGGACCAGCCCAGAATCATCGGGCTCCCCAGGAACACCAGGGCAACGCCCAAGCAGGCCACCCAGCCGACCTGAAACACGGTGGCCAGCAGGGGTTGTCCCAGACGGCGATAGGCATGACCCGGAATCGCGAGGCACCGGAGAAACTCGGCGCCGGTGAGGGAGAGCGCCACCGTGGCCGCCAAGGGTGAACGGGCGAACAGCCGGCGCAGAAGAACGCCGGTGCGGTCCAGCCCACCCGTCAGCCAACGGGGCAGCCAGCGATCCTGCGCCCGCGGCGGATAGTAGCTGGAAGCGTCCGGGGCCATGGCTCAGTGGCGGCGTTCCGCAAACTGATGCACGTCTTCCTCGGGTTCGTAGAAGCCCGAAGTGTGGCGCACGTCCTTCGCTTCGCCGATGACCTGTTCGAAGAATTTCACCGCTTCGAGACAGCCCTTGCCCTTGAAGCCGTCCACATGGATTTCGACCTCGCCCGTCGGGCTGATGGTCAGTTCGTATTCGCGTTGTTTCATGGTGGTTGGAAGCGGGTTGGGTCAGTTCTGCCAGTGGCGGACGCGGAGGCGGATGGCCTGGGTTTCATCGACCGTTTCCTCCACGAGATCCATGCCGCGCGTCGCCATCTCGCTCTTCAGCTTGCCGAGCACGTAGTGCTGCACGAGCCGGCCCCCGAGTTCATCGCCGATGCCGCGCAACTGCTCCTCGGAGCATCCCTCGCCCGACACGCAGACGGAGGCCTTGCCCCGGGAGTCTCGACCGAACTCGGCCGTGACGCCGTCGCGGCTCACCCGGAGGCGTTGGTCGCGCCCCAGGGTGCCGGTGACCACGTCGCTGTTCGGCACATCCAGGGTGACCTGCTTGCGCCCTTCCGACGCGGTCGCGCCAAGGCCTTCGGTCGCGATTTCATTGACCACGGTGAAGCCTAGCGAGGCGGCGGCGGAAACGGCGGCGGCACTGATCGCGGGCCAGGCGGCGACGACGACGGGGGTCAGGATGGCAACGGCACTCATGGGGATTCAGCGTTTCTGGAGCTTCGACCGGATGAACGCGAGTTCGTCACGCGGCAACGGCGGCCAGCGATGAATCGGGTTCCGTTCCCGTTCGAGACGCCGTCGCCGGCCTTCCAACAGCCAGCCACGGAAACCCAACGCGGCGAAACCGGCGCCCAACGACAGGATCGGCCACGGGTGTTGGGCCGCCCACTCCGCGCCGGGCAGCCAGAACGGGGTCAGGAGCAGGCCAAAGAGGAAGAGGCCCGGTAGCAGGACGACAATGGCTCCCGCCGGGCCGCGGGTGCGAAGCAGATCGCCGAAGACACGCCACATAAGTCAGAGGGATTCGCCAGTATTGACCTCGTTCCTGCCGATTCGTTCCGAAAAAGTTTAGACCTGTAAACGAATCGACGGAATCCCGTCACGTAGCCGCCGACGTGAGGCGGCGGATGTCGGGCACAGAATGCGCACCAATCCGCGCCGGACTATTCAGAGACGGTGGCCTGCAAGGAGATGTTTGTTACTTCGGAACTGGGCGCAGGCTGGCCAAGCGGCGTCAACGAATGCTAGGCAAGACGCATGTCAGTTGTTGTGGTTGTCAAAAAGTCCGGCCGCGCCGTCATCGCCTCCGACAGTCAGACCAGTTTTGGAACTACGGTCCTGCGGCCGCCGTTTGACGCCGCTCCCCGGAAGATCCACAAGGTCAATGATGCCTTTGTGGGGGTGGTAGGTGCGTCGGCCCATCAGAATGTGTTCGCCAGCTTGGTCGAAAAATATCCAGGGGACTTCTCATTCCAGAATGCCCGGCACCTTTTTGAAACGGCGCTCAAGCTTCACGAGCACCTCAAGGAGCGATTCTACCTCCTGACCCGGGAAGGCAAGGACCAGCAAGAATACGAATCCAGCCAGATGGACTGTCTGGTGGCTGCGCCGGCCGGAATTTTCGGACTGTATTCGTATCGGGAGGTTCATGAGTTCGGCCGGTTCTGGGCGATTGGTTCGGGAAACCGCTTCGCACTGGGAGCGATGTTTGCCGCCTACGAGCACGCGGACTCTCCCGAAGAGATCGCCCGCATCGGAGTGGAGGCGGCCATTGCGCTTGAGGACGGGTGCTCGCCGCCCATCGCGATGGAGAGCGTGTCGTTGAAACCGTCTGCATGACCCCAAGGGTTTGGTTGGCTCGCGCTGTCCCACGCCCCGTTTTTCTAAAATTCGACCTTCCGTGGCTGGTGGGCCGACGGGTCGACGAGGCGGGCGGTGCTGGCGTTGCGGGCTCGGCCGTCGGCCCAACTCCGGAGTCGGTTGATCTGCTCGTCCATCGTCTTGGCCAGCGGCACGGTCTGCCGGAGGGAACCGAGGACATGCTCGGTGGTCAGGTCGCCGCCGGAGGAGAAGGCTTCGTAGAGTGCGCTGTTGATTGCCTCCTCGATCTCCGCCCCGCTGAAGTCGCCCGAGGCCTGGGCGAGCGCCGGCAGGTCGAAGTGTTCGGGATTGCGGCCACGTTTGCCGATGTGGACTCGGAAGATGTCCGCCCGTTCCGGTTCGGCCGGCAGGTCGACGAAGAAGATCTCGTCGAGGCGGCCCTTGCGGAGCAGTTCGGGCGGCAGGTGCGAGATGTCGTTGGCCGTGGCGATGACGAAGACCGGAGCCGTCTTTTCACTGAGCCACGTCAGGAAGGTGCTGAAGACGCGGGCGGTCGTGCCGCCGTCGCTGGAGCCGCTGCCCTGCGAACCGGCGAAGGCCTTGTCGATTTCGTCCACCCACAGGATGGCCGGCGCCACCGACTCGGCGACGGCGATAGCGCGGCGGACGTTCTCTTCCGACGAGCCGACGAGGCTGCCGAACATCCGGCCCATGTCGAAGCGCAGCAGCGGGAGCTGCCATTGGCTGGCGATGGCCTTTGCGCACAGGCTCTTGCCGCAGCCCTGCACGCCGAGCAACAGCAGACCCTTCGGCGCGGGAAGTCCGAAGGCGCGCGCCTCCGCGGTGAAGGCGACGGAACGTTTCACGAGCCAGTCCTTGAGCACGGCCATGCCCCCGACGGCGCCGAAGCTCTCGCTGGTGGCGTAGTATTCGAGCAGGCCGCTCTTGCGGATGATCTGCTGCTTCTCGGCGAACACCTCGTTCACGTCCTCGCCGCTCAGGCGGCCGTCCTTGACGATGATCTTGGCGAAGACGTTCTCGGCTTCGCCGAAGGTGAGCCCCAGCGCGGCCTGGAGCAGCCGTTCGCGGCCGGCCTCGTCCAGTTCGATGTTCACCTGCTTGAGCGAGCGGACGTCGGCGAGGATGCGGTCCAGCAGGCCGCCGAGCTCCTCCTTCGTGGGCAACGGGAAGTTCAGGACGGTGATTTCCTTGTCCAGTTCCGCCGGGATCTCGAGCACGGGCGAGACGAGGATCACCGTCTTGAAGCTGTTCTTCAGGTGCAGCGCGATGTCCTTGAGCTTGCGGATGACGGCGAAGTTCGACTTGACCAGGAACGGATGGAAATCCTTGAAGACAAAGATGGCCGGCTCGACCTGCTCCAGCACCTGGTCCAGCGCGGCGAGCGGGTCCTTGGTGGCGGCGCTGCGGGATTTCTGGCTCTGGATGCTGGTGCCGGCAGGGACGATGCCAGTCGAATAGGACCATTCGAAGACCTTCTTGCCACGGCGCCCGGCGATCTCCAGCACGACGGGCAGGACCCGCATCTCCTCGCTCGTCTGCACGTAGATGAGCGGGTAGCGGGCGCGGACGAGAACCTCGATTTCAGCGGCGAAGGACATGGGGGAAGAAGTAATCAGTAGTCAGTATTCAGCCATCAGTGTTGAGCGGTGGCGGCGTGAAGGACGGTGGCGAGTTCCGGGGTCAGATGATGCGCGAGAATGCGTCCGTCGGGAAGCAGGAGGAGTTCGGACGTCGCCTCGGAACGGGTGGCGAATACGGCGCTGAACTGGTCTGGGGATGGATCAGCGAAGGCGCGAAGGCGCGAAGAGGAGATTGATGCGGAGTCTGCGGACGGCTTGTTCGAAGGCGCCTCAGTCGGAAGCGCCGAACGGACCGGTTCGGTTTCCGGCTTCGCATCGTTTCGGCTTCGCTGTTCGAGAGGAGTCTTGATGTTCATGGCACGAGTCGGAGGTTGAGTTCCGCAGCGACCGCTTGGGCCCGCCGCTCTTCTTGGACCGGGCTGGGCGCGTGGAGTTCCGGGTGACGGGAGCTGAACCAGCCGGGCCAGAAACCCGTCCGCAGGCTGACCTTTGCGCCGGGAAGTTCCGCCGCGAGCCAGCCGGCGACCGGACGCCAGCAGCAGTCGAGGTGTCCGGGCATCAGGAGGTGGCGGACAATCAGGTCCGTGTGCGTGGCGGCCCAACGGAGGTTTTCGCGAACGACGGTGGTGTAGTTGGAAACCTTGGCGAGGCGTTGGGCGCAGTTGTCATTGCCGAACTTGTAGTCGGCGACCCAGACGTCGAAAACACCGTCCAGCAGGGCACGAGCCTCCGCCGTGGCGTGGGCGTTGGTCTTCCAAACGAGCCGGGCGTCATCCGGGAGCTGGGCGGCGAGACGAAGCGCGGCCGGCAGGTGAACCGTCGGCTCGCCGCCGAGGATCATCACACTGCTTGCGCCGTGCGCCAGCGCATGGCGGGCGCGGGCGGCGAGTTCGGGGCCGGCGACGCTCAGTGAGCGCCCCGCGGCGGGATTCCAGCTTTCGCGTCCCGTGTTGCAGAAGTCGCAGCGCAGGTCGCAGCCGCTGAAGGAGACAGCGAACACGGGCGCGAGCTCCTGTTCATCGCTGACTTCAGTCTGGGCGTGAAAGAATCGCGTCTCGGTCCCGGCGTGGCACGGGCCGGTTTCGCCGGCCAGCCGGTTGGCGCCGCAGCGGTGGGCGCAGAGTTCGCAGTGCACGAGGTGCTGGTGGGCGAGCAGGGCCCGGTCGGCGGCGAGGCGGCTTCGGGGTCGCGAGAGCGGGTCTGCGGCCGGCTCCGGCCGGCCGCTCAGAGCAGACGTTTCCACCACGGTTTGGTTTCGGTTGGCGGTTCGGCGGCGAGGGAGCGTTCCAGCCGTTCCGTCACCGCGGCCGGGACTTCGGTCTGGGCGCGGTCGTGGCGGAGCAGTTCCTCGGGGGTGGCGAATTCGCGGACCGTTTCAGCCCGCGAGATATGGACCTGATCGGCGGTCACCTGCTCGGTGGTCTGCTGGCGGAGTTTGGAAGACGGTGGATTCATCGCTGGGGGGCAGGGTTAGGCAGTCTTGGCAAAGGCGGCGGTGAAGGCCTTCCGGGCACGGTGCAGCTTGCCGCGCACGGCGTCGGCGGTCTGCTGGGTGAGCTGGCCGATCTGGTCGTAGCTGAGCTCCTCGTCGGCCACGAGCAGGAGGAGCACCCGGTATTCCTCGGGCAACGTGCCGAGGGCGGTCTGGATACGTTCGCCGAGTTCCTTGGTTTCGAGCACGCGCAGCGGGTTTTCGCTGGCCGCACCGAGGCGTTCGAAGACGGTGTCGTCGGTGACGGTGTGGATGTTCCGGGCGGCCCAGCTCTGGCGGAGGTTGGAGCAGTGATTGAGCGTGATCCGGTAGAGCCAGGTGCGCACGTCGGCGTCGCCGCGGAACTCGTCCAGCTTGCGGTAGGCCTTCACGAACACGTCGTGGGTGGCGTCCTGGGCCTGGGTCGGATCGCCCAGCAGCCGCAGGGCAAGGTAGAAGATCGGCTGCGAATGCGCCGTGTAGATGGCCGTGAAGTCGGCGGGCAGGCCGGAAGGTGCAGCGGGTTCGGCTGCCGGTTCGGGCAACGAAAGCTCGGGGGGTTCCTCGGCCATGGTGGTCACGGTGGTTGGACCGTGAAGCCGGCCGAGTGTCACGCAGGAAATCTTTCTCCCGGTTCCCGCCGCCGTGATGGCGATGCTTGCTCGCCGAAGCAGGGCTGCTTCATCTGATGATGAAAAGCCCCATGGTGGTTGGGCTGGGACGTGTTTTGGCTGGTAAATCTTCGCGTCCCGTGTCCAGGCTGGCGGGT
>JAYUSF010000147.1:0-18537 GCA_043755815.1 Verrucomicrobiota bacterium
CACAAAAACCCGCGCTGCTCTTCACCAACCGCCCGAAATGACCCCGTCCTGTTTTGCTATCCCCAAAACATTCCGGTTTTGAAAACTACGCGACACAGCATAAAACTTCGCTTGCAATGGCTCCGACAAATCCCCATTTATTCGCCCGTCTTTCGGAGCGCGAGCGTAGCTCAGCCTGGTAGAGCGTCACCTTGCCAAGGTGAATGTCGAGGGTTCGAATCCCTTCGCTCGCTCCAATTTTAGAACCGCGGCTTCCTTCGGGGAGTCGCGGTTTTTCGTGGCGTTGGCTGGAACCGACCGCTCCAATCGGCGGCCCCAGAGCAACGGCATACGCCTTTCAGGTGGCCCTTCCCGCTTGCAACCCGCGCGTCTCCCGGCTCCGAAAGCCCCATCACCACCTAATCTTCCTCCTACTGTGTCCCGTCGGTGACCGTTATCGGAGAGGCGGCCAACTCCCCGTGCCGCCCAAACTTCATCGCCTCCCGTTGGCGGACCCGTCCTAGACCAAACCTGCGCACAAGCGAGGCAACTCACGCCGGTTTCCGACATTGACCGAGCGATGGATAACTCATTCGTGGACGCGACGCGCATCAACAGGATTAAGATGTGGAAGAACTGGTAAGGATCACCATATTCCATTGCATGCGGGTTGTGTTTGCAGGGGTTCAGTCAACAGATCACGCCAAGGTGTGGGGAAATCGAGGAGGGAGAATAGGGCGGACAAGTTAAAGAGTTGAACTGCTTCCGCACGAGGCCCGGGCCGTAATCCGAACGCGGTAGATCATCCGCACCGCGCCGCATTGGATCGTTGCTTGGAACCCCACTTCCCGTTCAGAATCCCAAGGATGTCTGATTCTACCGCACCCACCACCGTGACGGCCGGTTCCAGCGAGGCGGCCAGGCCGGTCGGCGTGGCGGAACGGATGACGCCGCTGGATACCCTGCGGGGGTTCGCACTGCTTGGAATCCTGCTGATGAACATCGTGGGCTTCGCGTTCTACCATCAGGCCTACGACAATCCCACCGCGGCCGGCGGGTCCACGGGAATCAACCTCTGGCTCTGGTTCTTACTGCATGTCGTAGCGGAGGGGAAGATGCGCTGCCTGTTCTCGCTGGTGTTTGGAGCCAGCGCGATCCTGCTGACCTCACGGATGGAGGGGCGTCCGGACGCGGCCGACATCTACTACCGGAGGACGCTGTGGCTCCTGCTGTTCGGGATCGTCCATTCGTTTCTGCTCTGGCAGGGGGAGATCCTCTATCCGTATGCCATCTGCAGTTTCGCGCTCTACCCGTTCCGGAAACTGAAGCCGCGCGGGCTAATCGCGCTGGCGGCGGTCCTGGTGGTCTACTGCGGGACCGTCTATTCAATCCAGGCTTGGTCCACCCAGGGGAAGATCGAAGAAGGCAAGGCGGCGGTGGCAAAGGCCGAACGCGGCGGGAAACTCACCGACGAGGAAACGGACGCCCGGATTGAATGGGAGAAGCTGGTGAAGGAACGTAACCCGGGTCCCGAGGCCCTGGAGAAGGACGCGGCGGAATGGCGCGGCAATCCCCTTCAGGTCATCAAGGCGCGCGGGGCGGTGGTCCTGATGTGGAATTCAATTCCGTGGTATCATGCGTGGAACATGGATGTCCTGAGCATGATGCTGCTGGGGATGGCCCTGATGAAGCTGGGCATTCTCGGGGGTGGAAAACCGGCGGGTTTCTACGCGGCTCTCGCGGTGGCCGGCTACGGGGTGGGTCTTCCGCTGCATGCGTTCAACGGTTGGGCCATCATCCAATCGAACTTCAATCCGGTAACCCAGGGGTATGCGGGAGCGGTCTACGACCTTGGACGCTTGGCGGTGGCCTGCGGGCATGTCGGGTTCCTGCTCCTCCTGTGCAAGGCCGGCACTTTTCGATGGCTGACGGACCGTCTCGCGGCGGTGGGGCAGATGGCCCTGACGAACTACCTCATCCACTCGGTCGTCTGTGCCTTCCTCTTTACCGGATATGGCCTGGGGCTCTACGGCAAGCTCGAACGTTACCAGGTCTACTACGTCGTCCTGGCGCTCTGGATATTCCAACTGATCCTCAGTCCGATCTGGCTCCGGCGGTTCCGTTTTGGTCCGGCCGAATGGTGCTGGCGCTCGCTGACCTACTGGCAGCGCCAGCCGATGCGGCGGGCGTGAAGCGGACGGACAGGCAGCCTAAATAAGGCGCGTCTGCCGGAAAGCTCAAGGAACGCTTCGGAGAGCAGTCCTTCACGATCAGCGCAACGCCGTCGGCCAGTTTGGTCAAAACCACGGGTGGGGGAAATCCGTCCGAGCGGGTGCCGTCAGCCCGGGATGGACGACCGACCTACTTCGCAAGGAAGCTGAACCTGAATGAACGACCTCACGTATGGTCCCGGTCCCACGGCCAACACCGTTCGGGCCGCAGATGGCCGGACCCTGACCCCGCCCAAAGATTGGACCCTATTGCCGCCCGGTGACGCGGCCCTAACCCGCAGGGTGAAGGCTGCCGGCGAACATTGGGCAGTCGCCGAAAGGAAGGGGCGCAAGCTCTTCTCGCAGGGAGTGTGGGCCCCGGCGGCGACCATCGACCACATTCAGGCTGAATTGGCGTTGGAACGCTCGACCGACAGCTTTGTGAAACGCAGAGCAGCGGACGCCCAGCGCCGGGCCAAGGCGCAGGCCAAGTATGTCGGGGACTTCTACGGCGAGGTGCTGGCCTTCCTGGCCTTCCATCCCACGCACACTCACCTCGCCGAACGGCTGGCCAAGGCGGTCACCGAGCACACGACTCCGGTGGGGAGCGGCACGGTGGCCCGCACCCAACGGATCCCGGTTGAAGACCGGGCGGAAGCGGCGGTGATCGCGTGGCTCCGTCACCAGACGACCGGATATGACTCGCTCGTGATTCCCAAGGTGAAAGGTAAACGGCGGGAGGTGCGACGGATGCTGGCCCGGCGATCACACGCGTTGCTGGAGCGGTATCGGCGAGGCGATTCAGCCACTGATGGGTGCCCCCTGATGCAGGCACTGATGGGTGTTAAAATCGCGTCGCCCCGGTGAGTCAAACACGTCGGCGCATCGGTCCCGTCACAACGGGCTCGTCAGTTGAACCAGTTGAAGCAGTGATCCAACCAACTCCGCGAAGCGTTCCCCGAGAAATGCGGGCTGGCTGCCGGGGTTTGGACCGCCGTCAGAATGGACGGTCCGAACGACGCAACCAAACGAGGCCACACGTCTTTCGTTGGGACTGACCGCCGGCGACTATTCACCCCTTCCGTTCAACCCAGCCGAATCGCCGTCAGCGGAGGAGCTTGGTCAGATGCTGGGCCAGCACGGTTCCCAAGGAGCGGACGCGGGCGGCCTGCTTGTCGTCAGCCAGGGTGCCGTCCTCCCGGAACGCGGCATGGGCGCCGGGAACGGCGGCCTGCTCGGGCAGCACGGTGATCCCCAGGTTTCCCAGAATGGCCCGCAGATGCACGAGGCCGCGCAGGCCGCCGAGGGCTCCGGGTGAGGCGGAGCAGATCACGGCGGTCTTGCCCGAGAGCACCGACAGCGGAGCTTCATTGTCCGTCTCCGCGCGGGAAACCCAGTCGATCGTGTTTTTGAGCGCCGCGGTGACGCTGCTGTTGTATTCAGGAGATGCGATGAGGAGGCCGTGATGACCGCGAAACAGCGCCTTCAGTTTCTTGGCCGCCTCGGGCAGGCCGTCGCGCGCCTCAAGGTCTTCGTCGAACACCGGCAGGGCGAAGTCGCGCAGGGCGATGAGCGTGACCTCCGCCCCGGCTTCCCGGGCGCCGGCGGCGGCGATGGTGGCCAGCTTATGGTTAAACGAGTCGCGGCGCAGGCTGCCGCCAAAGGCGAGGATTCGGGGTTTCATGGTCTTCGGTGAGTTTGGTTTGAACTGGGCCGCCGCTCCATGGGGAACGTCCCGGTTGATCGCACTGTTCCGGCGTCGTTGGAAGCCATCGTTTCGCCCAGGCTTGCCACCGGGGAAACTAGGCCGGAGTGCCCATTTGGGCGAACTTGGCCAAACGGTTCCGATGTCGCCCGCCCTCGAAGTCCGTTTCCAGCCAGGCCCGCACGATTTCCAGTGCCTCCACGGGGGGAATCAACCGCGCTCCCAGCGAAAGCACATTGGCATCGTTGTGCCGGCGGTTCAGGCGCGCGGTTTCCACCGTCCAGCAAAGGCCGCAGCGGACGCCCTGCACCTTGTTCGCCGCCATGGCTTCCCCGTTGCCCGAGCCGCCAAAGACGATTCCGCGATCACTCTCGCCCCGCGCCACGGCCTGGGCGGCCGGCAAAACAAAGTCCGGATAGTCGCACGGCGACTCGCTGAACGTGCCGAAGTCCACCGGTTCGTGGCCGTGGACAGTCAGCCAGGACTTGACCGCTTCCTTCAGCGCGAATCCGGCGTGGTCCGTTCCCAGGGCGATTCTCATGCGGCGGACGCACCGGGGGCATACGCCGGGAAGTCGGCGTAGCCCTTGGGCTCAAACGAATACCAGTCGCCCATGCCGGCCTCGGACGCGAGCGGCCAGCCATGGGCGAAACGCTCCGCCAAATCGGGGTTGCTGATGAAGGGCCGCCCAAACGCGATGAGGTCGGCGTGACCGGCCGCCACGGCCGCTTCCGCCGTCGCCTGGGTGTAGCCGCAGTTGCCCATGAGCGGCCCGTGAAAGACCGGGCGGAACTCCGCCAGGGTCATGGGCGCGCCCAGTTGGTGGAATCCAAACCCAAGGCCATCCACGACATGCAGGTAGGCGAGGCCGAAGCCGTCCAGCTCCCGCGCGGCGTGAAGGAATGTTTCCCGAAAATCGGGTGAACCCATGTCATTGAACACGCCGTTGGGCGAAAGGCGAACGGCCACGCGGTTGGCCGGCCAGACCGTCAGAACTGCCCCAACGACCTCACGCAGGAATTGGAACCGCTTTTCAATCGAGCCACCGTAGCGATCCGTCCGCTGGTTGGTGCGGGACTGGAGAAACTGGTCGATCAGGTAGCCGTTGGCGCCATGGATTTCCACGCCGTCAAAGCCGGCGGCCTTGGCCCGTTCGGCCGCCCTCCGGTAATCTTCGACGACCTGGGTGACCTCGTGGGTTTCCAGCGCCCGCGGCGTTTCATACGGATGTTTGCCGGTGGGGGTATGGATGTATTCGCCGTTGAGTTTGATGGCCGAGGCCGAAACGGGCAGCGAACGGTCCGTCCGAAAGGTGCTGTGCGAGGCCCGGCCGCAATGCCAGAGCTGGAGGAAGATCGGCGTTCCCTTGGCCTGCACGGCGGCCGTGATCGGTTTCCAAGCCTGCGCCTGCGCGTCGGCGTAAATGCCCGGCGACCGTTGCCAGCCAATGCCCTGCTCGGAAATCACCGTGGCTTCCGTGATCAGCAGCCCGGCACCGGCGCGCTGGGTGTAGTATTGTCGCATCAGCGCGTTGGGCATCCGCTCCACGCCGGCACGGGCGCGGGTCAGCGGCGCCAGCACGACTCGGTTTTTAAGGGAGAGGCCACCCAGATTGAAGGGGCTGAGCAGATGCGGCGACGCGGCATTTTGTGTCATGCACCGCCAGTTAAGCAGGTGGCAGGTGGGGCGCAAAAGGCGGTAAAGGTCGATTCCAAACGCCAATCGCGCTCGGCCACAGCGCCGGTCGCCTTCGGGACGCGGCTTCGCTCTGAACCGTTTTCCCCGCTGGATTCCGCGCCGCCGCTGGCTGACTCTCCCGCCCCATGTCTCTGCTCGACCGTATCGAGTCCGTCAAACAGGCCGCGCTCAACGAACTGCGTGCCGCCCAGGAATTGCCGTCGCTGGAGCGCGCGAAGGGAGCCTTCCTCGGCGGCGAAGGCCAGTTCACCGCCCTGATGAAGGAACTCGGCACCCTGGCCAAAGACGTCCGGCCACTCGCCGGCAAAGCCATCAATGCCGCCAAGCAGGAACTGGAAGCGATCGTCGCGGAGAAACGCGGTGAACTCGAACTCCGCGCCGCGCTGCCCAAGGAGCCCACCGATTTCACGCTGCCAGGACGCCGCCGATCGCTCGGCAAGCTGCACCCGCTCACGCAGGTCACCGACGACATCGTGAAGGCGTTCCGCAAGCTCGGTTTCGTCGTCGCCGACGGTCCGGAGATCGAGGACGAGTATCACTGCTTCGACGCCCTGAACACGCCGGCCGACCACCCCGCGCGGGATGCCCAGGACACCTTCTTCGTGGACGTGCCCGGCCGGCCGCTACTGCGCACGCACACGAGTTCGGTGCAGATCCGCGTAATGAAATCGCAGCCACCGCCCATCCGGATCATCGTGCCGGGCCGCGTCTATCGCCGGGACAACGCCGACGCGACCCACAACCCGACCTTTCACCAGATCGAAGGCCTCTACGTGGACAGGGGCGTCACCGTGGGCGATCTCAAAGGCACGGTCGAAGCCGTGTTCCGGGAACTGCTCGGCAACGACGTGAAGCTGCGCTTCCGCCCCCACTACTTCAGCTACACCGAGCCCAGCCTGGAGATTGATTTCACCAACGCCCTCGTGAAGAAGCTGGGCAAGGACTGGCTGGAAATCGCCGGCTGCGGAATGGTGCATCCGCAGGTCTTCGAGAACGTCGGCTACGATCCCGAGGTCTGGAGCGGATGGGCCTTCGGCTTCGGCATCGAACGCATCGCCATGCTGCGCTACGGCATCACCGACATCCGCCTGTTCTACGAGAACGACGTGCGGTTTCTGGGGCAGTTCTGAGCCCGACACAACCGATCCTTTTGGACCCTCATCGTGAAAAGCTCCCGAATTCAAGGACTAGACAGCATCCGTTTTGTTTGCGCGCTCTGGGTCTTGCTAAACCACTACGGGATCCCAGCGCTTCCAGATTCTGTGACCAAGGGTAGCGTAATGGGCATCGTTATCCGTGGCCTATATCACAATTTCTTTTGCGGACAAGCCGCCGTAATCGTGTTTTTCGTGATCTCAGGTTTTTGCATTCACTACCCCTTTCGCAAATCTCTGAAAGTCCCGCTCAAGGCATTTTGGGCGCAACGCTTTCTTCGAATCGGCGTTCCGTTGGCAGTTGCTCTTCCGTTGGCTGTCTGGTGGAACGCTGGTGCCTTGCTGGCTCCCGCAGATTCCTTTGTTTTTACCCGAGAGGGTGTGAACCAGCAATCTGGCCAAGGAGTCGTCTGGAGCCTGATCTGTGAACTAATCTACTATGCGATCTATCCGGCACTTCTCTGGATGCGCACGCGCTGGGGTTGGCCCGCTGTGATCGCACTAGCAACCGTGGTCGCAGTGTTGTTGTTGGCGGCGTTTCCGGAAGCGAAGGACTTTCCCGGACTCGGCAACGGAATGACTTGGATTGTTGGTCTACCGACTTGGTTGATTGGCTGCCTGTTGGCAGAAATTTGCGACGCCCAAACGGGCAAGGAGCCACCGTCCAAGCATCAGGTTTGGCTCTGGCGGTCAACTATGCTGGCCGCGAGCGTCGTCGCCAGCGCCATCCGTTTCCATCCTCCTTTCGGCATTTCGTTCAACGGTCTTGGCTGGAGTTTGAATCTATTCGCATGGCTTTGTGTTCCGTGGATAAAATCTGAAATCGCTTTTGCCAGGGCCAATCCTCCACCTGATTGGCTGGAGCGTCTCGGCACGGGTAGCTACTCGCTCTACGTTTTTCACGTCTTGGGATTGGCCTTGGTTTCGAAGTATGTCGTTCCAATTATGGGAGACAGCGGTTGGCAATGGATCGTCGGTTTCGTGGCCATTTTAGTTGGATCCTGGATTTTTTATCTTCTGATAGAACGCCCCAGCCATTGGATGGCACGGAAAGCCGGCCGTCAGCTTCTCGCGCGCGTTTCGGAATGAAGTTGCCACCCGTCCCATGAACGCTCAATTTATACGGCCCCAAATAATGACGGGCTCGAAACCAACACTAGGGATGCGCCTGTCTAAAGCACGTTCCTGGATGCACACGATCATCGTCGTTCAATTCCTTTGCCTCACCTTGGCAGTCGCTGACGCCCCAAAGACCCGCAACGTCTTTCTGCTCACGACCGACGGCTTGCGCTGGCAGGAGGTGTTCACCGGCGCGGAAGAGGCGCTGATCGACAAGGAAAACGGCGGCGTTTCCAAAACCAACGAGCTGCGTGCGGCCTACTGGCGCCCAACCGCAGAGGCTCGGCGAGAGGCGTTGATGCCGTTCATCTGGAGCAAGGTGGCCAAGGAGGGCCAGCTCTGGGGGAACCGGAACAAGGGCTCCGTCGTGCGCGTCACCAACGGGCACAATTTTTCGTATCCGGGTTACAGCGAGTTCCTCACCGGAGTGGTCGACGGACGCATTGACAGCAACGACCCGAAACCGAACCCCAACGTCAACGTGTTCCAATGGCTGCACGCTCAGCCCGCCTTTGCCGGCAAGGTCGGCGCGGTGGTGAGCTGGGGTGTCATCCCCTGGGTTCTCAACGCCGACGTGGCGGGCTTCCCGGTGTGGAGCGCGTTCGAGCTGCCGGCCGGTGCCAAACGCTTTGCCCTGTCGCCGGCCGCCCAGGAGTTGCTGGACCGGACGACTCCGCTCTGGGCCGACGTCTCGCTCGACACCTTTGCCGCCACCGCCGCCAAGGAGATGGTCCGCAGCCTGAAGCCGCGCGCGCTCTACGTTGCGTTTGGCGAGACGGATGACTGGGCGCACGAGGGCCGCTACGACCGTTACCTGCATTCCGCCCACAACTTCGACCGCTTCGTGGGCGAGCTTTGGGCCCTGGTGCAGTCCATGCCCGAGTATCGCGACCAGACCACGTTCATCCTCGCGACGGACCACGGCCGCGGGCCGGCTCCGGTCGCCTGGAAGAACCACGGCAAGGCGATCTCGGAATCGGCTTCGATCTGGATCGGATTGCTCGGCCCGGACACGCCCGCGCTCGGCGAACGCAGCAACACTCCGGAGGCCACGCAAGGGCAGGTCGCCGCGACGGTGGCCGGGCATTTCGGACTGGATTTCAATGGCCCGCACCCGAAGGCGGCCAAACCGCTGATCGAATCCAGCAAACAACCCTAGCCGCCGGCCGCAAAGGAAACGCAATTCCCCAAGCTCGGATCGCCAATCTAACAATTTCCATGAAGGTCACGCTCAACTGGCTCAAGCAATACGTCGATTTCAACTGGTCACCCGAGGAACTCACCGAGCGGCTCACCATGCTCGGCCTCGAGGTCGAAGGCGTCGTGAAGCTGGGTGGCGAATTTGCCGGCATCGTCGTCGCGCAGGTTGTCACCCGCGACAAGCATCCCAACGCCGACAAGCTTTCGGTTTGTCGTGTGAACGATGGGCAAGGCGAACGCCAGATCGTCTGCGGCGCGCAGAACTTCAAGGCGGGCGACAAGGTGCCGCTGATCCTGCCGGGAGCGTCGTTGCCCCTGAAACCGGGCGAAAAGGAACCCTCCACCATCAAGGTCGGCAAGATCCGCAGCGTCGAGTCCCACGGCATGATGTGTTCGCACGAGGAACTCGGCCTGGACCCGGAAGCCATCGGCCATCGCCGGGAAGACGGGCTGTTGATTCTCCGCGAGGATGCCCAAGTGGGTAAGCCCTTCGCGGAATATCTCGGCCGCTCCGGCAGCGACGTGGTCTACGACTTGGAGGTCACCCCCAACCGGCCTGACCTCAACAGCGTTCTCGGCATCGCGCGCGAAATCGCGGCGATCACCGGCAATCCGCTGAAGATTCCCGCAACCGAGTTCCCGGTTTCTTCCGAACCGACGGAGAATCTCGTCAACGTGCGCTTGGAGGCGCCGGATCTGTGCCCCCGCTATACGGCCCGCGTGGTCAAGGGCGTGAAGGTCGGCCCGAGCCCGGACTGGTTGCGATCGGCCCTGGAAAAAGTAGGCCTGCGCAGCATCAGCAACGTCGTCGACGTCTCGAATTTCGTCATGCTGGAGACCGGGCAGCCGCTGCACACCTTCGATTACCACCTCATCAGCCGAAATACTGCGGGGAAACCGGCGATCATCGTCCGTCGTGCGACCGCCGGGGAGAAGTTCGTCACGCTCGACGCCAGGGAACACACGCTTTCTTCCGAGAACCTGCTGATCGCCGACGAGCGGAAGGCCATCGCGCTCGCCGGTGTCATGGGCGGACAGAACACCGAGATCAACGCCGCGACGGTGGATGTCCTGATCGAGTCCGCCTATTTCGCGCCCACGAACATCCGCAGAACGAGCAAGGCGCTTGGGCTGCGCACGGACGCCAGCTACCGGTTCGAGCGCGGCGCGGACATCAACGCCTGCGATTTCGCCAGTCGCCGCTGTGCCCAGCTCATCCTCGAAACGGCCGGAGGCACGCTAGCCGCCGGGGCCGTGGATGCCTATCCCGAGGCGGCCAAAGCCAAGGAAGTCACGCTACGCCACGACAAGACCGCGGCACTGCTGGGAATTGAGATTCCCGTGGAAACTCAGGCGAAAATGCTCCTGAACCTCGGCTTAGAGCTCAAATCCAGCAGCCAGCAGCCAGCAACCAGTGCCTGGTCCATTCCGTCATGGCGCGTGGATTTGAAGCGCGAGGCCGACCTGATCGAGGAGATCGCCCGGCTTTACGGTGTGGACCGGATTCCATCCACGGCACCGCGCGGGGCCGTTGGATCGCACCCGTTCGACGCGGTTTACGATCAGTTCGCCGAAGTCCGGCGCATCTTGTCCGGCCTAGGCCTTGGCGAGGCGCAGGGCCAGACGCTCATCAACGCCTCGGCCGCAAGGTTGGCGACCGATGCCACCGTGCAGTTGGCCAATCCGCTGAGCAGCGACATGAACGCGCTCCGTCCGTCCCTGCTGCCCGGCCTGCTCGACACGCTGACGAACAATCTCTCCCGCAAGAACGGCGACGTTCAGCTCTTCGAAATCGGACGTGTCTTCACCGCTCCGAACGGCCAACTCAAGGAAGGCTGGCGGGTCGCCATCGCCCTGACCGGGGCGCGCAATCCCGGCTTCTGGTCCGGCGCGGAGCGCGACGCCAAATGCGACCTCTTCGACCTCAAGGGATTCGTCGAGGAGCTCATCGGGGCGCTCGGAATCCGCGGCGCGACCTACGCCAGGCGGGCCGAGAGCACGGGGCTGTTCCTGGAATCCGCGACGGTGGCGTTGGGCGGGAAACTTCACCTGGGCCAACTCGGCCAACTCTTGCCGGCGCTGGCCAAACAGCACGATCTGCGCGACGCCGTGCTGCTGGCAGAACTGGACCTGGACCAGTTGCTGGCGCGGAGCAACGCCGCGAAATCGTTCAAGCCTCAGCCGCAGTTTCCGTCGAGCCGCCGCGACGTCGCGATGCTCGTCGCCGAAACGACGACCCACGACGCGGTGCTGCAAGTGGTGCGTCAAGCCAAGCCGGCCAATCTCGATGCAATCGAACTGTTCGACGTGTTCCGCGGCAAGCACGTGCCTGAGGGCCAGAAGAGCCTGGCTTACGCCTTCACCTATCGGGCCACCGACCGGACTTTGAAGGACGACGAGGTCAATGCGGCTCAGGCCAAGCTCGTCGAAGCCCTGCGGCAACAGCTCGGGGCGGTGATGCGGAGCTAGCAGTCGGGCTGGCGGTCACGGCGCGATGTCGGCGGCGTCCAGCGTGGCGTTGGCAACCGGACCGTCCCAGCGTTTGCTGGTCCCCGGGATCGTCGTGCCGCTGAACACGCCGTAAAACTGTCCCCAGCGGAGCTGGCTCGGTTTGCTGCCGGCGGAGTGGCCGTCCACGTAGACGATGTTCACCCGCTGGTTGTGCTTCTTCATCTGCGACTGGAAGCGGTAGTTTTGGTTGCCCTTCGCCGCGGTCTGGTTCGGGAACGAGCCGTTGGCCCAGTAGCCGTCGAGCCAGGCCGCGTCGGCCTTCTCGTTGCCGATGCCGCCGCCGATCTCCTTCGGGTCGTCGGTCCCGTTGACCTCGGTGACGGCCACCACTTCGGTCGGCCGATCCACCGAGGTGGACCGGAACGGCTTGTTCTGGCCCGCATCGCCGCCGAAAACCCCGAGGTAATTGAAACCGTAGGAAAGGAAACCCGTGATGCTCGGGTCGAAGCTGCCGGACTCCGTCTTGTAGGTCAGGCCGCGCTTTTTCTTCGGACAGATCCAGATGCGGGGCGCGCCGGTGTAGTTGGAAAGCGTGCTTGCGGGCGTGCGCTGCCATTCCCCGCCACAGTTCTTGCCACGGGCGTTCCGGTAGGGACCCATGGCCCACCACTGGTTCGGGAACGACTCCCGGTTCTCATCGGCATACATGATGATCGCGAGCCCGATCTGCTTGGTGTTGCTCAGGCACGACGCGGCCATGCCCTTGTCCTTGGCCTTGCCCAACGCGGGCAGGAGCATTCCGGCCAGGATGGCGATGATCGCTATGACCACCAGCAGCTCGATCAGCGTGAAGCCGCGGAACGCGGACTCGGAGGGTCGCGATTCCGGCGGGGACAATGGGATCTCGCCAGCAGGCGGGAGGTGCATGACGTCTTGTGCTTCGCCGGCCGGAATAATTCAAGCACCCAGTCGGCTGCCCCGCACCCGCGTGGGCGAAGGCTTCGCCCGTTCCGCAACCCGCTCCCGGCGTGCCGCCGCCTTGACACCGCGCCCCGTTGACCGGGTAGCCGGATGAGCGACCAACGGCAGCGGCAGCGATCGAAACTTCGATCCGAGTCAGCGTCCGCAAACCATCAGCCGCTAAGCAACCAACCCTTTCACGACCTCGCCGTAGACATCCGTCAGCCGGTAGTCGCGGCCGTTGAAGCGGTAAGTCAGCTTTTCGTGATTGAAGCCGAGCTGATGCAGCAGCGTAGCGTGGAAGTCGTGGACGTGAACCTTGTCCCGCACGGCGTTGAAACCGAGTTCGTCCGTCTCGCCCCAGGTCAGGCCAGGCTTGAAGCCGCCGCCGGCAACCCAATAGCTGAAGCCGTTGGGATGATGGTCCCGACCGTCGTTGCCGCCCTGAACCATCGGCGTGCGGCCGAATTCGCCGCCCCAGATCACGATCGTGTCCTCCAGCAGGCCGCGCTGCTTGAGGTCCTTCACGAGCGCCGCGCTGGCCCGGTCCGTGGCCTCGCAGTTGCGCTTGAGATCGGCCTTGAGGTTGCCGTGCTGGTCCCAGGACTCATGGAAGATCTGCACGAAGCGGACGCCCTTTTCGATCAGGCGGCGGGCGAGCAGGCAGGCGTTGGCGTAAGTCGGCTTGCCGGGCTCGGCGCCATAAAGGTCGCGGACGGCCTGCGGCTCCTTGGAAAGGTCCATGACCTCGGGCGCCACGTGCTGCATCCGGTAGGCCATCTCGTAGGCGCTGATGCGCGCGGCGATCTCGGGATCGCCCATGGTGCCGAGGCGCTTCGCGTTGAGCCGGTTGATGGTGTCGAGGGTATCCTTCTGCATGGCGTCGTCGACGCCCTTGGGATTGGACAGATAAAGCACGGGTTCGCCGCCGGTGCGGAACAGGGTGCCGTTGTGCATCGTCGGCAGAAACCCACAGCCCCAGTTCGACGCGCCACCGCTGGAGCCTTTGCCGCCGGTGCTGAAGACGACATACGAAGGCAGATCCTGCGTCTCGCAGCCCAGTCCGTAGGTGGTCCACGCCCCGAAACTGGGCCGGCCGAACTGCTGCGAACCGGTGTTCATCATGATCTGCCCGGGCGCGTGGTTGAAGGCGTCGGTCTGCATCGAGCGGATCAGGGTGATGTCGTCCGCGACTCCCGCGAGGTGCGGCAGGAGCTCGGACAGTTCCATGCCGCTCCTGCCGTGTCTGGCAAACTTGAACTTCGGCCCAAGGAGCTTGGCGTCGGGGTTGATGAAGGCGGCACGGTAACCCTTGAGCAGCTCGGCCGGGGGCAACGTGCCGTCGAACTTGGCGAGCTGCGGCTTGTGGTCAAACAGTTCGAGGTGGCTCGGAGCGCCGGCCATGAACAGGTAGATGACGCGCTTGGCCTTGCCCTCGAAATGCCCCTTCTTCGACGCGAGCGGATTGATGGCGGCCGGCGGCGGCGCGGCGGAAAGGCGGTCGGCCAGCAGGGAGTGAAGGGCGATGCTGCCGAGGGCGACGCCGCAGTCCTTGAAGAACCAGCGGCGGGACACGGCGCGGCGCTGCTCTTCGGCCGCGTGCTGAAAATGCATCAGGGGGTTCATGGGATCATTCCTTGGTGATGGCTTCGTCGAGATTCAGGAGCGTGCGGCTGACCACCGTGAAGGCGGCCAGTTGCGCGGGCGTCGTGTTCGCCGGGAGATTCTTCGGCACCTCGTTCCTGCCCGTCGCGAGTTCAAACGGATTCACCCACCCCTCGGCGATGCGTTGGCGTTGGCGGTCGAGCAGGCCCTTCAGCTCGGCAAGTTCGGCCTTGGTCGGCGGCCGTGAAAGCACGCGCCGGAAGGCATAGGCGATGCGCTCATCGTCGGAGCGACCGCCCTCGGTCAGGGCATGGAGGGCGAGCCCCTGGGCCGACTCCATGAAGAGGGTTTCGTTCAACGTGGTGAGGGCCTGCAGGGCGGTGTTCGAGCGGGGCCGGCGGACGCATGAAAAATCGCCATTCGGCGCGTCGAAGCTGGCGAGCACCGGATACGGGATGCTGCGGAACTTGAACACGTAGAGGCTGCGGCGATAGCGGTCGGCTCCCTTCTCCTCGGTCCACACCTTGGGACCGTAGCTGGCGGGCGGCTGAAACAGGAATTCCGGCGCGGGCGGATAGACGCTGCGCCCGCCCAGTGCCGGATTCAGCAGGCCGCTGGCGGAGAGAGCGACGTCGCGGACTACCTCGCCTTCGACGCGCAGCCGTGGGCCTCGGGCGAGCAGGCGGTTGAACTTGTCGCGCTCCAGCAGCGCCGGCGTGACCCGGCTGTTCTGCCGGTAGGTGGCGGAATTGACGATGAGCCGGAGCAGGCTCTTGACGGACCAACTTCGCACTTCGGGCTTCGCACTTCTGATTTCAACCGACGGGTCCATGAACTCGCATGCCAGCCAGTCGAGCAGCTCGGGATGCGAGGGTGCGGGCGATTGCACACCAAAGTCCTCGGGCGTCTCCAGCAGGCCGGTTCCGAACAATTGCTGCCACACGCGGTTCACGGCGACGCGGGCGGTGGTGGGCGATTTTCGGTCCACCAGCCAGCGGGCCAACGTCAGACGAGAGCTGTCGGCATCGGCGGGTAGAGAGTGCAGGAATGCCGGCGTGCCGGCGGTCACTTCCTTGCCGGGCTTGAGCCAGTCGCCACGCTTGAACATGCGGGTCGGGCGCATCTCTTCACCCGGGCCATCACCGCGCCGCGCCACCAACGCGAGCGCCGGCGTGCCTTCGGGCCATTGCTTCCAGAGTGCCTCGATCTTGTCGTTGGCCTCCTTGAATTCCGGCACCGTGGTCCGCCAGTGGCTGAACACCGCGGCGACCTGATGCGGGGAGCGTTGTGCCCGCGGAATCCGGAAAATCTGCCGCACTCCGTCGGGCACCGGATCGGCGACCGCGTTGGTATCGCCCGCGACGCTGAGCCGGAAGCGGCCGAGGTTGTGGTTCTGGTTGTCGTCCGAATTGTCGCCCCCGTGCTTCTGGTCGAGGAAGAAGTTCAGCACGACGCCGTTGGTGAACCGGATCGGCGTCTCCGGGATGAAGACCGCCTTGCGCGCCACATTGCGGCGGCCAGGCCCCGCGTCGATGCCCCACGCCGTGTCGTCATTGCCGTCGATGGCGTGTCTCACCGGGCCGTAGGTGCGCTTGTCGCCGTCCTTCCTGTTCCGGCTTTCGGATTGAAACTCGGGCTCCAATGGCTTCTCGGCATTGGCGAAGTCGGCGGTCGCCTCCATGAACTTCACCTTTACCCTGTTGGTTGGAGTGGCCGGATCCGCCACCTCGACCCGAAACTCGCTGAGCGCGGCCATGCCCTTGATGGATCGGCCCGGACCGCCGCTGGGCAGGTTCGGATCGGGAAACTGTTCGAGCCGGATCGCCCCGATGGACGGGAGCCTGTTGGTCACAACGAAGTGCGCGGTCCAAAACGTCGGCGCGTAACTCGCGGCGCGGATTGAACCGTCGGCGTAGTCGTAGAAGCGCTCGCCCCGTTCGCCTTCGTGGACGGCGTGGACGACCTGCCAGTCGGGTTGGTTGGCCTTCACCGAGTCTTCCCAGGCTGCCATGCGCCGTTCCCAGTCCCCGATCGTGTGCCGCAGCCCTTCCTCCAGATCGCGCATCTGCCGGGTCAGGTTGCCCACAAGCATCTGCTGCCCGGGCGGGTAATGGATGCGGCTCGATTCGTGGTCGTTGTTCAGGTAGGCGAACAGCCGGTAATACTCCTCCTGCGTCACGGGATCGAACTTGTGGTTGTGGCACTGCGCGCACTGGACGGTGATGCCGAGCACGGATTTTCCGAGGGCGTCCATGCGGTCAATCAGGCCGTCAGTGCGGAACTGTTCCGGGTCCACGCCGCCCTCCTCGTTGAGCATGGCGTTGCGCAGGAAACCGGTCGCGACTCGCTGGTCGTCGGTCGCGTTCGGCAGCAGGTCGCCGGCAACCTGCTCGATCACGAACTGGTCGTAAGGCAGGTCGCGGTTCAGCGCATTGACGACCCAGTCGCGATACGCCCAGACGAAGCGGGGCTTGTCCTTCTCAAAGCCGTCGGAGTCGGCGTAGCGCGCGGCATCCAGCCAGTGGCGGCCCCAGCGTTCGCCGAAGTGCGGTGATTTCAGCAGTTCGTCGACCTTGTTCGCGTAGGCGTTGGGCGCTTTGTCGGCGAGGAACTTGTCCGTTTCCCCGGGCGTGGGCGGCAGGCCGGTGAGGTCGAAGTGAAGCCGGCGCAGTAACGTGATCCTGTCGGCCTCCGGCGCCGGCTTCAGCCCATCTTTGGTCAGCCGCGCCTGGATGAAGGTGTCAATCGGGCCCGCCAACTTCGAACCTCGAACCTTAAACCCTGAACTCGGAACCGCCGGCCGCACCGGCACCATCCAAGCCCAGTGGTTCGCGCCCTTGCTGGCCTTGGCAGTGGCCGTCGCGGGCCAGTTGGCGCCCTGATCGATCCATGCCCGCAGCCGGCCGACCTGTTCAGCGGTCAGCTTGTCGCCCTTCTTCGGCATCTGTGCCAGTTCGCTGTGCGCCCCAGCAACCACCGCGACGATCAAAGACTCGGCCGATCTGCCCGGGACCAACAAAGCCCCATGGTCCCCGCCTTTTAGGGCTGTCTCGGGCTCGTCGAGCCGCAGACCGGACTCCTGCTTCTTGCCGCCGTGACAGCCGTAACAGCGTTCGGCGAAGAGCGGTTCGAGGTCCTTGGCGAAATCCACCTTGGCCGTCGCGGCGGGGGGCAGCCTGGACACGTCAATCGCGGCCAATGCATCCAAACCGCCGGACGCGGCGACCGCCGTCAGCAGGAGCGCAATCCATCGGGGCTTCATGTCCGACAAGAAGTGCCCGAACTGTCGTCGGGAATCTACGCGAATCTGGCAAACATTGCGGCCGCCTTTCCCGGCCCGTCCGGCGATCCGTTACAAACCCCCTCTGCAAATCCCACTCGCCGCGCTCAAACGCTTCCGGTAGTTCGTATGCCGTCCCGCCGCCGAAGCTGCCTTGATCCCAGCTCAGCGGCCTGGGACCCGGCATCAGAATCGGAATCAGGAACCACTTTCGCTCACCAACCAGCCCAACCCGTTCCCGTCTATGTTTCCCATCCTCATCATCGTCGGAGTGGCCGCACTCCTGCTCGTCGCCCTCGTCACCGCGGCCCTGCTGATCCGCAAGATCCATCCCGGCAAGGCCGGCATCAGCGTTGGCTGGGGCGGTCTCCGCGTCGCGTTCGACTACATGGTGCGTATACCCGTGGTGCAGAACTTCGAGGAGATGGACATCTCGGTGAAGAAGCTGGAGATCCACCGCAAGGGCAAGGACGGCCTCGTCTGCAAGGACAACATCCGCGCCGACATCTCCGTCGCCTTCTACATCCGCGTCGAGGCCACCGAAGACAGCGTGAAGAAGGTCGCCCAGATGCTCACCCCCGACCGCGTGTCCGACCTGAACCAGCTCCGCGAGCTCTTCGAGGCCAAGTTCTCCGAGGCCCTCAAGACCGCCGGCAAACAGATGGAGTTCCACGAGCTCTTCACCGAGCGCATCAAGTTCCGCGAGCAGATCCAGTCCACCATCGGCAAGGACCTCGATGGTTTCCTCCTCCAGGACGTCGCCATCGACTACCTCGAGCAGACCCCCCTAGACCAGCACGACCCCAGCAACGTGCTCGATTCCGAGGGCATCCGGAAGATCACCGAGATCACCCAGCGCGAACGGGTCAGCGCCAACGAATTTTCCCAGCGCGCCCAGGTGCAGGTCGAGAAGGAGAACGCCGACGCCGACATCGCCAAGCGCGAACAGCGCCGACGCAACGAGGAGGACACTGCCAAGCAGACCCGCGCCGTCAACGAGGTGAAGGCCAACGAGGAAGCCGAGGCCCGCAAGGTCATCGAAGGCCGCCGCCAGGAGGTCGAAGGCAAGCGCCTGGAGGCCGACGAATCCATCCAGTTGCGCACGCAGGACATGAACCGCGCCGTGCAGGAAAGGGAGTTCACCGTGAAGAAGGAACGGCAGCGCCTCGAACAGGA
>JAYUSF010000148.1:0-5498 GCA_043755815.1 Verrucomicrobiota bacterium
CACCGCGCTCCTCACTGTGACCGGCTTCTATTCCGACGACTCCCAGTTGAATCTCACCGCCGGCAGCACGGGCACCAAGTATCGGGTCATGAATCCTTCCGTCGTTGCGGTGGATGCCGACGGCAAGGTGACCGGGCTGAAGCCGGGGATCGCTACGGTGGTGGCCCTGCACTCGCCCGGCTTGGACAAACATCCGCTCAACGCGACCGTGCGCGTCACCGTCCGTGATCCGGCGGACCGAGACAACGACGGGATGTTGAACGATTGGGAGATTCAGCATGGCCTGAACCCGGACGACGCCGCTGATGCGATGGGTGACCCGGACCGGGACGGCCTGAAAAACGAGGAGGAGTTCCAGCGCGGCACCGACCCGAACAAGGCGGATACTGACGGTGATGGCGTGCCGGATCAGTTGGAAGTCATCCGAGGGCAGGATCCCGCCTCCAAGCAGAATGCGCGGCTCACTTCCCAGAACGGGTTGCACTATTTCGCGCTGGTCGATGTGGACCGAAATGAAGTCATCCAGCGGGGTGTCGCAGGCAATTCCGGCAAGGCGCATGACCGCCTGAACCTCCCACCGGACCGGCGGTTCCGGGAATTCATCCTTCAGGCGTCCAGCCTGCGGGTGGCCTCAGCGAATTTCGTCACCCCCGCCAGCGGCAACCGCTTTGAACTGCCGGCGTTCACCTTGCATCAGGACGACGGAGCCGATGCCGACGGCGACGGTTTGAGTGACACCGCGGAGTTCATCCTGGGGACTGATGAGGACACGGCCGACACCGATGGAGATGGCGTGCCGGACGGAGCCGAGGTCCAACAGGGCACCAATCCGTCCGACGGCTTGGCCGTGCGGACAGGCATAATCAACAGCGCCGATACCGCCGGCAATGCGGTGGACATTGCCGCAGTCAATGACGTCGCGGTGCTGGCGCTGGAAGATGCCGGCGTCGCGATCTTCAATGTCTTTAACGGACTCAATCCGGCTCTGGTCGGCCAGGTGGATACCCCGGGCACAGCGCTGCGGGTGGCGATTGACGGCAGCCTCATCGCGGTGGCGGACGGGGCCGCGGGCCTTGCGGTCATCGAGGCACTCGACCCGGCGTCCGCCCGGATCGTGCATCAGGTGAACGTGGGCAGCCCGGTGCGGAGCGTGGCCGTGGCGGGCGGTATTGCCTTTGCCGGCACCACGGGGGGTGAGTTGGTCGCGGTTGATCTGGCCTCGGGTCTGACCTTGAGCCGGGTGCGTTTGGACGGCGCGGTGGTGGAGGTCGCGGTGAGCGGCGACGGCCTGTTTGCGCTGACGGAAAACCGCCTGCACGAACTCAACTTCGCCGATGGCACTTTGACCGACCTGGGCAGCGCCAGTTCGCCCACGGCGTCTACCCCGAATTCGCGCCTGTTCGTCGGGGGGGACCTCGCCTACGCGGTCCATGGCAAGGGAGCCAACGTGCTGGACCTGACTTCGCCGGGGCTGCCGCGTTTGGTCACGTCAGCCAACACAACCCAGTTCGGATGGAAGCAGATGGTCTCAAACGGATCGGGACTTGGGCTTGCCGCGGTCAGTCCCAACTTCGCCTTTGACGGCCCGCACAACATCTCCCTCTACGACTTGGCCGACCCGCTGGTCACCACCGCCTTCGTGAGCGAATTTGTGACCCCAGGAGTTGCGCGGGCACTGACTATCTACAACGGGCTGGCCTATGTGGCCGATGGACCTGCCGGATTGCAGGTGATCAATTACCGAGCCTACGACCGCAATGGGATCGACCCATCGATCACGCTGACGACGAGTTTTGCCGGCGGCGTTGCCGAGGAAGGGAAGCTGATGCGGCTCTCGGCGCTGGTGGGCGATGATGTGCAGGTGCGCAACGTCCGGTTCTACGTCGACGGCGTGCTGGCCACCACCGATGGAAACTTTCCCTTTGAAACACGGCTGGTCACGCCGGTGATCGCGTCTGGAAAAACAAGTTTCAAAGTCCGGGCACTGGCGACGGATACGGGCGGCAATTCGACTTGGAGCGAGGAGCTGACCCTGAACCTGGTGCCCGACGCCACCGCGCCGCGCGTGACCCGGAGCGTGCCCTACAACGGCGCGCTGATTGGAGCTATCGACCGCGCAGCCCTGTTTTTCAGCGAGCCGTTGGACGCGAGCACGGTTTTGCCCACCGCAATCTCGCTCACCTCGGCCGGTGCGGATGGCCAGTTGGGCACGGCGGACGATGCGGGGCTCACCTTCACGCTGGCCACGAATCCGGAGCTGACCGCGGCATTCCTGACCTTGCCCAACCGGCTGCCACCCGGGCTCTACCGGCTGGCTGCCAGCACCGCGCTGCGTGATCGGGCGGGCAATTCCCTCGCCGGTGCGTTTGCGGCGCAGTTCAGGGTGTTCAGCTTCGTAGATCTGGACGGTGACGGCGTGCCCGATGAGCTTGAGCCCTCGTTGGGGCTTGATCCGACCAAGGCCGATTCCAACGGCAACGGCATCAAGGATGGCGATGAAGATCCCGATGGTGACGGTCTGTCCAACCGACGCGAGGCCATGGCCGGAACCCTGCCGCTAGTGGGAGATGCCGACGGTGATGGCTGGAATGACGAAACCGAAGTGACCGCGGGCAGTGATCCGCTGAATCCAGTGTCCCGTCCGCGGCTATTGTTTGTCGGCCTTCCCGGCGTCAGCGCCGGCTTGCCGCAACTTCCGGCGGGATTTGCCTTCGGTCAGTTTGTCGGTCGGCCCGCCGTCTCCGCCGGTTTGCCGCACCTTCCCGCCGGGACGGCGCCGGGCCAATTTGTCGGTCGCCCTGCTGTGAGCGTGGGGTTGCCTCAGCTCGCTCCTGGCCAGTCATTCATCGTGGGCCGGTCGGCCTTCAGCGTCGGGTTGCAGGGGTTGACACCCGAATCGCTGGCCGCCGCGCCCTTTGTCGGCTTGCCCGCCGTCAGCGTTGGAGTGACAGGCGCTGGCGGTGACCAGACGTTCAAGGCGCCCATTGTCGGACGCCCGGCGGTAACGACCCGATTTGAGCCCCAGTGACTCCATGATTTCGCAGCCAACCAGGAAACTTCTTATGAAAAACAGTTCCGTGCTCCTGCCCCTGACCTTTGCCTTCGCCCTCGCGGCAACGGGCCAATCGTTCACCTCCGGCAGCGATGGCTCTTTGGGGGCGCTCAACGTGACGGAGAATCTGACCGTGGATCTCCCACCCAGCGGCATCCTCAACTATACCGCCGTCAATATCGCCGCCAATAAGACGCTGACGTTCCGCAGCAACCCCAACAACACTCCCGTCTATCTGCTCGCCCAAGGGGACGTGGTCATCAGTGGCACCATTGATGTCAGCGGAGGTCAGGGCAACAACGTGCAGGGCGGCCAACCGGGGCCTGGAGGTTTCGGAGGGGGCAGTCCTGGTTCCGTCGGTGTCGTTCCCGGCGACGGACATGGTCCGGGCGGCGGCAAGGCGGGTGACGCTGGAACCGGAGCGAACAGTGCGGGCGGAGGATCCTACGCCACCCAATCGACCTCCGGTTCCTCTACTCGACGCGGACCCACCTACGGCACTGCGTTGCTCATCCCGATTGTGGGCGGTTCCGGTGGTGCCGGCACCATCGGCACGCCTGGAGCTGGCGGTGGTGGCGGTGGTGGCGGAATCACGGTCGCTTCGACCACCAAGATTACCCTGGCCGGCCGAATTGCGGCGACTAGTGGACGCGATTCAGGCTCCTTCAACGCCGGGAGCGGCGGCGCCATCCGGTTGGTGGCGCCGGTGGTCGCAGGAAATGGGACCATGGATGTCGGGGCCTTTGGCGGGGGTGGCGCCGGTCGGATTCGCGTGGATGCAACCGACCGAACCGGCATCGTTTTTTCGCTCTTTCCGTCGGCAGCGACTGCCTCGTTCGGTTCCATGTTGCTGGTTTTCCCCTCGCCTCTGCCCCGCCTCGACATCGTGGAAGCGGCGGGCACCGTCGTTGCCGAAGGTTCCGGGCCGGTGAATGTGCAGCTTCCGTTCGGTTCTTCACCGGCGCGGCAGGTGAAGATTCAGGCCAAGGATTTCAACGCGATCGTCCCGATCACCATCGTGCTGACGCCTGACCATGGCCCCAGTTCCAGCGTGAACGCTGAAATCGACAACACGGCCGGCAAGAACCCGGCGACCACCATCGTCGATGTGACGCTGCCCCTCAACGAGCAGACCGCGATCCGGGTTTACACGCGATGACCGGTGCGCAGGTCGTTGTAACGGACCAAAGCTTGCCCTGGTCGAAGCGAACGCTTTGCCTGTCGGCGTGAAGCCTCTGTTCCTCTTCCTGTTCCTGCTGGTGTTTGGTGTCGCGTGCCGGGCTCCGCAGGTTGGTTCTGCCGCGGGAGCCTGGGAGCGCATCAATGCGGTCGGCCGTGCCGCGCATGAAAGACGTCGCCTCAATGAAGCGAGTGAGGCTTACGCCAGGCTGCTCAAGGCAGATGTCCCTCGCGCACCCACGCTGGCGGAGTTGGAATTGATCCGCCGCTGCTGTCCGCTCCTGCGGCGGCACGCCGAAGAGTTCTTTCGTTTGGAGGATTTCGTGGCGCTGCTCCATCCCAGCCGTCCATGGATCGGCTACCACCTGTTCTGGGACGACGACGTGGATTTTCCCGAGGACAACGACCCGACGGATCACGAGGTCATCTGGGTTGAGTATGATCCGGTGCGGCGCGAACCCGTGCGCGTCGTGACCTACTTTCACGGGCGCCTGATTTCCGCTCCGATTGCTGCCGGGCAACGCCCGTGGGTCGCCTGCGAATGGGGCAAACACGGCAGCGTTCCCTTCGGTCCCGACAGGATGCTGGTCGACACCACTGGCCTTCAGCGCAATTGGCAGCGCTTGCACGAGCGGGGCACGCAGTTACCGGATCATCCGCTGGCGAAGGGCTGGCCCAAACGGTTCGCCGGCAGTTTCGACGACTACCTCCGCCTAGATCAGGTCGAAGACCCGCTCCGACTGCTGGAGCGGAAACAGATGTGGCTCGTGACCCCGTGGGCCAATGCCGCTTTGAACCAGCAGTTCCTGCGTTACTGCTTCGCGCCGAAGACGGAGTGGCCGCCGGAATAGTGCTTCATCCGGCTCACCGGAGCTGGGGCAGCTCGACCGTCTCCACCACCAGGCGCCAGTCAGCGAAGGCGGGGCTGAACTCAAGCGTGGTGAAGGTCGCGAAGTCGTAGCCGCAACCCTGTCCGTAAACGCTGTCGGGACTCACGTTCAGGGTCCAGACTGAGCCTTCCGGCACGGGGCGGCGGGAGATCGTTTCCAGTCGTCGCGCCAAGGCCCCGCCCTCGATTGTCTGGGCGGCTGCCGAATTGGTTTCCTGCCAGTGGCGGAAGACGCCGTTCCCGGCGATGAGCCGGCGCATGATCGGATTGGGGATGCCGGAGTGCTGGTGTGCCCGGATGACGGCGTGAACCTTGGCCGTTCCCTGGCTGGCCGAGCGCAGCAGATAGGCGACGGCGGGCTGGCCGTAGATGAAGGCG
>JAYUSF010000149.1:0-5487 GCA_043755815.1 Verrucomicrobiota bacterium
GCAACTTCGTCGGCATTCCTTCGAGTGTCGTCGCCAAACAATCTTCTGAGGAACTTCATGCTCCACTTCCTACGGATTCAGCACCCTCACTATCACCAACTCCGCCTCGTGCTTCCGCAGCGACAGGTTGTAGCCGCGGATCTTGATCTCCACCGGATCGCCCATGGGGGCGAAGCGGACCAATTCCACCGGTGTGCCGACCAGCAGGCCCATTTCCAGCAGTCGCGCGCGGTGCTCCACCGGCACGCGGATTTCCGTGACCACGGCCCGGGCGCCGGGCGCCAACGAAGAGAGCGGACAGGTTTCGTTCATGGAAAGGAAGGGTGCGCGCCTAGGCCGCCAAGCGCAGGGGATTCACCTGCTGCACGAGGATGCTTTCCGCCAGCTTTGCGCTGAGGCCCAGCCGGGCGTTGCACACCTGGCAAAGCACGTTGTTCTGCAAGGTCACGACCTTGACCCGCTGCTCCTCGCCAAAGCCCATTTCGCGGAGCCGCTGGTTCGTTTCCGGCGCCGCCGTGAGCTGCTTGATGATGACCACGCAGCCGGCTCGGACCTTGTTGAGCGGACACAGCCCGACCGGCCGGAGGGCGTCCGGCGGAACGGCGGCGCTGACTGAAGGGGGTTCGCTCAAAGGGATGCAAAGCTACGGGACTCCGCAATCGCCGGCAAACCCGCGCGTTGTCGGCCAATTGCGCTCCAGTGTCGGCCGGTTGCGGTCAGCGCAAAAATGTCGGCGCGCCCGAGAGTCCCGGCTTGCTCTCCGCCACCGGGCACATAAGATGCAATCACTTTGCAACACGGTATCCAACGACGGTTCCGCTGGCTCCCCTTGGGGCGGGCGCTGCTGGCGTCCTGGCTGGTGTTGCTCGTCGCGCTGGTGGGGACGCTTTCCCGGAGCCCCAGCCTCCATGCCGCATTTCACGAGGCGTTGGAAGCCAGCCACGGACATTGTGCGGGGCACCCGGAGCCCGGGAACGACGCCGACTCGCAAACCGCGGAAGCAGACTGCGCCCTCTGCCTGTTTAGCCACGGGCAATGGCTGAACGACGTGCCCGCGCCGCCGGTCGCCGAATACCGCCCCGGTTTCGCCTTGGGCAGGGTGTCGCTGCCGGAACGCACGGGTTCAACGCTTTGGTTCACGCCCACGTTGGGACGCGGTCCGCCGGCGCAGCTCTGAGCTGTAACCCGTCGGGCCTTGAACAGGCCCACCTTTCCATCGTGGAATGGTTTCGCCTTCGTCGTCCTTACTGACCGGATTGCCCGGTCGTCCTCTGTGAACATCAAATCCCCTGCCCCGGCATGGTTTCCGTGCCGGCGTGCGGCCTTCACCCTGATCGAACTGCTCGTCGTGATCGCGATCATTGCGATCCTTGCCGGGCTGCTGCTGCCCGCCCTCGCCTCGGCCAAAGCCAAGGCGAACCGGACGGCTTGCGCCTCGAACCTTCACCAAGTCGGGCTCGCGATCCAGATGTATGCCGACGACAACCGGGGCTACTTCCCGGAGACCACCCACGGCACGGCGGAGACGAATCGGTCCTGGATCTTCACGCTCCGGACCTACCTCGGGAACACCGACAAGGTGCGGACCTGTCCCAGTGATCCCCAGCGGCAAGCCCGGCTGACCAACCATGCCTCCAGCTACATTCCCAATGAGTATGTGGCCGTGGACCAATTGGACCCCTTCGGCCGAACGTTGGAATCCTTCCGCAAGCTCGACGCCCTGAAGAGCCCGACTGAGACGATCACCGTGTTCGAGATCGCCGACACCGCGGCGCCCAGCGTCTTCGCCGACCACACCCATTCCCGGAACTGGTTCAAGGGCTGGGACGCGGTTCGCGCCGACATTCAGCCGGACCGCCATCGGTCCGGTTCCGCCAACGCCGACCGCACCAAAGGTTCGGCCAACTACCTGTTCGCGTGCGGCCATGTGCTGCCGCTGAATGCCCGCGCGGTAAAGGAACGCATCCTGCGCGGCGAAAACATCGCCAAACCGCCGGAGTGACCTCCAGACGGCCTTTCGTCCCACCTTAACTTTAGTCTCACTCAACAAATCATCATGAAACTGAATCTCACCAGCCTGCTGGCCGCCAGCGCCGCCGCCAGCCTCACCTTGAGCGCCCAATTGTTCACCCACGAGCACGTTGACCTGGGCATCGCCTACGAGGGCGGTGCTTTCGAGCCCCACTGGCACGACGAAACCAACGATATCGAATACGCGCCTAACGAGGCGACGGTATCCCTGGGTGCCAACACGCTGACCACGATTCCCGCCAACCCCGCGTTCAGCTTCCTGGGCAATCCCGGCGACCCGCTCTGGCTGTTGCCCGCGATTCAAGATCCCGCCAAGGTGTTTTTGGGCATCGGTGCCGAAGAAGTGGAACTGGGCATCTTCCAGGGCAATGTCGTGAACCTGCGCCTTACCGCCGTCAGCGGCCCGGGCAGCTTCTTCGCCTACGGTGTGAACGGCTTTGGCGTGCCCAACGCCTTCTGGAACTCGCGCAACGGCGTGGACGCCGCGGACAACGTCAACGCGGTGGCCGGGGGCCACACGGACTACAACTGGGCTTTTACTGCCCCGGGCGACTATGTCGTCTCCGTGCAGGCCACGGGCACGCTGGTGGACGGCGGCGCGCTGGTCACCGGCGAGGTGGGCAACTTCCAGTTTACCGTCGTGCCCGAACCTGAGGAATACGCGGCGCTGGCCGGGGCCGCGCTGGTCGCCTTCGCCTTCTGGCGACGGGCCGCGCGCCGCTGAACCCGACTACGGGCGGCGCGCCGGCCCAAGCCCGGACTGCCGCCCAACTTTTCATCACCCTGATTTCGTTCCGCCTATGAGCCCCTCGTTGCTCAGCCGCTTCGTGTTTCTGTTCGCCTGCTTGCCCGTTTTCAGCGCGTGGGCGGGTGGGGAGGAGGATCGGGTCCGTTTCACCAACCAGCACGCCGACTTCCGGCTCGCGCATCAGCCGGCCGGCACCAACCTGTTCGCCTTGCTCGTGCGCGACTCCGACGGCGGCACCAACTACCCCGCGACCAACGTCGTGCTGGTCGTGCGCGAAACGGCGAAGCTCACCGTGCCGGACGGTTTCCCGGAACTCGGCGCGGCCGGCGACGACGTGTGGGTGCTGCCGCAGTCGCAGGAACCGGCGCTGCTCTACCTCGGCATCAGCGCCGAGGGCTTGCCACCGGGCCTTGTCACGGACCGACCCGAAGTGCGCGTCACGCGGCTCGATGCGCCAGGCCACTTCGCCGTGTGGCAGGCCGATGCTTTTGCTGGGCTGCGCTTCGCGGTCAACTCCCGCGACGGGCTTACCGAAGCGGACCGCTTCACGCCGCTGGCCGGCAGCCACGAGCATTTCAACTGGGGCTTCAGCACCAACGGCCACTTCACCGTCTGGATGCAGGCCCGGGCCACCGTTGGCGGCACCAACGCCTGGAGCCCGGAAACGCCCTTCCTCTTCGCCGTCGAACCCGTCCCGCTGGTGCCCGCCGGACCCGCCACCTTGGTTGCCACCGGACTGGAACCGGACGGATCCCTGCGCCTGCAATTGCTGGGCACGCCGGAAACTCGCTACCTTTTGGAACGCTCGGCCGACTTCAAGACGTGGGAGGTGGTGGAGGAAGTCGTCGCCAACAACAACGGCGTGACCCTGGCCATGCCGCCGCCCGGAAACGCTACCCAATGGTTCTTCCGTGCCGTGACGCCCTAGCCGCCCCGCCGCATCAGGTCACGTCCCGCAGAAGGTGCGATACCGCGGGCCTCCCGGCGGGGGCGCCGCGGTGAATTCCGCCGGCGCGCGTTCGTGGTCGAAGGGCGTCGCCAGCACTTCGAGCAGCCGGCGCAGCGGCGCGAGGTCACCGCCGGTCGCGGCCGCGAGCGCGGCTTCGACCCGGTGATTCCGGGGAATCACCGCGGGATTGGCCCGGCGCAGCGCGCCGACCCGTTCGGCGGCCGGGCGCGACTCCGCCCCGAGGCGCGCGAGCCAGCGTTGCCGCCACGTTTGGAACGCCGCGTCGTCGGCCAACGATCCGGCGCCCAGGTCCGGCGTGGCCAGGAGCCGGAAGGTGTTCGTGAAGTCGGCCTGGCGATCCTGCATCCAGGCCAACAGGTCATCCGCCAGCGCGTGGTCGCCCGGATCTTCCCCGGTGAGCCCCAGCTTGGCCCGCATGCCGGCCAGCCAATGGCGTTCAAACTGCCCGGGAAACTGTTCCAAGACGCCGTTGGCAACCTCGACCGCCTTCGCCGCGTCCGGGTCGAGCAGCGGCAGCAGGGACTCGGCGAGGCGCGCGAGGTTCCACTGTGCAATGCGCGGCTGGTTCGCGTAGGCGTAACGACCGTGGTGATCGATCGAGCTGAACACCGTCGCCGGGTGGTAGGTGTCCAGGAAGGCGCACGGCCCGTAGTCGATCGTCTCGCCGGACAGCGCCATGTTGTCCGTGTTCATCACGCCGTGGACGAAGCCGATGAGCAGCCAACGCGCGACCAGCGACGCCTGCCGTTCCGTCACCGCCGCCAGGAGGTCCGCGGCCGCCGTCGGCGAGTCGGCGCAGTCCGGGTAATGGCGCCGGAGCGCGTAGTCGGTGAGCGCCGCCAACGCCGCCGTGTCCCCGTGCGCGGCGGCCCACTCAAACGTGCCCACACGCAGGTGGCTGGACGCGATCCGGGTGAGCACCGCGCCGGGCAGGGTCTCCTCGCGGAACACCGGTTCGCCCGTCGCCACGACCGCCAAGCTGCGCGTGGTCGGCACGCCCAGCGCCTGCATCGCCTCGCTCAGGACGTATTCCCGCAGCATCGGGCCCAACGCCGCCCGGCCGTCGCCGCGCCGTGAGAACGGCGTCGGGCCGGGGCCCTTCAACTGCACATCCACCCGCGCGCCGGCCGGCGTCCGCTGTTCCCCGAGCAGGATGGCGCGGCCATCGCCGAGGACGGTGAAATGCCCGTATTGATGCCCCGCATACGCCTGCGCCAGCGGCTGCGCGCCTTCAGGCAGCACGTTGCCGGCGAACAGCGCGGCGGCCTCGGGCGCGGCGAAACCACTCGGGTCCAAACCCAGCTCCGCCGCCAGCGGACGGTTGAACAGCACCCATTGCGGCGCCCGCACCGCGGTGGGCCAGACCCGCGCGAACAGGCGCTCGGGCAATTGGCCATACGAGGAATCGAGCTGCCAACCGGCGGCGGCGGAAGCAAAGGAAGCGGGGGCAGTCATGCGAAGCTGGGGGCGGAAAGGTTGGTCAGCCGGTCGAACGGGATTCGTCCCCCCCGGGCGGGCGGCGCTTATCGCCACGGCATGATCCTGGAGGTCTTCGCGGGAAACAAACTCCAGCGCGCTCACGTGGGTGGCCGCGAGCACGACCGCCGGGGCGCAGCCCGCGCGCAAGGCCTTGGCCCAGCGCGTCACCCTGATCGTCAGCGACGACCATGCCGGACTCCGGGCGGCCCGCGCCGCGGTCTTCCCCTCCATCCCTTGGCAACGCTGCCAGTTCCATCTC
>JAYUSF010000150.1:0-5484 GCA_043755815.1 Verrucomicrobiota bacterium
AACCTAACGCCTCGCGCATGAAATTCATTCTGACGACACACAACGTCACCCTGACCGAAGCCATCGAGCAGCACATCCTCGAACGGCTCGACAAGCTGGAGCACATCGACCGCTGGTTGATTGATGCCCGCGTGGCCTTGGAAAAGGACCACACCGGCAAATCGCCGGACAAGACCTTCAAATGCGGAATCCGGCTCGGTGTCCGCGGCAATGACCTTTTCGCGGAAGACAAGAACGCGGACCTTTACGTGGCGATCGATGCCGTCACCAAGAAGCTGGAACAGCAGTTGCGCCAGAAGCACAGCAAGGCCAAAGCCAAGAAGCACAAGGTGGCTTCACGCCTGAAGGAAAAGGCACGCTCCAAGGCCGACAAGGCGGATTAGCCGTGTTGCTGCGAGCCCGAATCGTGGTTCCCGTAACCGCGCCGCCCGTCGAGGACGGCGCGGTTGCCATTTCAGACGGGCGGATTGTCGCGGTCGGGCGCTGGAGCGACTTGAACGCCGTCTGGCCCGGACCGGTCACCGATCTCGGCGAGGTCAACCTGCTTCCGGGTTTGGTCAACGCCCACTGCCACCTCGACTACACCGGGCTGGCCGGTCATCTGGCGCCGCCGCGGACGTTTTCCGATTGGATCAAGGCGATCCTCGCCGCGAAACAGGCCTGGGAGGCCGCCGATTTCACCCGATCCTGGCGTGACGGCGCTGCGCAGTTGCTGGCCAGTGGCACCACCACCGTCGCCAACATCGAGTCCATCGCCGACGGATTGGCCGAGCGCCGCGCGAGCACTCCGCTGCGCGTGTTTTCGTTTTGGGAAATGACCGGGGTCAAGAGCCGCCGCCCGGCGGCTGAGATCACGGGCGAAGCGGAGCGGTTGCTGGACTCGTTGTCTCCGGCGTCCGGCGGGATCGGGCTTTCGCCGCACTCACCCTATTCGACCGTGCCGGAACTTATCAGCGCCTCCGCCGAACTCGGCAGGCGACGCCACTGGTGGCTGACCACTCATGTCGCCGAATCGGAAGCGGAATTCGAGATGTTCATGTATCGCCGCGGCCCCATGTTCGACTGGCTCAACCGCGAGCGCCCCATGGACGACTGCGGCGTCGGCTCCCCGATCCAGCATCTTGCGCGACACGGACTCATTTCGCCCAGATTTCTCGCGGTTCACGCCAACTACCTCTGGCACGGCGACGCCCCCTTGCTGGCCGCCCGCGGCGCCAGTGTTGTCCACTGCCCTCAGTCCCACTCTTATTTTGGCCATCGTCGGTTTCCCCGTGAGGAGCTGGAATCTGTTGGAGTGAATGTCTGCCTGGGCACCGACAGCCTCGCTTCCACCCACGGAAAACGAGGCCAACCTCTCACCCTGTCGCTATTCGACGAAATGCGCGCTTTTCGTGCCCGTGACGACGGACTTGATCCGGCCGGCATTCTTGCCCGCGCCACCGTGAATGGTGCTCGGGCGCTGGGCCTTCAAGGCCAGGTCGGCGAATTGTCTCCCGACGCGTGGGCCGACCTGATCGCCGTGCCGGGCAACCCGGCCTTGGCCACGGTGAACGACGCCATCGTCAACCATGTCGGTCCGGTTCAGGCGACCATGATCGGGGGCCGATGGATTCGTTCGCCGCTGGTGGCATGAGCGCCCCAACCGCAGTTCCAGTTGTCGTGATCACCGGCGCTGCGGGCGGCCTTGGCAGCGCCTTGGTAGCGGCCTTCGCAAAAGCCGATTGGCACGTGGTCGCCGCGTGGAATCGAACTCCCTGGCGTGAAGTTTCGAGCGAACGCGAAGGTCCCACATCTGCCTCGACCCAAAGCCCGGCAATCTGGCCGGTTCATTTGGACGTAACGCGATCGGAGGCGGTCACGGCTGTTTTCGACCAAGTTCTCACCCGCTTTGGCCGCCTCGACGTGCTGATTAACAATGCCGGCATCGCCCGGGATTCGTTGCTGGCACAGATGACCGACCCGGACTGGCAGGCGGTGCTCGACGTCAACCTGAGGGGCGCCTTCCTCTGCTCCCAAGCCGCCGTTCGCCTCATGCTGAGGCAGCGGGACGGACACATCCTGAACATCTCCAGCTTCGGCGGTCGGGTCGGCCGGGCCGGCCAAACCAACTACGCCGCCTCGAAAGCCGGCCTGATCGGTTTCACCCAGTCGCTCGCGAAAGAAGTGGGCCCACAAAACGTCCGGGTGAATGCCGTGCTGCCGGGGTTCCTGCTGACGAAGCTGGTCGGTTCGCTCACCGCAGGGCAAATCGCCACTCACGCGGCCAGCAACGCGCTCGGCCGCCTCAATGACTTCGCGGAGGTGGCGCGCTTCGTCGAGTTCCTCGCCCGCATGCGGAATGTTTCCGGCCAAGTCTTCCAACTCGACAGTCGAATCGGGCCTTGGAGCTGACTACGCTTCTCCCGTGTCGGCGTTTGACGACGAATTGGAGCAACGGCTGGCCGCGATTCACGAGGCCGGCCTATGGCGTGAACTGCGCCGGCTGGAATCCCCGCAGGGACCGCGCGTCCGCCTGGGTGATCGTGAACTGCTGAACCTCTCGTCGAACGACTACCTCGGACTGGCCCAGCATCCCCTGCTCATCGAGGCGGCCATGCAGGCGGCGCGCGATTTCGGAGCCGGCTCCGGGTCCTCGCGATTGATCTGCGGTTCACTGACCCCGCACCACCAGCTGGAGGAACGCCTTGCGGCCTTCAAGGGGACCGAGGCGGCACTGGCCTTCAGTTCAGGCTACGCGGCCGCACTCGGAACCATCACCGCCCTGCTGGACAGGGACGACGTCATCATCGTGGACAAGCTGGTGCATGCCTGTTGCGTGGATGCCGCCCGCCTCAGCGGCGCGAAGCTCCGGGTCTTCGCTCACAACGACCTTGCGGACCTCGAGCTGATCCTTAAGTGGGCCAGAGGGCGAACGCACCCGGGACAGATCCTGATCGTCACCGAAAGCGTCTTTTCCATGGACGGTGATCTGGCGCCGTTGCGCGAAATCGTTGAACTGAAGGATCGATACGGCGCGTGGCTGATGTTGGACGAGGCGCACGCAACGGGTTTGTTTGGCGAACATCGACGCGGATTGGCCGATGCTTTTGGACTCCATGACCGCATCGAGATTCATCTGGGCACACTGGGCAAGGCGGTCGGGGCATCAGGCGGGTTCATCGCCGGCTCGCGGCGACTGGTGGACCTGCTCGTCAATCGGGCGCGGAGTTTCATCTTTTCGACGGCCCCGGTGCCAGCCGCCTCGGCGGCGGCCAATGCGGGCCTCGAATTGATTTCCAGCGTGGATGGTGCCAGCCGAAATGAACGGCTATGGACATTGGTGGATTGCCTGAAGAACGCGCTCATCCTGGGTGGTTGGCCGCCGGGGCTGGTTCAAAGCCCGATCCTCCCACTGCAGGTCGGCTCAGAGACCGACGCGGCAAACCTGGCGACGGCGCTTCGCGGAGCCGGCTTTTTCGCGCCGGCGATCCGGTATCCAACAGTGGCGCGGGGAGCCGCCCGGTTACGAGTCACCGTGAGCGCCGCGCATGAGCGCGCGGCGCTCGAACAATTCGCCACGGTCGTCGCCGATCTCCGCAGCGCTACGGTCCCTTCCGTTGCCACCGCATGAACTCGATTGCCCAGCTCGACCACGCTCACGTCTGGCATCCCTTCACGCAGATGCGCGACTGGCTAAATCAGGACCCGATAGTCCTCGTCGAAGGCAAGGGCGCGGTCCTATGGGATATCCGCGGTCGGGAGTATCTCGACGCCAATTCCTCCATCTGGACCAATCTGCACGGCCACAACCATCCCAAGCTCAACGCCGCGATCCGCCGCCAGCTGGGGAAAGTGGCACATACCTCCGCCCTCGGGTTTGCGAATGAGCCGGCCAGCCGGCTGGCCGCGGAGTTGGTCAAGGCAGCGAAGCCCATCGCACTGCCCGCGACCGCACCGGCGCTTCGAAACCCGGCCCCGGCACTGACCAAGGTTTTCTTCTCCGACGACGGTTCCACCGCGGTTGAGGTTGCGCTGAAACTCGCCTACGAATTCACCCGCCGAACCCGCGGACCCAAACCCGAACCGCGCTTCCTAGGGCTTCAAGGCGCCTACCACGGCGACACCGTTGGCGCGGTCTCGCTGGGGCACGTTCCCCAGTTTCACCAATCCTACGCGGGCTTGCTGTTTAAGTCCGACGCCGTGATGGCTCCCTATTGCTATCGGTGCCCCTACAACCGCGCGAAACCCCAACGGGCGGACGCCCGGGCTTACCGGCGATGCAACTGGGAATGCGTAGACAAGGTGGCGGCGAAATTGGCAAAGGCCAAAAAGCAAAACCAACCCTATGCGGGCTTCATCTTCGAGCCAAGAATGCAAGGCGCCGCCGGAATGATCCCGCAGCCGGACGGTTGGCTCCGCCGGGTCGCCGACGCTGCCCGCACGCACGGTGCGCTTCTGATCGCTGACGAAGTAATGACCGGATTTGGGCGGACGGGGGTAGGCTCGTCCGTAAATCGCAAGGGATGCGTGGGAGCGGAACACAATCCGTCACCCCTGTTCGCCGGTCAGCACGAAGGCGTGACTCCGGACTTTCTCTGCTTGGCGAAGGGCCTGACGGGCGGTTACCTGCCCATGGCGGCCACGCTCACGACGGAGGAGGTTTTTTCGGCATTTCTGGGCGAGTATTCTGAGTTCAGAACCTTTTACCACGGACACAGTTTTACCGGAAACCAACTGGGCGCGGCTGCGGCCATAGCGAGTCTCGACCTTCTCCGCACCTTCGATTCACTTCGCGCACGGGCCAAGTTGGAGGAGTTGCTGGATTCCGAACTCCAATCCCTGTGGGCGTTGCCCAACGTCGGTGATGTTCGGCAGGTCGGCTTGGTGGCCGGAGTCGAGTTGGTCCAAGACTGGAACACCCGGATTCCATTCGATCTGGCTCAGCGGGCAGGAATCAGGGTCTGCGGGGCAATGGCCAAGCGGGGTGTCCTTACCCGGCCCATCGGCAACATCATCGTCCTGATGCCACCTTACTGCACAAATCCGAAGCAACTCCGGCGGGTCGTTCGATGTTTAGCGGAGAGCATTGAGGAAGTGTTGGGTAGCTCACCCGGCTCAACCGCACGGAGGAGAAGCTGGTCGAAATGAGCAACGGCTGCATTAGCTGCACCTTGCGGGAAGACCTGCTCAAGGAAGTCGCCGCCCTCGCCCGGGAAGGACGCTTCGACCAGGTGGTGATCGAAAGCACCGGCGTGAGCGAGCCGCTGCCGGTCGCCGAGACCTTCACCTTCGCGGACGAGCAGGGCCGCAAGCTCAACGACCTCGCCCAGCTCGACACCATGGTGACGGTCGTCGATACGTTCAATTTCCTCCGGGACTACGCGTCGGCCGATTCCCACGCTGGCTCATGCGCCACCGTCGATTGGTGCGGGACTATGAGACCACCGAGACCAGCGCCGAGGCGTTCGTATACCTTGCGATGATACGCATTCAACTCCGCCGGTT
>JAYUSF010000151.1:0-18418 GCA_043755815.1 Verrucomicrobiota bacterium
CTTGCCCGGCTTCCCCTTCACCACCGTCCCCGCCTCGAGGTGCAGCTCCGCACCCGCCAGCACGTAGATGAACTTGTTCAGCACATACTCGTTCGTCCGCGACCACCGCACCACCCCGCTGATCGGCGCGGTCACCTGAATGGTTTCGGCGGTGGCCGCCGCGCCGGCCAAGCCGGCCGCGAGCAAGAAACGCCCAATTTGGGTTACTGATTTGTTTAGCATCATGTCTGTGTGTTTATGTGATTCCTGAAGCGTGGGGGGACTACAGCGCCGACACGTTCCGACTTCGTCTCGTCAATGTGACGAATCGGTTACTTGGCACGGTCGTCGTTCCGGGGTTGCGCGCTGAAAGCGACCCAGTTTGGGCACGATCGCTCCGGAAAAGGCGGTGAATGTGGGCGGGTTTACTGTCCCTTGAGCGTGGGCGTTGCCCCGTGTTCGACACCGAATCGGAGGGATCTCGTCACTAACCCGCCCGCACGAAGCCTCCGCGAGCGACCGACTTAGCTGCCGCCAACCCGGTCCTCGGGCCGGTCACGCCTCCGCTGCCAGCCACGGCATGATTCCGGGACTCCGCCAATTCCGGTTCACGGGCGGCGATGGCTCAGAAGTCGTAGTTCAAGGACAGGCCCACCGAGATGCCACGGGTGTAGGCCGAATAAAGCGGCGCGCCGTCTTCATTGCCGTAAGTGCGCTCGATCTCGGGATTCAAGACGTTCCGGACGGACATTCTCAGTTTGAAGTGCTCGCTGAGCTTCTGGCCGAGGATGAAGTCCAGTTGCGGCACCGGCTGTTCGTAGATGTCCGGAGTGGCCAAGCCGGCGATCGTTATGCGCGGACCCGAAAGGCTGAACACCACGGTCGCCGTCGTGCCCCACGCCTTATGATCCCAGGTGGCGTCGAGGTTGAAGATGTAGGGCGACTGGTCGTAGAGCGGGCGGCTGGAATTCGCGTCGCCGAGGAACTGGATCCGGTTCGCCAGCTCGAACGGTGTCAACTCGACCGACGACTGCAGGTAGGCGGCGTTGAAGCCCAGGTTGAATTCGCTCAGTTCATCCGAGAGGAAGCCGAGCCCGCGCCGCAGCTCCACCTCGAACCCCTGGACGGACGAGTCGGGGCGGTTGATGAACGAGATGATCTCGCCGTCCACCGTGATGAAGCGGCGCTCGATCGCATTCTGGAGGTTCTTCTGGAACAGGCTCACGGAAACCACCGCGCCGGGCTCCGGAAACCACTCCCAGCGCACGTCGTAGTTGTCCACGTTGCTCATCTGGAGCAGCGGATTGCCCTCCAGCAGCTCGTCCAGCACCGGGTCATACTGGCGGTAGGCCGCCAGTTCGCGGAACGACGGGCGGGCCACGGTCTGCGCGAAGTTGAACCGGAAGTTCATGTTGGTCGTCAGCGCGTAGTTGAAGCCGACGACCGGCAGCCAGTTGGCCTGGCTGATCGTCGACGTGTTGGTGCGCAGACCGGTCACGGAGTTCGCGAGCGCGCCGATCGAGAAGACGTTGATGTCGGTGGATTCGAACCGGACGCCGGAGATGAGCTTGAAGCGCGACGTCAGCGGCAGCTCGAACATGAAGTAGCCGGCCCGGATCTGTTGGTCGGCGTCGTAGGTGCTCTCCCGGCCCTGGAGCACCCGATTCCACGCGTAGGTCACCCGGCCGGTGTTCCGGTTCGTCGTGATCGTGGGCTCGAAGCTGCCGGCCGGAAAGAAGGCGTTGGGATCGCCCGTGAACGGGTAGCGCGCGGACGGGCCGAAACCGCCGGGTGCATTCGCCGGCTGGTAGAAGATTTCCCGGTCCTCGAAACCACGGACGGATTCGCTGCTATAGCCGCCTGCCTTGAGCATCCCTTCCAGCCCGGCCCACGGTTCAAAGGGCTTCTTGAAGTCGAGCTTAAGGTTCAGGTTGTTCTCGGTCAGTTCGCGGAAATAGCGGGTGGGCTGGGTCGGCGTCAGCAGGAAGTTGCCCTCGGCGAGATACTCGTTGCCGGACTGCGCGTAATTGAAGAACCGGGCGTCGGGTTCGTCCTGGCTCGTGGTCGAGTAGGCCGCCAGCCAATCCACGCCGAGGTCGCCCGCGGCGGGAATCTCGTGGGTGCCCTTGAGCTGGTAGGTGGTCAGGTTGCGCTCGGTCCAGATGAGCCGGTTGAGCACGTAGGGGAGGTAGTTGCTCTGGTCGTTGTTGAAACCGACCTGCTGGCGCGCGAGATCCTCGGCGTTCTGGTTGAAGAGGAAGTTGAAGCCGATCTCGTTCCCCTCGCTCAGCTCATAGGCCACGTTGGCGATGGCCGCCCAGTTGATTTCCTGGATACCGCGGATGTCGGAAAAACCGCGCCGCGGCACCAGCACGCCGGGATTCGCCCCGTCCGCGACCCAACGTTCGGTGACGCCCTCGTTGAGTTGATAGCTGTGCTTGTATTGGTAGCCACCGAAGACCCCGAGCCGCCGGCCGAACACCTCGACGGTGTCGCCCAGCGAGAAGCTCAGGTTGTGGTTCACCGGCGCGGTTTCGCGGGTCGGACCGAACTCGGCGGGGCCCAGTAAACGGGTGAGCTCCTGCAACCGGGCGGCGGCGGCCTGCTGCTCGGCGAAGCCCGGCTGGTTGGGACGGACCGTGAGTGTGAAGAACGCGGGAAAGGTGGTGCGGAGTTCGTCCGGCAGGGCCCGGGAACCGTCATCCATCGCCAGCCAGTCGGTGTTGCCGCCCCGGTAGCTGAGGAAGCCGTCCTTGAAGCTGGTCTGGAGGTTGTATTCGACGCCGACGCCCGCCGTGAAGGTGCGCTTCTCGGGAAACGACTTGGTCACCACGTTGATGGCGCCGCCGGAGGCGTTGCCGGGCAGGTCCGGCGTGAAACTCTTGCTCACGGCGATCTGCGAGATGAGGCCGGCCGGAAAGAGGTCCAACTGGACCGACTTGCGGTAGGGGTCCGCCGACGGAACCTCGGCCCCGTTCAACGTGATGCCGACATACCGTTCATTCAGGCCGCGCACGACGGGATTCTTGCCGTCGGCCACGGTGATGCCGGGAACCTTGGACACGATGTCCGCCGCGTCGCTCGCACCCACGCGGGCAAACTGGTCCGAGCCGATCGAGTCCAGCAGGCCGGATGCCTCGCTGCGTTCCTCCATGATCTGGCTGGTCTGTTCGTTGAATTCCTCGGCGGTCACCTCGAACTCGTCCAGTTCGAAGAATTCGGGGCGCAGGTTGCCGTTCACGGTCGTCGTCTGGCCGGGCAGAACCCGGACGTCCGTGACCGTCGCGCTGGCGTAACCGCCCTTCGTGAACCGCAGCACCTGGTCGCCCGGCGGCACCGTCTTCAGCTCATAGCGGCCGGTGCCGTCCGTCTGGCCGGCCAAGGTCGTGCCGCGCACCACCACGGTCACGCCGCCGAGCGGCTTGCCGTCCCAGGTGCTGATCACCAACCCCGCGACGCCGCCGGTTTCCTGCGCCGCGAGTCGGAGCAGGCCGACGGAGGCAAGCAGCAGCAACCGCCAGAGGTCGCGGACGAAAGGGCTCGGGGAACAGTTCAAGCGTCAGGCCCCTTTGGCGCGCAGCGCCAGTTGCTCCACCCGCTCGAGGTAACGCTGCACGTTGTCACGCGCCTTGGACTTCTGCGCCTTGCGGAGCAGTTCGACCGCCTCGGCATACTTCTGCCCCTGCACCTTCAGTTGGGCCTGCTTCAGGAGCGCATCGGCCTCAAAGCCCTCCAGCTTGGCCGCGGTCTCATAACGGAGCTGGGCCTTTTCCTTCTGGCCAGTCCGGGCGTAGTGGTCGCCGGCCAGCAACAGCACCTCGCCGTCCAATGGGTTGCGTTCCGAAATCTTCTCCAGCACGGCGGCGGCCTGTTCGCCCTCGCCCGCGGCCAACGCGGCCTTCGCCTCCAGCTTGAGCAGGCGGAGTTCGTCATTCCCGGCGAGCGGCGTGGTGGCGGCCTTGAGGCGGGCGAAGATCTGTCTGGCTTCCGGCAAGGCGCCGCGGGCCACCAGCAGTTCGGCCGCCCGGAGCGCCTTGGCCGGATTCGCCCCGGCATCCTTCTCCACGCCCTCAAGGTAGGCGTTCAGCGCGAGGTCGCGGATTTCCTGAGCAAGGTAGAGGTCGCCCAGAGTGAACAACTGCGCGGGCGTCGCCTTCCCGAGCCGCCGCAACATCTCGAAGTTCACGGTGGCCTTGGCCGGCTGCTCCTTCTGGATGAAGACGTTGGCCTGCAACGCCCAGAGGTTGTCCTTCTCTGGGAACTGACGGATCAGCTCGTCCAGCAGCACGAGCGCCGCATCGTAGTTCGCCTGCGCGATCTGGCACTTCACCAGCCCGAGGCGGAAGTCCAGGTTCTCCGGCTCAAACAACAACGCCTGGCGGTAGGCCGCCTCGGCTGAGGCGTAACGCTGGAGATTCATCTGGGCGAAGCCGAGCAGGCCAAAGGTCTTCGAGTCCGCGCCTCCGAGGCTAACCGTGCGGCTCAGCGGCTTGATGGCCGCCTCGTAGTTGCCGGCCCGCAGGTAAACGAGCCCCAGGTTCTTCTGGGCGCGCCGGAAGTCGGGAAACTTCACCAGCGCGGCCTCGAAATGCGTGACCGCGTTGGTCAGGTCGTCGGTCTGGAACAGCAGGTTGCCGAGCGTGAAGTCGAAGATCGCGCTGGCCTCCGGCTTGATCAGCTTTTGCAGCTCCGCGACGGCCTGCTTCGGGTCCTCGCGCAGGAGCGGGACGATCTTGTCGCGATAGACCTTCTGCTCCTCCGCGTTCAGGCGGGGCTCGGCCTCGCTCAGGAATCCGTAGCTGCCGAGCATCCGGCGGGTAAATTCGGGATCGTTCCAGACGGCGGCCAAGGGGTGGTCGGCGGCCACGGGTGCGAACTGCGTCGCGGCCGGAGCCACGGGCCTTTCCGACGCCACGGGCGTTTTCCGGTCGGCGGCGACCAAGGTGCCGGCGCAAAGCAGCGGGAGGCAGAACAGGTGGCGGGTGATGGGACTCATGAAAATGGGGGCGATGGCGTTCAACGGGGCGGGGAGAAACGGAACGGTTGCTTGACGAAGGTGCGGACGGCCTTGCCTTCGCGTTCGCCGGGCTTGAAACGCCAGCGGCGGATCGCTTCCAGCGCGGGCTTTTCGAATTCGGGCCGGGATGACGCCTCGACCCGCGGGTCCTCGACCTTGCCCGACTCATCAATGACGAAGGTGACGGTGACCGTGCCCTCGACCTTGGCCTTGGCGAGTTCGCGCGGATAGGTCGGGGCCGTCTGCGCCACGGCCTCGGGCCGCCGCTCCAGATCGCTCACGTCGAACGCATCATTGCCCGCCCCGGCTTCCTCGGCGGAACTCGCCCGGAAATCACCGAAGCCGGCCAGGGCGCCACCGCTGCCCATGGCGACCTCAAGGTCGGCGCTGATGGGCAAGGCCTGCGGTTGGGCGTCCGCCAGTTCCGGGGCGGGCTCCGGCGCCTTTTCCTCGGCGGGTGGCGCCGGCGGGGGCGTCTCGTCCTTCGTGGGCGGCGGCAGGTCCACGGTCCCGCCCTTGCGCAGCTCCAGCGTGCGCTCCGGCTTCACGATCTGGTGGGCGAACGGGATCACGATGAAGAGGACCGCGGTGAACGCGAGCCCGCAGGAAATCGAGACGAGCAGTCCGACCGTGTTGCTCTCGGCATGGTAAACCCGGCGCATGTGAATCCAGGGAACCGGTTCAGCCTTTTTCCGTGGCGATGCTGACGTCCTTGGCCCCGCCGAGCTTTGCCTCGTCGAGCACCCGGATCAGGATGCCCGAGCGGGCGCTCTCGTCGGCCTTGATGACGACCGGCAACGGTTCCTTGGCGCAGAGGCGTTCGACCGTGGGACGCACCCCGCCGATGCCGACCTCCTTGCCGCCGTAGGCGATCTTGCCGTCGCTGGTGACGGCAAAGATGATGCTGCTCTTGTCCAGTTGCTTGGCACTGGCGGCCTGCGGTTTGTCCACCTGCACCCCTGGCTCCTCGACGAAGCTGGTGGTGGAGATGAAGAAGATCAGCAGGAACATGATGATGTCGATGAGCGGAATCAGGTTCAGCTCGATCGCCTCTTCCGGCTCGGCCAAGGTGCGGCGAAACTTCATGACAGGAGAGGTTGCGGAGAGGGCGTGGCCGCGGCTTTGGCGGGGACGGACTTGCGGGTGATGATTCGGGTCATGCCGTGCAACTGGGGCCGGAAGTGACGCAGGGTGATGCTTTCCAGCCGCGCGAAGAACGCCACGAACTCGTTGCGCCAGCGGCGGGCGAGCGAGGCGACCATCAGTCCCGGGATGGCGACCATCATGCCGGTCTGGGTGGCCACCAGCGCCTCGCTGATGCCCTTGGCGATCACGTCCGAGGTGGCACTGCCCCCGACGCCAATGGCCTTGAAGGTGAGCAGCATGCCCAGGACGGTGCCGAGCAGGCCGAAGAGCGGGGCCGAAATGACGACGACATTCAGGAACGCGATGCCGCGGTCGTAGTTGGTCACCCGGGTGGACTCCAGCTCCTTGAAGCGGCCGGCGATGTCCTCGATCGAACGCGCCTCGTCAGTCGTGTAGCGGATGAGCTCCCGGATGCGTTCCGGCGCGAGCTTGGGGTCATCCAGCCAGCGCTTCACGTCGGCGTCCGACGCCCGGGTGATGCCGCGATGGTGGAGGCTGAGCAGAAGGTGCGTCGCGGTGGAATAGAGGATGATGCCCAACACCGCCAACGCGATCATCACCCAACCACCCGATTCCCAAGTATGAAGCATCTGGTTCCAGGTCGAATTCATGGCAAAATCAGGGGCTGAAGTTCAGTTGAACACGCGGCGCTCGGGCACGCCGTTCACGAAGCCGACCGAGGTTTGCTCCATGCTGCCGAGAATGCCCTTCGCCTTGCGGCTCATGAAGGCGTGCAGCAGCAGGGCCGGAATGGCGACGCCCATGCCCGTCGCGGTCGCCATCAGCGCCTCGGAAATGCCGGCCGCCAGCAGTTTGGGATCCCCGGAGCCGAAGCTGGAGATCAGCTTGAAGGTCGCGATCATGCCCGTGACCGTGCCGAGCAGCCCCAACAGCGGCCCCGTGGTCGCGGTGAGGGCGAGAAAAGGCAGCCCGCGTTCCAGCTTCGAACGGGCCCCGAGCATCTTCTCGTAGAGAATCTCCTCAATGTATTCCTTCTTCTCGTCGAAGTGCTCGACGCCGGTCGCCAGCAGTTCGCCCGCGAGGCCGGGGATTTCCCGGGCCAGGTTGAGCGCCGCGCCGGAATCTTCCTTTTCCAGGTGCTGGAGCACCTGTTGCAGCTCGTTCTCGGACACCAGCCGGATGCGCGAGAACTGGAACCACTTCACGAGGGCCACGACCAACGCGGCGAGGCCGAGGCCCAGCAGCGGCACCATCACCGGACCGCCCTGCGCGAGCTTCTCGAAAAGTGTCTCCTTCAGGGCCTCGAGCTTGAAGGCGTTGCCCAGCGTGGGATCGAACGCCAGCGAACCGGTGCCGGTCGCGGTCAGCTGCCGGCCCGCCGCCTCGATGTCGCCGTGCAGCGGCACCACCGTCGGATCGGCCTTGTTCAATTCCTGCTGCAGCAGGCCAACGGCCGCCGATTGGTCGCTCGCAAACAGCGCGACCGGCCCGAACAGCGCGACCTTGCCCTTCTCCAGCACGCTGGAGGGCCCGAGGGCCTGCGCTTCAAACCGGTCGCCACCCGCCACCAGTTTCAGCCGGGCCAAGGACGCGAGGATGAGTTCGGAACGCTTCTGCAACCGTTCCGCCTCCCCGAGTTCGGATGAGGCGGTGGCGGCGTCAAACGCCTCCAGGGAAGGCTTCAGGCGGGGCTCCTCGATCAGGTGCACCCGGCTGCGGAAGGCCCGGCCGTATTCGGTCAGGAGCGAGTCGAGATACTTGACCTCCTCGCCGCGAACCCGGGCCTGGGCCTTGAGCGAATTGAGTTCAACGAGCTGGTTTTCCTGAAACCGCTCGGCCTTCTGGAAGGCGGCCTTCTGGTCCAGGACTTTCTGCTCCAGTTCGTTGACCGCCCGCACCAGCGGCAGCTTCTCGCCTTCGACCTCGCGGCGGACTTGGGTGAGCTCGGTCAGCGCCTTCTGGAGGTCGGCCTTGGCGGAGTTGGCCAGCCGGTCGGCGTCCTGGGCGAGCAGCGAACCCAACGTCAGCAAGGACGCGGCCACAAAGGTGATTCGGTTCATGTTCCGGCGGTAAAGTTTCATTGGATGACGGCGGGCAGGCCGAGGAACTCGGCGGCTTTCTGGCTGCGATAGATCGCGATGGCGTCGCGGACCTTGGGTCCCAGCTCGGGCTGCAGCTTCCACTGCCAGCCGCCCGTGCCCGGAGATCCCATGCCGGCCACTTCACCCGCGGCATCGACGAAGTAGGCGATGCCCAGGCCCAGGTAGATGACGTCCACGCTCACCTGGTCGCCCTTGGTGTTGGGCTGCTTGTCGTTGGCGACCGTGATGGCGTTGTTAAACTTGTCCACCTCGTTGAGCAGGCCCACGACGGTCTGGAAGCGTTCCACCGGCCCGGCCTTGGTGTTGGCGGAATCGGCCGGCAAGCGGTTGACCCACGGCTGCACCGCGGCTGTCAGCGGCGGCGGCAGCAGCGGCAGGACGCCCCGGACTTCCTTTTCCAGGTTGGCCACCAGCGACTTGGACTTATCCAGCGCCTCGCCGTGTTGCGCCAACTCCCCCTCCGCCTTGCGGCGTTCCGCGTCGGCGACGGTGGAATTCGTGCTCAGCTTGCCCATTTGCTCCGCCACCGCGGCCAGTTCGCGTTCGAACAGTGCCTTGGTCTGGCCGAGCATTTCCTTGTCGGCCTCCCAGTCGGTCCGCGTCCTGGAAACCAGCTGCCGGGTCTGCACCCATTGCGCGAGCGTGTCGCGCGCCGCCGTCACCGGACTCTCCGCCGCCCAGAGCAGGCCGCTGGAAACCCAGCCGGCCAGCCAAGCGGTCATTCCATGTTTTGAAATCATCCGTCGCGACCCTCTGGACCGACCGTGGCGGAAGAGTGTCGCGCTGGTGACGATTGGGTAACGAGCCGCCAGGATGCCACGAACTCGTTTCCGAGTCGTTACCTGTTGGTCAAACTGACTTCTCGGCCTCCGGACGCGGAAATTGTGCGGCTGCGGCATCCGTAAACCGCAGTCCGCTCCGTGTCAGATGGAATCGCCCCCGGTCTCCGCCGCCCAACCGGTGCGGCTGAGCCCGTCCATTTCCGCCCGCCAACCGGCCCGAGGGCTTCGGCCGTTTGCTTGGCGCGGTGGACTCCGTGCACCGTCGCCATTGAATTCCCCTCCGCCGAACCCAAGAGTCACCCGGTGATCGGCACGTTCATCAACGTCGGCGGCATCCTGCTGGGCGGAATCGCCGGGCTCACCGTCGCCCGACATGTCTCCGCCCGCACCCAACAACGGCTGCGCCTGCTGTTGGTGGCGCTGACGGTATATGCCGGTTTCAGCCTGATCTGGCAGGGGCTGAAATCGCCCCTCGGCCACACGGCGGGACAACTGGGCATCGCCCTGTTGGCCCTCACGCTCGGCAGCGCACTGGGCAGCGTCCTCCGGCTCCAATACGCCTTGAATCGCGCCGGCCAATGGTCACGGGAACGCTTCACCCGTGCCGCAGCGGCCGCCAAGGCCGGCGTCAAGCCCGACGCCGCCCGGCGCTCCGACGGATTCATCACCTGCACGCTGCTGTTCTGTGTCGGCCCGATGGCGATCATCGGTGCGGTCCAGGATGGCTTGAACGGCGATTGGCGCACGCTCGCGGTGAAGGGACTGCTCGACGGCCTGGCGACAATGGGTTTCGTGACCACGTTCGGCTGGAGCCCGCTGTTGGCGGCGATTCCCGTGCTGGCCTACCAGGGGCTGCTGACCCTGGGCGCCCATGCGCTCGCGCCCGTGGTCGCGAACGAAGCGATCCGGGACAGCATCGGCATCACCGGCGGCTTCATCGTCGCCACGATCTCGCTGGTCATCCTCGACCTGCGGAAGGTGCCGTTGGCGAACTACCTGCCCGCCCTCGTGCTCGCCCCGCTGCTGACCAAATGGTGGATGTAGGTCACGGTTCGCGACCAACTCCGAAGCCATCGGGCTGGGGAGTGCAATGCTCGGGTGTTTGGTCGCCCAAGTCCGCCCCGTCACCCCGGCGCCAGCCCAAGGTCAGCCACGATGAAAAAATGCGCCATACGGAGGCGCTTCACCGGCGCAACCGCTCCGTGATCGCGTCCACGTCGTAAACGCACCCGCCCCACGTGCCGCCGCCCGCCGCCTGGAGCGCCGCCCAGAGGCGGGTGTCGTCGGGCAGTTCCGGATGCGGGGCGAGCCCCGGAAAGGACTCGCGGGTTGCCAGAACTTGGGCGCCGGCCTCCGGTGACAGGCGCTGCTCCCGGGAGCCGACGAAGTCCAGCGACCCGGTGAGCTGACTCCGGTCCACGAGGATCCGGATCACGTCGCCGTCGCGGAGTTTGCCCAGCGGGCCGCCCGCGAGCGCCTCCGGTCCGACATGTCCGATGCAGGCCCCCGTGCTCACCCCGCTGAAGCGCGCGTCCGTAACCAGCGCGACGTGTTTGCCGAACGGCAGATGCTTGAGCGCGCTCGTGAGCTGGTAGGTTTCCTCCATGCCCGTGCCCATCGGCCCGGCGCCGATCAGGACCAACGTGTCGCCGGCCTTCACGTCGCCCCGTTTGATGGCGGCGATGGCCTCCCGTTCGCGCATGAACACCTTGGCCGGGCCTTCATGGCGGTAGACCCCGTCGGCTTCCACCACGCCGGGATCAATGGAAGTGGACTTAATCACCGAACCTTCCGGCGCGAGATTGCCGCGCGGAAACGTGACCGTGCTCGTCAGCCCGCGGGCCTTCGCCTTCGCCGGTGGCAAAATGACGTCGTCAGGTTCCACGCCGTCGAGTTCTCGCAGCTTCGCGCGGAAACGCTCGCGTCGTTCACTCGTTTCCCAGGCGGTCAGCACCTCACCGAGGGATGAGCCGGTCACAGTCAGCACGTCGAGCTCGAGCAGGCCGAGCGAGCGCAGGTGCAACATCACTTCGGGCACGCCGCCGGCGAGGAACACGCGCACGGTGGGGTGATGCACCGGGCCGTTGGGCAGCACGCTGACGAGGCGCGGTGTGCGGCGGTTGATTGCCGTCCAATCGTCCACCGTGGGCCGGCGCAGGCCGGCGGCGTGCGCGATGGCCGGGATGTGCAGCAATAGATTGGTCGAGCCGCCGAACGCGGCGTGGACGGTCATCGCATTGCGGATGGCGGCGTCGGTGAGCAGATCGCGCGTCGTGAGCTTGCGGGCCGCCAGATTCACCAGCGCGCGCGCCGACTGAATCGCGAGGTCGTTCCAGACCGGCTCGCCGCTCGGAGCCAAAGCGGAATGGGGAAGCGAGAGCCCGAGCGCTTCGCCGACGACCTGTGAAGTCGCGGCCGTGCCGAGAAACTGGCAGCCACCGCCGGGGCTGCCGCAGGCGCGGCAGCCGAGTTCCGCCGCCTCGTCGAGCGACAGCATCCCGTGGCTGAACCGCGCCCCGATGGTCTGCACGGCGCCGGCATCCTCACCGCGTTCGGGCGGCAGCGTAACTCCGCCGGGCACGAGCACGGTGGGCAGGTTCGGCGTGCCGGCGAGCGCCATCATCATCGCGGGCAATCCCTTGTCGCAGGTCGCCACGCCCATTACGCCGCGGCGTGTGGGCAACGAACGGATCAGCCGGCGAAACACAATCGCGGCGTCGTTGCGGTAGGGCAGTGAGTCGAACATGCCGACCGTGCCCTGCGTGCGCCCGTCGCAGGGATCGGACACATAACCGGCAAAGGGAATCGCCTTCAGCCGGCGCAGCTCCTCGGCCGCCGATTTCACCTGCAAACCCAGCTCCCAGTGGCCGGTGTGATAGCCGAGCGCGATCGGTCTGCCGTCGGGTGCCCGCAGGCCGCCGAGCGTGCTGAGGATCAGAAATTGGTCGCGCCCCAGTTCGCCGGGCTCCCACCCCATGCCGGCATTCTGGGTGAGGCCAAAGAGGTCGCCGCTCGGCGCGTCCCGGAGCAGCTCCTCGGTAAGCGGCAGCTTGCCCGCCGGCCCGGGACCTTTCGAGCGGACCTGGAACACGGCTTCATCGGCGCGGAGGAAATCGGCGGGTGACACGGGGTCAGGCTAAACGGGCTTTTCGCCGCCGGCCAGTGTGGGGAGGGACTTGCCGAGGATTCTCGGCGGGCGCGGCCGCCGGGGAGCGGAAGGCAATCGACAGCGGGTCTAATTTGGTGGGTTAGGGCCGGGATCAGAATTAGGCCAAACGGTTACACCCGTCAATCATCATCTGTTACAAATGATCACTTGGGCGACCCGGGATGGCTTCGCAACTGACGGCCTCCGGCGAGTCCGCCACCTACACTCGCTTCGGTGAACCCAGGCCCGAACGGCTGCGTTCCTGGGCAAATACGAGCGCGAGGGCGAGCGCGTCAGCCGCATCCGGCGTGGGCAGTTCGGCCAGCGCGAGGAGACGCTGCACCATCTTCGCGACGGCAAGTTTCTGGGCGCCGCCAAAGCCCACGATGGCGAGCTTCACCTTCCGCGGCGCGATCTCGTAGATCGGCAGTCCGGCCTCCGCGATCACCGCCATCGCCGCTCCACGGGCTTCGCCCATGATGAGCGCCGTCCGCAGATTTTTGGCGTGGAACAGCCCCTCCACCGCACAGACTTCGGGCTGTTGGGTGCGGATGACGTCACGCAACGTGCTCGCGATCTGCGCCAGGCAGTGGGAGCGTTCCCACGTTTGCGGACAGCGGATGGTGCCGCTGGTCAGCATGGTCGGATGCGGCGAACCCGCCCGGATGACGCCAAAGCCGGTTCCCCGCAGCGAAGGGTCAACCCCCAGCACGCGGCGATAGGTGGGGAGCGAATCGGGCGTCATTTCACCCGCGAGCGCCTTGCGGGTCTTGCCTGAAAGCCGCGCCTGGAGCTTCGCGAATTCCTGCGGGGAGATGCCCATGCGATTCAGGACGGTGAACGGGTCACGCCTTGGCCAGCACCTGCGCGGCGCGGGCCTTGAACGCGTGGAGCACCGCCTCGGTCACCGGCGTCAGGCGCTCGCGCCAGAGCGCCCCGATGCGGAGCGGCGGAATGTCCGCCAGCGGCAGCACCCGGATGCCGGCGGGCCGTTTCGCGCCCGGCAACTGGCACGACAGCCCGATCCCGAATCCGCCCGCGACGTAAACATCCACCAGGTCGAGCGACGACACCTCGATGGAGGTGCCCCACGGAATCCGGCGTCCGCTGAGATACTCGTGAAAGCGCCGCACCATGGACTCGTGCGGCGCGAGGCTGATGAGGGCCTCGGCAATCTGGTCCTGCTTGAACAGCTCCTCCACCGTGCGCCACTTCGTTTCCGTGGAAACGAGGAGGACTAGCGGCAGCTCGATCAGGGGTTCGGCGGTGATTCCCGGCCCCGTCTTCCCCTCGATCACCGTCACGGCGAAATCGATCTCCTGCTGGTTCAGGTAGGCTTCCGCCTGCGACTGGCTGGCCTCCCGCAGCATCAGGCGCAGGCCGGGAAACTTCTTCCGCACCTGCGGCATGATCGCCGGCAGATGGTCGCGCAGCACCGGCGCCGGCGCCCCCATCCGGATCAGCTTCGTCACGCCGCCGCGGATGCGCTCGCCCACCGCCTCGACGTTGCCGAAGAAAGGCTGGATGAAGGCGTAGAGATCTTCCCCCGGCGCGGTCAGCTTGAACGGGCGCCGCTGGAACAGCTTCGTGCCGAGGTCGGCTTCCAACTGGATGATCTGCGCGCTGACCGCGGGCTGCTGGATGCCGTAGGGCATGCGGCGCACGGCTTCCATGATGCCCCCGTTCTTGGCGACGTAATAGAACAGCTCGACATGGTGGAGGTTCATTGGGGGAAAGGCTTTCGCGTCGCCCGCAAAAGCTCAAAGCAAATTCCGGCGCACCCGGCGACAAGGGCGGGAACTACTCCTGCTTCCCCTGCAGCTCACGGAAGAGCCACGCCTTGGCGTAGGCCCACCAGCGCTTCGCCGTCGGCTCCGAGATGTTCATCACCTTCGCCGCCTGTTCAGTCGTCAGGCCGACGAAATAACGCAGCTTCACCAGCTCGGCCTTGGGGGCGTCCAACGCCGCGAAACGTTCCAGCGCGTCGTTCAACGCCAGCAACTGCTCGTCGTCCACCGGACCGGCGAGTTGGAGGCCGTCCAGTTCCGCATGCTCGACCCCGGCCCCGCGCCGTTGCGCCTGCTTGCGCCGGGCGCGATCCACCAGGATGCGCCGCATCGCCTCGGCCGCGGCGGCGAAGAAGTGCGCGCGGTTCTGCCAGTGCGGCTGCGCGTCCGCCCCGAGCCGCAGCCACGCCTCATGAACCAGCGCCGTGGGTTGCAGCGTGTGACCGGCGGCTTCGTGCGCCATCTTCTGCGCCGCGACCTGCCGCAGCTCGGCATAGACCAGCTCGAACAGCCGCGTGGCCGCCGCGTCGTCGCCCGCGCGGACGGCGGTGAGGATCTGGGTGACGTCGCTCATGCCTTTCGATTCAGGTCCGCTGTGTGCTTGGCCTGGTCCCACGGCTCGTTCGCCTTGGCTTTGATGCGGCGGCTGCGATAAGGTCGCGCCATGAAAGAGACACTGGTCGCGCTGGAAGCCGTAGGCACGGGCCTCACGGACTGGGTCGGTCGGGCCCGCCGTGAACACACGACGTTCGTGGTCGTGGAAGGCGAGACACCCGTGGCCCGGCTGGCTCCGGTCGAGCGCCGTTGCACGGGGCGTGAACTGGCCAAGGTGGTTGCGCGCGCTTGCCTCTCCGCAGACGAATCCAGCCGCTGGTCCGAGGATTTGCGGGCAGCCCGCGCCGCCCTCACCGCCCCGGAGGACAAATGGCGGTGATCCTCGACGCCGACGTCATCATCCGCGACGAGAAGGGTGCGTTTGATTTGTCGGGCTGGCTGGCCAGCCAGCCGGACGAAGAATTCGAGGTGGCCGCCATCACCGTGGCCGAACTCTGGCACGGCGTGGAACGCGCGACCGGCGGACACCGCCAACGCCGGCAGGCATATCTGGAAGCCGTGCTCGCGCCGCTTCCGGTCATTCCCTACACCGCCGAGATTGCCCGCGAGCACGCGCGCATCTGGGCGGAGGTTGAGGCATCCGGGAAAATGCCGGGCTTCTATGATTTGATCGTCGCGGCGACGGCGCGGCATCGCGGCAGCAAACTGGCCACCTTCAACCGGAAGCATTTCGAACCCATCGCCGGGCTGACCTTGGTGACGCTGTAAGATCTGCGCCGCGACCTGCCGCAGCTCGGCACAGACCAGCTCGAACAGCCGCTCGGCCGCCGCGTCATCGCCCGCGCGGACCGCGGTGACGATTTGGGTGACGTCGCTCATCGTAACTTCTGGAGCAACCAGGAGACGGCGAACACGACCACCGCCAACAGGGCCGCCTTCCACCACCATCGTCCCGAGGGCCGGCGGGGCGGTGCCGGCTTCGCCGGAGGGGCATGGGGCGGGGCAGCGGCCGCCGGCGGCGCGGGTTTGACGGGTTCGGGAATCGAGATTGTCGCGTTCCGGGTGTCCTGGCCGATGGAATCGCTCCCGATCACCCGCTTGAATGATTCCGCGTCGGGACGCGATTCGGCCGGGCGCGAGGCCCCGAAGTTGGCCGTATTCGCTGTCGCGTCGTCCGCGGGAAATCCGTCCAACTCCAACCGTGCTTCCACCCGGCCGAACCGGATGAGCTCGCCGTGATTCGCCGGAAGCTGGCCGTTCACCCGCACGCCGGCGACCCAGGTGCCGTTGGAGGAGCCGTGGTCGCGGACGATCACCTCGTTCCAATTCACCAGCAGTTCGCAATGGTCCGCCGACACGGAAGGATCGGTGAGGACAAGGTTGTTCCGGGAACTTCGCCCCAACTTGGTCGTGCCCTCGGGGAGGTCACAGGAATGCGTGGTAAACTCAGGTTGGTGGAAATGAAGTTTGGGCATGGGGAATCGGTAAGTTGGCATGAGGAACTGACTGGAAATCTGGATTACGCGGGCATCTCGGCGTCCTCAATCCTGCCTCGTGATCTCAAGGCGTGGGCGGCACCTTTGAGACAGGGATGGCAGGTGGCCAGTCGGGGTTCTCATCAAGGCGCTTTAGCATGATCAGTGAAATGTGCTTGGATATGCCGCCGCCCACCGCGACATCGACGGACTGCTGCAGGCGGATGCGGGCTTTCTTCCGATCTCCCTTTGCCAGGTGATGCACTCCCACGAAATGAAACGCATCTGCCTTGCCTTGGGATCCTTTGGCTCCTTCCAACAGGTCATCCTCGCCGAGATTACCGGCCATAAACTCAATCAACCGCCCCACTCGATTCGGGGTCAGTAGTCCGCCGATCGGTCCCCTCTGTCGCAGGAAATCACCAGCCATGGTCTGGGCCTGCTCCTGTCGGCCCGCAATGAGGTTGATGCTTACGGCAACAAAGAGGGCACGAATGTCGCCCGGAGTCTTGGCCGACACTTCCTTTAGCACGCCATTGGCTTCTGTATGGTCTCCCAGCTCCATCGCTGCAAGGTAATGGGTCCAGCGCATCAGTGGATCGCGCTTCAGCGGTCTGGCCAGTTCGAGGGATACTTTGAAATCCCCCTTCATCAGCAACACATAGACAAGATGCAGTTGAAGGTCCGCACCGGGTATTTCCCGGGACCATCTGCCGGCCAGCTCAAGCGCCCGGTCAACGGCACCCGTCAGGATCAGGTGGTCCAGGCGCGCCCGAAGTGCCTGCAAGTTTGGATGGAATGTCTCCAGTCGCATGCCGGCCTGCTCGGCTGCCTGTCTTTCGATTTCCGCCAGTCGGTCTTCCCCGGCCCGCTGGTAGAGCTCTGCGGCCGCCTGGTGGGCGTGGCACGAGGCGATCAGCACTGGTAGCGAATTGCGCGCCCACGCTTCGGCAGCCGAACTGTCGGCCAGGGCCTCGCGCATCAGCGCAAGGTCACCGGAATCCGTCGCCTCCACCGTCTTCGCTCCGGCAAGAAGAATACGCGCCATGGGCGAATCCTCGGCGCGAACCGCCTGCTCCATGAGAGATAGGCCAACCCTCGGCTTGATGTTGGCAATGGCCTGACCGAGAAAAAGATAATCGTCGGGAGTGACCGGTCTGGCCGTTTCTAACTCCGGGAGCAGTGCTTCAAATTCGTCCCACCCGGCCGAGGTGATGGTGGCGGTGGCCAGGAGTCCGAGCGCAGCCACATTGTCCGGTTCGAGGGTGCGGGCGACCTTGAGCTCCGGGATGGCCCGTGCCGCTTGGGCGGTCGTCACCAGGTGCAGTCCCCGCAAAAATCGCAGCTGCGCTTCCGGGAGTTGGGTTTCCACCGCAGCGCGGAGCGCAAGCTCGGTGCGTGCCTGGTCGCCGCTCTGGATGGCATAGCGGATGCGTTCGATGACGCGCTGGTGGTCGGAATGAATCAGGGCCTGAAGGGCGGCCTGCTTCTGAAGAAAGGCGAACGTGGCCAGGCTACAGCCGCCAACCAACGCTGCCCCTACCGCGACCGCCGCCGTGAACGCGAGCTTGTTCCGGCGAAAGGCCTTCTGAAACTTGTAGGCGGCGCTCGGCGGCCGGGCGACGACCGGCTCGTTTTCCAAGTGCCGCTTGAGGTCCGCCGCCAGTCCGTTGGCCGTCTCGTAGCGACGCGTGCGGTCCTTCTCCAGGCACTTCATCACGATCCAGTCCAGGTCACCGCGGATCAGCTTGACCAGCTCCTGTAGCCGCCGACGTGAGGAGGCGGACGGCTCGTCTTTTCCCGGTTTCCGCCTCGTCACCTCGGCGGCTACGAGCGCCTGCGTCAGCCGCGTGCTTGGGCGCACCGGCTCCTTTTCCCGGATCGTCTTCCTCATGGCGTCGATGCCGGACTGAACCAGTTCCTTGGCGTCGAACGGCGTCTTGCCCGTGAGCAGTTCGTAGAGCAGCACGCCGAGCGCGTAGATGTCGGAACGGGTGTCGATGTCCAGGCCGCTCATCTCCGCCTGCTCCGGACTCATGTAGGCGGGCGTGCCGATGAACTGCTCGAAGGCGGTGAACAAGGTCGCGTTGGTCAGCCGACCCTCGGTCGCCTTGGCGATGCCGAAATCGATCACCTTCGGCACCGGCACGCCGTCGTGCAACGTGACGAGGATGTTCGACGGCTTGATGTCGCGGTGGATGATGCCCTTCTGGTGTGCGTGCTGGATGGCTTGGCAGACCTTGATGAACAGGTCGAGCCGGGCCTTGGTATCCAGCTTGTTCTCGTCGCAGTAGCGCGTGATGGGGATGCCGCGGACCAGTTCCATCACGAAGTAGGGCCGGCCGGAATCGGTCGCGCCGGCGTCGAGCACCTTGGCGATGTTCGGGTGGTCCATCATCGCCAACGCCTGCCGCTCGGCCTCAAAGCGGGCGACGACGGACTTGGTGTCCATGCCCAGCTTGATGA